>JAAYJW010000043.1 GCA_012522765.1 candidate division WS1 bacterium | reverse complement strand
GACGGCACGCGGCGGAGCCCATGGAATGAGATTGAGTGCGGCGATCATTATGTGCGCCCGATGGCGGCGTGGTACATGCTCGAAGCCGCGGGTGGGCGCGTCTACCACGCACCGAAGGGGCTGCTCGGCTTTGAACCGACGGTGACGCCGGAGCATTTCCGCAGCTTCTTCATCACGGCGGCGGGCTGGGGGGGCTTCAGCCAGCGGCGCAAGGGCAGCGCTCAGAGCAACGAGCTTTCGGTCGCGTGGGGCGAAGTGACGCTGAGCACACTGCGGCTGGGGCTGCCTGATGGTGTGGGGGAGAGCGTGACGGCCGCGGCCTACGTCGGTGGCGCGGAGACGCCGGTGGAGACGCGCGTGGAGGACGGGCGCCTGCTGATCGACTGGCCCGAGGGCCTCGTGCTGACCGCGGGCGGCGATGACCTGAGCGTGCGCATCACGTGGTGAGGAGCGGGGGCCGATGAGCGACGATCAGGCGCAGCGGGTGATAACGTACGAGGCCGCGGATCGGGGCGCAGTCTGCTGCCTCGGCTGCCAGCAGTGGACGCTGGTGCTCATCGGCGTGGCGCTGATTGGCTGGTACGTCTACAGCCGTGTGCTCTGGGCGCTGGTGGTGGGGATCGTGCTGGTGCTTGCGGGCGTGGGGCTGGGGCGCGTACTCCGCTCGTCACGGCGCGGGCGCTGGGAGATCAGCTTTGACCGCGACAGACGCATCGTGACGATCGTCAGCCAAACGCGCGGGGGTACAACTGAGCGAGTACTGCCTTTCGACGAGATCGCGACCGTTGAGCTTGAGGAGATCAGGCGCGACGTCTCCACCGGCGATGACGTGCCCTACCTGCGGCCGGTGCTGCACCTGACCTCGGGCGAGATCGCGCCGCTGGATGAGCGGATGTCGGTCAAGCGCCCCGACCGCGCACAGGAGATCGCGGAGCAGATGCGCGAGATTATCGCGGAGTAGGTGGATTTGCCGACAGGCTGGAAAGCCTGCCCTACGGCAGCCCGTCCTACGGCAGCCGCGTCGCCCTGATCCTCACGGGCAGGCCCGTCTGCACCGATTCCTCCGCCGCCAGCGCGATCTCCACGCTGCGCTTGCCCACGTAGCCATCAACGTCCGGTTTGCGATTGCGGCGCACACAGTCGAGGAAGTAGAGCTGCTCGAGGTACGCCTGCCCGTGGTGGCTCCACGCCATCTCCTCGTCGGGGATGTCGATTGGGATGCTACGCGGCTCCTTCGGGTGGTCGGCGTCGTAGAGATCCACGCGGAACTCGAGGCGGTAGTAGACCACCGCGCCCTCGGTGCCCTGGATACCGATCTCAAGCTTGCGCCCCTGGTTGGCGAACATGCACAGCGCGAGGTTCGCTCGCGTCCCGGTGTCGTAGTCCACCGTCACGAACGCGTTGTCAATGATGTCCAGCTTGGGCTTCTCCGCCTCCGTGACGCCCTCCGGCAGATGGTCGAGATCGCTGTAGACCCAGTCGGCGCCGCCGGAGGCGTAGGCTCGGGTTGGGTTGGCTTCACCGCGCGCGCCCGCGAACCAGTTGAAGAGGTCGAAGTGGTGGCAGGTCTTCTCCACGAGCGTCCCGCCGGAGCGGCTGCGGTCGAGGATCCAGTCCTGATACTTCTTTGCGAAGGGCGGGCGGAATTCGCGCGCCCAGATCATCTTCGGCTCACCGATCGCGCCGCTGGCCACGAGCGCCTGGGCGGTGCTGTCCACGCGAGAGAAGCGGCAGGAGAGTCCGACCTGCAGGAAGCGGCCGGTGCGCTCGGCGGTCTCGATCATCGCATCACAATCGTCCGGCGTCGTCGCCATCGGCTTCTCGCACATTGTGTGCAGGCCCGCCTCAAGCGTATCGCAGGCGACCTGCCGGTGCAGGTAGTTGGGGACGGCGACGAAGCAGGCATCCGCCTCGACCTGGTCGAGCAGCATGCGGTAGTCGGTGAAGGCCGGCACATCGCCCATCATCTCGCGCGCCTCGGCGAGGCGCTGCTCGTCCACGTCGGCCATGCCGACGATGCGCGCGCCGTCTATCTGCACGAGCGAGCGAATGTGCCCCTTCATGTTCGTGCCGGTGCCGATCAGTACAAGGCGAATGTCGGGCATCTGCGATCATCCTCAGGGGTAAGCCGCGCTCATCAGGCTGGTCGCCGGCGGCTTGCGTGAACGCGACAGGAGGTACACAGCGTTTGCCGGATGCCGATCTGAATGAACTGATGCGTCCCGGTCCCTACTGCCCGCCGGGTACCAGTTCAACGCCGAACTTGAAGTCGAGTTCGACTTCGAAGAGCCGCCGCCATGGCAGGCGTACGCGCGTTTCCTCCAGCGCGTCGAGAACGAGCGAGGAGCGGCTCTGGTCGATGCCGATCTGCACCATCTCCTGCGCGAGGAAGTGGTCGGTCCACAGGTCGCTTGCGGCGGCGGAAAGCTCCTGCGCGACCATCCGCTCGGTTTGGCGATAGCTGGTCGAGAGGTCGAAGACCGAGGCCTGCAGAAGCTCGACGACCTTCTCGGTGACCTCCGTGCGCACGCGCGACTGGTAGAGCCAGTCATCCACGAAGCGGCCGAAGAGGAACTCGATGTGCGCGCGCTCGCTGTCGATCACGGAGTTGAGCAGCTCGAGGTAACGCATCGGCGAAATGTCCGCGAGCAGTTGCGCCAGGTCGAACGCGCCCTTATCCTGCAGGGCGATCAGGCGCAGGGTCCCGTGGGCGAGTGCGGACCCCAGCGAGTTTCCGGCGGTGTTCCAGGCAGCGAATGACAGGAGCCTGTGCGGCTGCAGGCTGCTGTGGCGCAACTCCCGCATGAGCGCTTCATCGGCGCCATTGGGGAATGCGACATCAGCGAGCGCGATGCGCTGAGGCGCCGCGGCGGCAGCGTTTCGCAGCAGGTTGCGCACCTCGCGGCGGCGGCGGTCGCGTGCCGCACCTCGCTGGTAGTCGGCCCGTTGACCCTCCACGGGCGCATTCACTGCCAGCAGCAGGTCGGCTTCCTCGCGTTCGGTCAGTTCTGCGCCTACGGCGGCAACATGTGCTTCTACCGACTGGCGCAGCGGCCGGTCCTCGAAGGTCGCGATACGATCGGCGCCCTCTTCGGAGGAATACAGTACGCGCACCGTCGGCGTCTTGAGCATGTGACGGTGGATGAAGCGCGCGAGCAGCGTCATCCCGGCCTCATCGGCGCCGGGGTAGATCATCACGCGGTCATCTATGTTCAGCGACGCGACCCGGTCGCGCAGTCGCTCCTGCTCATCAATGTGCAGCCCGTACTCGGCCGCGTCTTCCTGCGTGAGCGCCAGAAAGTCGATGTGATGCTCGGCGGTCTCGTCTATCGCGCGCAGGTTCACGCGATGGTTGCGCTCGCGGGCCGCGCGGTAGTCGCTGATGATCTCGGCGGGAATCTGCTCCTCAAGCTCCCGCAGGCGCTCCTCATACTCCGCCTGCCCGAGCCGATTGACGCGGTAGCTGATCTCGCTGTACTGCCGCATCGGCTCCCAGTACCGGCCCGTCTCGGAGGAGTTCGCGGTGATTGAGAGCCGCATGATGGTGCTGAATGCGTAGACAGCCGCCTCGCCAAGTTGTTCGCGCAGGCGGGCAAGCACATCGAGGCGCTCCAGGGCGGTCTCGGGCGCCGCGTTCATCGTGCGCGAGGGGACAAGGCCGCCGTAGGCGAGCATGTCGAGGGAGATAATTGCGCAGTCTATGCTGCCGTGCTGCTGTACGAGCCAGTCGGCGATGCGCGATGGCTGAGCCTCCTGCCGGGCCTCGCCGAGGATGTCCAGCGGCGGCATGACAAGCTCGAAGTCAACCATGCGCGCGAGCAGCCCGGGGAATCTCGCGTTGCACGGTCGGTTGTCCAGCGGGACGTAGATGATCCGGTGCGATCGATGTCTCAATGACACGCCTGTCCCTCCTGGCGTCGTCAACTACTCGCGTCAATTGCTCTGCGGAACCGCTCGGTCGCCTGCGCGATTGAACTCGCCTCCGCGCCGGTAACAACTGCGCCAATCAGCAACCCGGCCGCTCCGCTGTCTATGAGCGGGGCAACATCATCGGGCACTGCTGCTTTCTGCGTCGGCACGATCACCGGCTGCTGTGCCCGTGCGGCTATCTCCGCGTACTCCGATATGTCGGCGGCGGTCAGCGCGGTGCCGTAGGCCTCGTGCGGCATGATCGAGGCCTCGATGAGCGTCGGGCGGCTTTCAGCGGCAACGTTCTCCACCAGCCCCCAAGGGCGACAGGCGGCGCTGAAGGCTACCATCACCGACAGCGCGCAGTCGTCCATCCGCAACATCCATGCGGGCATGTCGGTCGCGTAAAGATCAAAGAAGTCTATCCCGATCTCCACGAGGCGCAGCATCTCCTCGCGCGTAGCCAGCCCCTCGCCCACGCCCGGAACAATCCCCACCGGAGCGCCGAGGGCCACGACCTCCCGCAGCGCATCCTGCTCCTCGTCGAAAGAGCCGGTCTTCAGGCCGCTGGCGAAGTGCTCGAGGCCGATGTGTACTTTCAAAGCGTCGGCGCCCGCATCAAGCGCCGCCCGCCCCAGCGCCGCATCATTGCGCGGCAGGCTCACCAGCAGCGAAAAGCCGCTGCTGAGCATCTTCTCGGTACGGCCGCGTTCAGTCATTGCTGTCCCTCGCCGCCAGTATAGCAGAACCCGCTCCGGAGCGCATCGAGTCAGAGCCGAACATGATTACGGTGCGCCACTCTCCGGCCAGAACTGCGCGCGCGGCAGATCGATCCGGATCGCCGTCACGCCGCGCAGAGCGGTAGATGCGACCGCAGGAGCCGGGACGGCCGGACTCAAGCTGCCCGCAATGCGCCACAGCCCGTTTCGGCCGCGGTCCTGACTGTCCATCTCCGGCGTGGCCTCCGGGTCTATTGCGATGCGCGGCATAAGCTCCCAGTCGCCGTTGTCGTACTGCACCAGCACCTGGCTGCGGGAGAGCAACCGACGCATCCAGTCATCGTGCTGCAGGTCGTCTGGGCGATAGCTCGGATGCAGGTAGCCGGCGAACAGCGGCGCCACGCCCTCCCACGTCGGCTCAGTGGCGGTCACCGGCCCGACGACCATCCATGCCGTCCCCGTACGTATGTAGCTTACCTCAGGACTGTCCGCATGGCCGGAGGGAACGATCTGAAAGCCTCCGATCATGCTCAGTGGAGAGGTGGAGATGTCGATCACACCCGCGTGATTTGCGCGAATGCGGCCCGGCGCGGCGCTGAAGGTGCCCTCGAAGCGCCCTATGCCGGACACGGGCCGCAGAACCATGCCAATGACGCGCTCGCCGCCTCCCGCCTCAATCGCACGGATCAGGCCGCCGAAGCTGTTGTCAAACGTAAGCGCCACGAGGGCAGTGGGCGCCTCCAGCACGCGGATAACCAGTTGGTCGCCATCGGCGGGCACGTAGTCCGCTGGAAGCGCCTCGATCTCCCCGTCGCGCTCGATGCCCAGCGGTGAGTTGACCGCCGGCGCGAAGCCGCCACCGAAGATACCGCTACCCGCCGCGATGTCGGTTCCGATGGTGCTGCCGGGGCGTCCTTCCGCGGCGCCGACCGCCTCTCCGGCGGGCACCAACGAGATCACGATGCCCCGCCCGGTCTCGGGGTTATTCGCAACCTTCAGGTGCACCGCATTGACTGCCGTGGCGGCGACGGCACTGTCCTCCGCCCACTTGCTGGCGGTATAGCCGGCCGGGTTGACGCCCAGTGCCGGCACTCTGACAGTGCCGATGCACAGCCATGTCGCGCCCTCATCTCGGCTGACGGCAATCTCGCCGCCCGCGCTGTTGACGATGGCGATGCGGAAGATCTCCGGCCCCGGCGCGGCGTTCTCCGCCGCGACCTCAGCCGAGACGCCGCCCTGGCCGGTATCCGCGAGTGCGGTCGCCGCCAGCAGCACCATCAGCAGCGCGAGGGTGGCTCTCATGCCCCGAACTTCTCCGCTCTGCCCATCATGTTCAGCAGGATGTCCATGATCTCCATCCCCCGCGGGTGGCCGATGATGCCCGTTGCGCAGGCGCGCTCGCCGAAGCGCTCGACGTCATCGGGGCGTGTGCCATTGCCAAAGAACGCGATCGGCACCGCATCGCCGCTGTGGTCCATGATCGAGCATGGGGTGCAGTGGTCGGCGGTGATCATGATCGTCGTGTTGTCCCAGTCGAGGCTCTCCAGCAGGTGCCCGAGCGCGCGGTCCACCTTCTCGATCGCCTCGATCTTCATCTGCGCGTTGCCATCGTGGCCGCCGAGGTCGGGTGCCTTGATGTTCGCCAGCACGAAGTCATGATCCTCAAGCGCCGCGACGACGGCCTTCGCGATGGCGAGTTCGTCCGTGTCCTGTCCACCCGTTGCGCCCTCGACCTTGATGACGTCCATGTTGAGGTACTGTCCGAGGCCACGCACAAGGTCTACCTCGACGATCATCGCGGCATGGAGGCCGTAGCGCGCCTCCAGCGACTGGAGGTCCACAGCGGTGCCCGCGCCCCTCGGGAGCGCGATGTTCGCGGGGAACTCGCCCTTCTCTCGCCGTTCGCGATTGACCGGATGATCCTCGAGCACCTCGTGGCAGCGCTTGACGAACTCGTTAAGTATGCGCGCTGTCTTCTCAGCCGCGGCCATGTCCTTGGCGCCCTCTTCGGGCTTCGAGTCAAGGTAGGGGACGTCGGGGTCGTGCGGGTCAACCTCGGTGATCTCGTGCGAGAGGCCTGGCCCGCGCAGCACCAGTGCCGCCCGGTGCTCCACCGAGGGCTCAAAGATGATCTCGACGTCCTCGATCTGCGGAACCTGCTCCTGGATGGCGGCGGCAAGCTGATCTGTGCCTTCCTTGATGCGTCCGGCGCGGCGATCAATAACGTCGCGCCCCTCAACGGTGGCAAAGTTGCACCGGAAGGCGACGTCGCCGGGTCGGACCTCGATGCCAACGCCTTTTGCCTCGAAAGGCCCGCGACCGCGATAGTGCTTGTACGGGTCGTAGCCGAGGATCGCCATGTGCGAGGTATCGCTGCCTGCGGGTATGCCGGGGGAGATCGGGTCCATGAGGCCGCAGGAGCCTTCGCGGGCGATGCGATCCATGGCGGGGGTGTTCGCGGCCTCAACGGTGGTCTGGCCATCCAGCTCAGGACACGGGCGTCCGCCCATACCGTCGCCGATGAATATTATACCTTTCGCGCCTTGTGTCACAGAAACGCCTCCTATCGACACCTGAAACGCGCCTCGATTGCCGTGCGATTGTATGACATAGAAGGGGGGCAAGTCAAGATTTGGCGGGGCGGGAGCCGGAGACGAGAAGATCACTATCGTTGGCGTGGGTGGGCCGTTTGTTCGCCTGTCCCGCCCGAAGGGCGTGGATTGTGGTCCTCGCGCCCTCGCGAGGATCCGGCGCGAAGCTGCGTGGTCGCTATTCGCTGTTGTTGTCGTTCGTGTGGCACGGGTGCCCTCACCCGTGCGTCGTACCGTACGAATCCTGTTTGCAGTACGGTGTCCAGGCGAGGGCGCGACTCCGGGTATCTTGGCTCTGATGTTATTGTGGGGCGGGGGGAGTTCGTTGTGAACGTGGTACGACTCACGCGCAGGAGTGTGCGCGCCCGGAACGGCCCGCCGATTGCCGATTGGCGGCCGCAACTACGTGTCCGGACTCGGGTCGAAGCGATAGCCGACGGAGCGAACAGTGAGGATGTGCCGCGGGTTGCGCCCATTCTCACCGAGCTTGCGACGGAGGCGGCCGATGTGCACGTCGAGCGTCCGCGTGTTCAGCCCCGGGGGGTATCCCCACACCTCCTGCAGCAGGTCGTCCGAGTCCACGACCTCGCCCGGTTGCTGAGCGAGCGCCCACAGCAGGTCGCGTTCCATGGGCGTAAGATAGCGGGCGCTGCCGTCAACTGACAGTTGCCCTCTATCATGGTCGATCACGATACTGCCGAAATCCAGCACTTCGCGCCGCTCGCTGGCCACCGCATGACCTCCTCCCGCTGAGTACGTCCTCCACCCACAGTATCAGCAGACACAGTGGCGCGCTTGAGAAGACGAATGTAACAGCTTGATCTTGTTCGCCGGGCGCGGATAATGTACACTCCGCGCGGCGCGCCGATCAGGCACTCACAAGGGGATTTGACATGAACGGGAAACTCAGGACGGTCCACGTGGGCCTCGGGCCCATCGGCAGGAAGATACTGAAGGCGGGAGTCAGCGCGGGGATCTGCGAGCCCGTGGCCTGTGCCGACATCGCCCCGGAGATCGCGGGCGTATCCATCCGCTCGGTCTTCGATGAGCAGCAGTTGCCGGACGTGATGGTCTGCGGCGACCTGCAGGAGGCGCTCGAGCAGGCCGATGAGGTGGGCGCTGATCTCGCGGTCGTCTGCACCGGCTCGCGGCTGGAGGCAATCGAACCGCAACTCACATCGGTACTTGAGCGCGGCCTCTGCTGCATCAGCACCTGTGAGGAACTCATCTTCCCGTGGCTGCGCGCGGCCACCGTGGCGGATCGTCTCGATGAGGTCGCGGTGCGCAACGAGGTGGCATTGACCGGAGCGGGCGTCAATCCCGGCTTCGTCCTCGACCTGCTGCCCTTTGTCCTGACGCGCGTATGCGAGCGCACCCAATCAGTCAGCGCGGGGCGCTACGTTGACGCGACGCGCCGCCGCCAGCAGCTTCAGGCGAAGATCGGCACCGGCATGGAGCCCGATGACTTCCGCGAACTCGCCTCACAGGGGAAGATCGGTCATGTCGGCCTGGCGGAGTCGGCGGCGCTGCTGGCCGATTCTCTTGGGTGGCCGTGGGATGAGTTCGAGGAGACCATTGACCCGGTCATCGCCGAGGAGTCCATCAGCAGCGAGTACTTCACCGTAGCCGCGGGCCAGGTCCGCGGGCAGCATCAGCGGCTGACGATGGGCAAGGTGCAGCTTGAGCTTATCATGGCGCTGGGTGAAGAGGAGCGCGACGAGATCCGCGTCGAGGGCGTGCCGCCGGTGCATGCGATCATCCACGGTGGCATCCATGGCGACACAGCAACATCGGGAGCCGTCATCAACTTCATGTGGCCGCTGGTGAACGCCGAGCCGGGGCTGCGCACGGTAACGGAGATTCCCTTGGGGTAGGCAACCTCGGCAGGCTATCCGGAGCCTGCCACCGGGCGCCGCTCATTCCACTCGGCGGTGGCGTAGCGCTCTTCGCGAAGGCGCTGCGCTTCCGCCTGCTCTGCGGGGGAGAGTTCCTCGCGCCGCAGTTCGATCCCGAAAGTCTCTCCGAAGCCCGCGGCAACCGCGGCGGCGAGTTCATCGTACGATACCGTGCGGCCGAGCAATTCGCTGACGCTCATCGCAGCACCTGCGAGCACCTGGCGCGAGAGGCGCCCGTCGCTGCCTGGCATGACGGCGATCTGATCCTCGAGGTCAATGGTGATGGGAATGGAGCCGTGCTGGAGTATGCCGCCGCCTCGGCGCACCTGTGCGCTGCCGACGACCTTGCGCCCGGCGGCCTGCAGATCGCAGCGCGCGGTCTTGGCGAAGCAGATCGCCCTCGCGGCGTCGGCGTCGAGGCCCTCACCGAGCGGCGGTGGCATCTCAGCGCCGGGGCCAAGGCTGACCTGCGCCCCGAGCAGTTCCAGCCCCGTGATGATGCCCGCGGAGATCTCCCGGTAGGATTCCATGGTGGAGTGTCCGCCGCGGATGGCGTCCTGCCGGATGCAGAAGCTGTAGGTCAGTTCGTCGGCGTGCAGGATCGCCCGGCCGCCGGTGGGCCTGCGGACGATGTCGTAGCCGCGATCAGCCACCGCCGCGCGGTCTATCCCGTCCTCAAGCTCCTGGTGGTAGCCGAGGGAGACCGCGGGCGGCTGCCAGCCGTAAAGCCGCAGTGTGGGCGGCTGTCTGTCAGAGGCGACCGCCTCGGCGATTGCCTCATCCACCGCCATATTGGTGAATCCGTCAGCAAAGCCGTCCTCGATGAGTCGCCAGTGAGTCATTGCAGCATCCTCCATCTACGGCAACGGCCGGCCCGTGGAGAGCGGCCGGCCGTTTTCGTTGCAGGTGTTGGGACCTTGAGCTTCAGAAGTCCTCGTCGTCGTCCTCGCGCTCGCCCTCGAGGTTGTCGAGGAAGGTCTCGTATTCGCTCTCGGTCATGAGGCTATCAAGCTCATTGACGTCTTCGAGCTTGACTTCCATCAGCCATCCATCGCCGGTGGCGTCCTGGTTCATCAATTCGGGCGCATCGAGCACGTCCTCATTGACGCGGACAACCTCACCGCTGGCCGGCGCGATGAGATCCTCGACGGATTTGACAGACTCCACCGTACCGCAAGCATCGCCGCGGACGAGAGCCGCGCCCTCCTCCGGCAGCTCAACAAAGATCACCTCGCCCATCATATCCTGGGCGTAGTCGGACAGACCCATTACGGCGGTGTCGTCATCCTCCAGGCGTACCCACATGTGCGACTCGTCGAACAGCATCTCCCCGGAACTCATCCTGCGCCTCCTTGTGTCTGACCACCCGAGATCGCGTCTCGAGCGCTGGTTCTATCGGAATCAGCGTCATGTCGGATGACACTCTACCACCGTCGTCCGCTCGGTCGTCGGCCGAGCCGCGAACATATTAGGCAAGCGGGGTTTCGCTGTCAACCGCTTTGCAGAAGCCACTTCTTTCAGCAGTGCAATGGAGGTGGCGAAGCGCCCCGCTGCTTCCTCCCCCGGTCTTGATCCGGGGAGAGCAGCAGGCCCGCTGTAGCACTCCTTCGCCGTCACGCGGGGGCCTCCCCCCTCAAGTTGACACTGCTTCGCCGTTGCCTTATACTTCGCCCAACTAATCCCCCAAGCCCAGCAGGAAGCAGAGATGGCCGTGAGCCGCAGCAGTGACTGGATCGTCAGGCCCCGGGATCGAGACGCTGAGGAGTGCCTCGCGCGGGAATTGGACGCACATCCGGTACTCGCAGCGATCCTGCTGGCGCGAGACGTGCATGAACCCTCGGAGGCTCGCCGCTTTCTGAACCCGTCGCTGGGGGACCTGCATGACCCCTTCCTCCTGCCCGACATGGAGCGGGCGGTGGATCGTGTCATCCGGGCGATTGAAGAGCGTGAGCCGATACTGATCCATGGCGACTACGACGCCGACGGGATCACCTCGACGACGCTGCTCGTGCGCTTCCTGCAGAAGCTCGGCGCGCAGGTGCATTACTTCCTGCCGCATCGCTTTGAGGACTCCTACGGGCTCAGCGAGAGCGCGGTCCGCACCTCGGCGGATCTGGCGCGGCTGATCATCGCAGTGGACTGCGGTGTGCGCGACCACGACGCCGTAGCCTGTGCCTACGCACAGGATCAGGACGTCATCATCGTGGACCATCACGAACCCGGCGACGATTTGCCTGACCCCGCGTTGGTGATCGATCCCAAGCGTAAGGACTCGTGCTATCCGGAGCGTGAACTGGCCGCCGTCGGTTTGGCGTTCAAGCTTGCGTCGGGCATCTGCGAGAAACTCGACCTGTCACAGAGATCCCTCCAACGGGCGTTCCTCGACGTCGTTGCGATCGGGACAATCACGGACGTTTGCCCGCTGATCGGTGAGAACCGCATCATGACGGCAGTGGGGCTACAGCTTCTGCCTCACACGCGCAAGGTCGGCCTGCAGGTGCTGCTGGAGCTTTGTGAGCTTGGCGAGCAGATAAGCGCACAGGACGTGGCGTTCCGTCTCGGGCCGCGACTCAACGCGGTCGGACGGATGGCCGATGCGACTGACGCGCTTGAACTGCTATTGACGGAGGATGAAGACGAGGCGCGGCGAACCGCCCTGCACCTCGACAGCCTCAACCGCCAGCGCCAGCGGGAGCAGGAGACGATCTTCCGGCAGGCGCTGGAGATGGTTGAGCGCGATGTGGACCTCGCCGAGGATCGCGTCGTGGTGCTCGCGCGCCAGGGGTGGCACAGGGGGGTAGTGGGCATCGTCGCGTCGAAGGTACTTGAGGCAACAGGTCTCCCGACGCTGCTGATGGCGATTGAGGGCGATCGGGCCCGCGGCTCGGCGCGGAGCATAGACGGCTTCAATGTCGCCGGGGCGCTGGGGCACTGCTCGGACCTGCTTGGTCGCCACGGTGGGCATTCGCTCGCGGCGGGCTTTGAGCTGGGCATTGACGACATCGACGCACTGCGGGAGAGACTCAATAAACTCGGTCGCGAGACCATCACCGAGGACGACCTGCGCCCGCAGGTGATGGTTGATGTCGAGGTTGATCCGGCCGAGGTGACTCGGGAGTTGGCCGCCGGGCTTGGCGCGCTCGAGCCATGCGGTTCGGCCAACCCGGCGCCGCTGCTGGCGCTCAGAGGCCTGACGGTGCGCCAGTCGCGCACGGTGGGGGCGGCGGGCAAGCATCTGAAGCTGGTCCTGGATGTCGGCGGCCGCAACATGGATGCCATCGGTTTCGGGCTTGGCGACCGCCTCGACCAGGTGCAGGCCGGGAGTCTTATTGATCTCTGCTTTGTCCCGAAACTTGACGACTACACCGGGGTTGAGAGGCTGCAACTACAGATCGTGGACTTGAGGCCCGCTCTTTCCTGACGCGCGGCCGACAGTGGTGACGACCGCAACCGGTTGTTCCGGGCCGTCTGCCGATGGCCCCAAGGAGAGTGGATCGGTGACCAGGACCTTCGCCCTGCCAACAAGCTCGCGTCGCCAGGTGCTCGACATCACCGAAGAGGTCGCGGGGATGCTCGCGAAGACCGACGTCTCCTCCGGTCTCTGCACAGTGACGGTACCGCACTGCACCTGCGCGCTTTACATCAATGAACACGAAGAGGGCCTGTTGCACGACGTCCTCACCCTCGTGGGGGGGCTCGTCGGTGGCGAGGACTGGCATCACGATCGCATAGACCACAATGCCGGGGCCCACCTCGGCGCCACGCTGCTGGGCAACAGCGTTCAGATTCCGGTCGAGGGCGGCAACCTGGTGCTGGGAACGTGGCAGCGCATTCAGCTTGTTGAACTTGACGGGCCGAGGCATCGCCGCGTCAACGTGACACTGATCTCTGACTGACAGGGCCGCAGCGGGTTCGGCAACATATGATCGGGCGCGACCCATGGCGCGCCCGCTTTCCGCGTGTCCGCAGGCGGGCTATGACCACTGGAGAGACTAGTTCATGGCACAGACCGACCCGCTGCTGATGATTCCCGGACCCACCAACCTCCCCCCGCAGGTGCGAGAGGCGCTCGGTCGCCCCGGCTTCTACCACCGCGGAGATAGGATGGCCGCCCTGCTGGAGCGCTGCAGCGACGGCCTGCGCCACCTGATGGGCACCTCCGGCGATGCGCTGATCCTGACCGCGTCCGGGACGGGTGCGATGGAGGCGGCGATCACCAGCCTGCTCTCACCGGGCGACCCTGTGCTGGCGATTGAGGGCGGCAAGTTCGGTGAGCGCCTCCGCGAGATCGCTGTAGCCTATCGCGCGGACGTTACCTCTTACGTGGTCGAGCCCGGCCATGCGGCAGACCCCGGCCAAGTGCGTGACCTCCTGTCGAAGCAGCGATTCACCGCCGTCGTGACGACTTACAACGAGACCTCCACGGGCGTCATGCATCCGGTCGAGCAGATTGCCGCCGCGACCCGCGAGGCCGGTGCGCTGATGATCTGTGACTGCGTAAGCTGCCTCGGCGGAGTGCCGGTGCGGGCGGACGAGTGGGGGATAGATGCTGTTGTCGCCGGTTCGCAGAAGTGTCTGATGCTGCCGCCGGGCCTCGCCTTCGTCGGGGCGGGCGAGCGGGCATGGGAGGCTGCCGAACGCGCCAGCATGCCGAACTACTACCTCGACCTGCGACGGGCGCGCGCTTCGGCTCGCAAGGGCCAGACGCCATGGACGCCCGCGACGGCCCTGATCGCCGCCCTCGGCGCAGCGCTGGATATCATCGACGCGGAGGGGCTTGAGGCGGTCTTCGCGCGCCACGCCGCGATGGCCGAGGCAACGCGTGCGGCAGTGACCGCGGCGGGGCTTGAGCTTTTTGCGCAGGAGGGCTTCCGCTCGCCGACGGTGACGGCGGTCCACTCGCCGGTTGACAGCAGCGACCTGGTGCGTTACCTGCGCGAGCGCCACGGTGTGCTGATCTCCGGCGGGCAGGGCGAGCTGAAGGGCCGGATCTTCCGCATCGGGCACATGGGAACCGTGCACTTCGAGCAGATCGAGCGGACGGTGGAGGCGCTGGCGGACGGGCTGACGAATCTCTCCTTCGGCTGTGACGCCGCCGCGATGCTGGACGCCGCGCGGCAGGCGGCCACTGATGCAGGCGCGGAGGTGAATTGAATGCCCGTGGTGCTGGTGTGCGATTCGATCGCCGAAGAGGGACTTGCGCTGCTGCGCGATCGTGCTGAGATCGTCGAGGCCGCCGGCTGGGACCGCGACAGATTACTCGGCGCGATTGCAGAGGCGGATGCGATCATCATCCGCAGCGGCACCACGCTCGATGCAGAACTGATCGAGGCGGCGACGCGGCTGCGGATCATCGCCCGGGCGGGTGTCGGCGTGGACAACGTAGACCTCGACGCCGCAACGCGCCGGGGCATCGCGGTGGTCAACACCCCCACCGGCAACACCATCGCGGCCGCCGAGCACACGATGGCGATGATGCTCGCGCTGACGCGCCGCATTCCGCTGGCCGATGCGGCGCTCAAGGACGGACGCTGGGCGAAGCGCGAGGCGACCGGGCGGCAGCTCTACCGCAAGACGCTGGGCATCGTCGGCCTCGGCAAGATCGGGCAGGAGGTTGCTCAGCGCGCCCGTGCGTTTGAGATGAAGCTGATCGGCTTCGATCCGTTCGTGCCCGCGGACCGCATGCGCGAACTCGGTGCGGAGCCGGTTGCGCTGGAGGAACTGCTGCAGCGCTCGGACATCATCACGCTGCACGCGGCCCTGACGGATGACACGAGGCACATGATCGGCGCTGAACAGCTTGCACTGATGAAGCCGGGCGCGATGCTCATTAACTGCGCGAGGGGCTCGCTGGTGGATGAGTGTGCGCTGGTCGAGGCCCTGACGTCCGGGCACATCGGTGGCGCTGCGCTGGATGTGTTCGAGCAGGAGCCCCAGCCGCGCTGTGAGCTTGTCTCGCTCCCGAACGTTATCGCCACTCCGCACGTGGCAGCCTCCACGGAGGAGGCGCAGGCGCTGGTGGCGCGCGAGGCCGCTGAGCAGGTGGCGGAGGTGCTGGCCGGAGGCCGCCCGCGCTGGCCGGTGAATGTGCCCGCACTGACTGCTGAGGAGCTTGACGCGATCGGCCCCTTCCTGCCGCTGGCGGAGAGCCTCGGGCGGCTGCAGGCGGCGCTGCTGTCGGGCGCTCCACGCAAAGCCGCGATCTACGCCCACGGCGGCGGCGCTGAGGAGCATCTGCGCATCATCGCCGGGCACTTCCTCGCGGGGATGCTCGGAACGCTTTCGGACGAGACGATCAACTACGTCAATGCGCCGGTGATCGCCGCCGAACGCGGGCTGCAGATGAGCCGCGGGTCGGCTGCGGACGCACGTGGCTACTCACGCTACCTCCGCGCGACGGTGAGCGACGGGAACGGTGAGACTGAGGTGGCGGGCGCGCTGCTCGATCGCGGCCAGGCGCGGATCGTGGAGATCGCCGGCTTCGGCGTGGACCTCGCTCCATCCGGGACGGTGCTGCTGCTGTGGAATGCCACGCCCGACCGCCCCGGCTTCGTCGGCACCATCGGTCGTGTGCTCGGTGGCGCGGCAATCAACATCCGCGGCCTGCAGGTCGGCCACGAGGTCATTGACGGCGTCGGTCTGATGGCCGTGACCGTCGGCGGGAGCGTGGGCCACGAGGTGCGCGAGGAGATCGTGGCGGAGACGAATGTCGCCCGGCTGGAGATAGTGCGTTTCGGCGACTGACGGAGTACGAGCAGGAGAGCCGATGAGAATTCTTGTCACAAATGATGATGGTATCCACGCGCCGGGGTTGGTGCATCTCGCGCGCGCGATGGCGACGCTTGGCGAGGTAATTGTGATCGCACCCGAGCGCCAGCAGAGCGCCGCCGGCCACGGCATCACGCTGCACAAGCCGCTGCGCATGTCCGCCGCGGAGATTGACGCGCCGGTGGCCGAAGCATGGGCGACGAACGGCACCCCCGCCGACTGCACGGTGCTGGCGGCCGCCGATGACCGTCCGCGACCTGATCTTGTCGTCGCGGGGATCAACGCCGGCGCGAACCTCGGTGAGGAGGTGCTCTACTCGGGCACCGCATCCGCCGCGATGGAGGGCGCATTGCAGGGGCTGAATGCGTTCGCGATCTCCGTCACGGCCTACGAGCAGTGCCTCTTCGAGCCTGCGGCGGAGTTCGCGGCGAAGCTCGCCCGCAGGCTCGCCGAGAGCGACATGCCGCCCGACACCTTCCTCAATGTGAACGTGCCGAACGTCTGCGCGGAGGAGTTGCGGCCGGCGGTGCTGTCGAGGCTGGGGCGCAGGAAGTACGTGAACTCGCTGGAGCGGCGCCTCGATCCGCGTGGGCGCAGTTACTACTGGTTCACCGGCGAGCCACTTGAGTCCGACTGCGATGAGGGGACCGACATCGGCGCGGTGAAGGCGGGCAACATCTCAGTGACGCCTGTGCACTTTGACATGAACTTCCGCGGCAGGCGCGGGGAGATCGAGCAACTCCTCGACGGAATCGTGGAGTGATCCGCGGTGGCAGCCGCCTGGCCATCCTACCTCGCGCTGCATGAGAGTGGCGCCCTGCGCGAGCGCGTGAAGGCCGCCTACGACCTGATGGGCGAGTGCCGCGTATGCCCACGAGAGTGCCATGCTCGCCGCAGCGATGAGCTTTCGTGCTACTGCGGCGGAGGCACGCACGCACGGGTCTGCTCGGCGGGGCCGCACTTCGGCGAGGAGCGGCCGCTGGTCGGCAGGGGCGGATCCGGCACGATCTTCTTCGCCGGCTGCAATCTCGGCTGCATCTTCTGTCAGAATTACGAGATCAGCCACGGGCGCGGCGGCAGTGAGGTAACGCCCGAGCAG
>JAAYJW010000042.1 GCA_012522765.1 candidate division WS1 bacterium | reverse complement strand
TGATCACTAATCAACTACTGTCACCCTTTCTGGCTGACCAGGGTTGGCTGGAACCATCCTGATTCCCAGCCGAAAGGGTGACACCTCCTCTTCTGCTCCAATTACCTACATTATCCGGTCGCACCCAAGCCAAAGGTTCCTCCGGGGCGTCACGCGGCGGATACAGCCACTGTGGCCGACGGATTCTTCGGCGCTCGCGAACAATCCGTGGCAGGCATTTGCCGTGCGACCAGCGAAGAAGGCTCTGTATCTGATAGTGATGCACCACGCGGAGGTTGCTATGAGCGGTAACAAAGAGAAGGCGTTCCGCAAGGGTTATACCGAGGGCTTCACCGAGGGCTTCGGGCAGGGCTTCAGCACCGGCTTCGACATGGCGATGGACAAGGCGCTGATGCTGCTGAGCGGCGTCTCCGACTTGACCGACTTCGACGAGATGATGGAGGATTACGATCCTGATCTGTGCGTCGAGTGGGATGACGAAGAAGACGAAGAGGATTTCGAGGACGAGGAGGAAGAGGCTGAGGAACCCTCAGAGGAGGAGCAGCCTCACGCCACCGAGGGCACTGAGGGCACAGAGGCCGGACTGTAGCGCGTACCGGCAGCTTCGGACTGAGCTTGCGAATCATCGGGAGGGCCTGGTGATAGGCCCTCCCGCTCGTGTCGGGTGCAGCGCCAGCTTTCAGGCGCCCGCAAGCTCCTTTTCCAGCTTGTCGAACGACTCGCTCCAGCCCTGCTGCATGTCATGTCGATCGCTCTCACTGGCGGTCCCGAGCTTCGAGTGCGTCAGTGTCAGCCGCGTTCGGTCGCCAATGTCCTGCAACTGCACCGCGATCAGCAGCTCCAGCGGGAAGTTGGCGTCCATCCCCTCGTAGTGCGCGGCCTGGACGACGTTGCCATCCTCATCGGCGAAGGCGTCCGTCATCACCAGCCGCTCGGGCGGATCGACCTCCAGGAACTCCCCGGTGCTGCAGTAGTCAACGCCCTCGGGCGAGCGCATGCAATTGAAATACCTCCCGCCCACGCGCACGTCCATTTCGCTGACCGGCGTGGTGTAGTCCTTCGGCCCCATCCAGCGCTTCATGCGCTCAGGCTCCGTCCACGCCTTCCAGACCGCCTCACGCGGTGCGCCTATGACGCGCGTGATGATAAGCTCGTCCTCGCCGAAGTGTACCTGCTCCTCGGCACCGGACACATTCTCCTCCACCACGATCCCACCGCTCTCTCCTGACTCTACACGCACTCCTCAAAGCGGCCTGCGACGGATGCCCAATCCACGACATCGAAGAAGGCGGCCGTGAATCGCTTGCGCTCGTTCTGATAGTCGAGATAGTATGCGTGCTCCCAGACGTCGAGCACCAAAATCGGCTGCGCGCCCCACTGCGAGAGGTTCTGATGCTTCTCCGCCTGGAGGATCACGAGCTTATTCCCGAGCGGCTGCCACGCCAGCACGCCCCACCCGGAGCCCTGGACATCGTTGCTCGCCGCGAGGAACTGCGCCTTGAAGCTCTCGAAGTCCCCGAAGTCGGTGTTGATGCGATCCGCGAGGGCCCCCGAAGGCTGCCCTCCTCCGTCCGGGCTCATGCAGGTCCAAAAGAGCGAGTGGAACAGGTGCCCCGAGTAGTTGAATGCCATCGCATCGCTGATGGCGCGGATGCTGCTGAAGTCGCCACTCTCGCGGGCCTTCTCCGCTTTCTCCTCGGCCGCATTGAGGCTGTCCACATACCCCTGGTGATGCTTGTCATGGTGCAGTCGCATCGTTTGCTCGCCCAGGAACGGCTCGAGGGCATCGTACGCATACGGCAGATCCGGTAGCTCGAAAGGCATTGATCTGACCCCTCCTCCAACGATAGTCCCGACTTGATGCACACCCAACGGCGCTGCAATACCGTTCTGCGCGCCGATTACTGCGAGGCCCGCCAGTCCGGCCGAGCCCATGTACCGCATGAAGTCACGCCTGTCCACCGCAACATCGCCTCCCGCCCGCGAACGTGACACTCCACGTCATAGATTCGGCGGGCAGGGCATCTCTCCTGCATTGATTGGCGGGCGCTCACTCCTCCGGCTCGTAAGCCGTGATACATTCTGTGTAGAGGGCGGTGAAGAGCTCATGGTCGAAGTCCCACATCTTCTCCATCATCTCCTCCTTCTCGTCGTCCGAGAAGTACTCCATCACCGGGATGAAGAAGTTGCGGTCCTCGGTGGCTATGTGATCGGGATAGAGGTCGGCTATACCCTGCATTGCCTCGATAATGTCATCGCATGCAGCCTCCTCGCCGTCCTCCCACCGCTCAGCGGCGGTCTCAAGATCTGCCGTCAGCTCCCGCCCGCGCACGTGATCGTTCACCAAACGTGTCATGATCTGCTGATGCTTCTCCGACAGATCGCGCTCCTCGAGCTCCGCGAAGAGAATATGCTCCTCCTTGCCGTGGTGACACTCATCGGCGTATTCGCGCATGAATGTGAGGGCGTCGAAGATGAATTCGGGGTCGGGCTCAGCCTCCTCCTCCGCCAGGCGCTCCGCCTCATCAGCGATCAGCGCGACCATCCGCTCGATCTTCCGATGCTCTTTCATCAGTGGTCCGATCGGCAGCATCTTCCATCCCTCTCTCTCCCTCAAGCAGCAACTCCCGGGCTCGGAGCCCGGGAGCCGCTTTGCCCACGGTCAACCGACGCCAGTCATCCGAAGTACTTCTGGATGCCGCCGCTCACTCCTGCCAGCATCGTGCCAAAGTAGTCGAGAAGCCCGACGCCGAGGCGGCTCTCCGGCCGCGTCGGAATCTGCCCCACCTCGTCACCGGCGGGAAGCTCCAGCATGCGAAGCTGGTCGGCGGTGAGCGTGGTGTCGCCCTCGGCGCCTATCTGAACCACGTGGCCGTTGATAAGCACCAGCATATCCTCGGCCACCGAAAGTTGTGCGTTGAGGGCGGGGAAGGCGCGTGAAAGCTGGAAGTGCGCCTCGCTGAACGCCTGCACGCGCAGACCCGGCTCAAGCTCCTCCTCGCTGCCTACGCGCAGGCGGCTGTCCACCCACTGCTCACCCTGCTGGATGAAGCCGCGCTGGCCGATATTGCGGATGTTGCCCACGCGCTGCCAGTTGCCTTCGGCATCCTGGTACATGTTCTGCGCGGCCACACTCTCCGCCTTCTGCATGGCCTGGGCGTTGTCGCGCTGCGAGATAGCGTAGCCGCCCATGCGTTCGGTAGCCAGCGGTCCGGCCGGTCCCATCGCGCCTCCCGGCCCGGTCAGTCTTCGCGCAACGGCGTCCTCGGTCAACTCGCCCTGCTCGGTGGCCAGGAAGGACGTGTACTCCGTGAGTATTCCGTACTCGGTCCCGAGGCGCACGATCTCATCCACGAGTTCCTTCTTCTCACCGTTCAGGCGGATCTCATCAAGCAGCCAGCCCACCTTGCGGGCCGCCCACAGCGGCGGGATGTACTCCCGCGAGATGTCGCGCTCGGGGAAGTTCGTCTCTACCTCGAAGGACGCTGAACCCTCCGGGGTCTGGCCGCTGAGGGTAACCGTGCAGGCGCCGGTCGTGCGCTTGTCGTAGCGGCCCAGCGCCACGATCTGCGATCCGTAGAAGAGATCGGGTAACTCCCGCGGCAGCAGGTCGAAGGTCGTGATGCCATCGAAATGCACGCCGATGTCGGTCAGCATCGGGCGCGAGATCTTGCTGTAGAAGCTCGATACCTTTGCCTCAATGCTCTCCTCCGGACGCACGTAGGCGGCCACGCCCCCGTTGTCCAGCGACATGCGGTCGAGGAAGTGCGTGTCCACATCATAGCCGACGCCGAAGACGAAGACGCGAGTGGACGCGTCAACCTCCTCGCGCAGCTCCTTCACGTTGCTGAGGATCTTCTCCAGGTCTGTCACGCCGGCTGTCGGAAGACCGTCAGTGAGCGTCACGATGTAGTTCGGCCGCCCCTCGCTGCGCCGCTCCATCGCAAGCTCCATCGCCGAGTTGATATCGGTGGAACCGGCGGCCTCTATGTTCCTGATGAAATCGCGCGCGGCGCGAACTCTGTCCGGGCTCGCCTCCTGCAGGGAATCACCCAGAGACCGGACGTGGTCGGAGAACGTGATGACCTCAAACGAATCCTCCCGGCCAAGCTGGTTCACACAAAAGGTGAGCGCATCACGCGCCTGAACGATCTTCTCGCCGCTCATAGAGCCGGAGCGATCGAGCACGAAGACCACGTTCTTGGGCAGCGGGTCGGTCGTCATGTCCAGCGAAGGAGCCGCCAGCAGCATGAAGAAGCCGTCCTCGCCACGCTCCTTGTGCGTCAGCAGGTGCATGCCAACGGCGTCCTGCGAGACCGTGTAGTAAAGCTGCAGGTCGCGGTCGGGTCGCGTGTTGTTCTCCTCGTAGGAGACTTTCGCATCACGCCTGCCCTCTCGGCTGAGGGAGATATCGTGGCTGGGGGAGTAGACGCTGGCGATCGGGTCGGATGACGCGATGGTGCAGTTGACGACCGTTTCGCGCACCAGCTCGTGGGAGAAGCGCTCGGTGCTCAGCGGATAGGTGTACTGCACCACGCCCGCATCCTGCGTCAGAAGCTCCGAGTAAGTTATCTCGATGCGGCGCTCGCCACCGGCTGGGATCGGGTAGATGCGCGCGCGGTAGGTGTTGTTCCCGGCGTACTGGAACAGCGCCGGGTCCCTCCGGCGGCGCATGATATCTTCGTAGATCCGCTGCGCCTCATCGGCCTCCAGCAGTTGCGTCTCCATCCTCTGCCCGTCGGCCTCAACCGCAAAGTCCCGGACGACGGACCCCGGCGGCAGCGGGAAGAGGTAGGTCGCCTCGACTTCGCGGCTGGCCTCATTGACGAAGACTTGGTCGATCTTCGTGGTGGCGACTTGATCGCGGATCGCGACATCAACGTGGTGGTACTTGATGGTGAAGTAGGGGACGTCCGGGATGGGGCGTTCGGGCGGACCGGGGATGAGGATGCCGTCAGCCGCCACGCATGTGGCGAAGACGATCAGCACAGCCCCGCACAGAACGAGTCTTCTTATCATCTCAAGACCTCCTCGGGCATGGCCCTCCCTGCCCCGTCAGACGCACGATCCCCCCTGAGTGGTTCCACGCCTGCGGAGATTCTGCGCCCGGTGGCGAGATGCCCTACGACTGGATATGCGCGAGGAAGTGATCCACGTAGGCGGATAGATGCTGGTGGGTCGGCTCAACGTCAAGCCGCCAATTGTCGAGGAAGAACGTCGGGGTGCCGTTCACTCCGGTGCGCGCGCCATCGAGGCGCATCTTGCGTATACGCTGCTCGATCTTCGCGTCATTCCGGTCGCGCTCGAAGCGGTCCATGTCGAGGCCAAGCTCCTGCGCCCAGCGAATCAGGTCCTCGTCATCGAAGTCCCCTTCGGCACCAAAGATCTTCGCGTGCATCTCCCAGAACTTGCCCTGCTTTGCTGCTGCCTCGGCAGCCATCGCGCCCGGCATCGCCATCGGGTGGTAGCTCATCAATGGGAAATGCCGGAAAACCACGTTGAGCCGGTCACCATGCGTCTCCATCAGCTTCTCGACGGCCTGAAAGCCGAGGATGCAGGCCTCGCACTGGTAGTCGGCGTACTCCACCAGCGTCAGCGGCGCATCCTTCGGGCCCTTGAGGTGATCTTCACTGGTTACGGGTACCTCAAGCTCCACCACATCCACCCTGGCCTCAGCCACCGGCACTCAACTCCTCCAGCGCCTTCAGGATCGGCTGTGCTCCGGGACTTGTGTCTACGGGCGCCACGTAAGCGAGACGAATAGTCATCTGGCGGTCGACTATGAACTGCGCGCGCTCACAGACGCCGGCATCATGGCGAACCCCAAACGCATGCGACACTTTGCCCTTCGGCTCGAAGTCGGAGCCAACAGGGAAATGCAGGCCAAGTTCTTCTGACCATGCGCGGGTTGACGGGTGATTGTCCGGAGCGACACCGAGCACACAGCCGCCGAGGCGCCGGATCTCGTCATACACCGCGTTTATCACCGACGCCTCATTGCTGCAGGGCCTGCTCCACACGGCCGGAAAGAACACAACCACCGCATAGTCGCACTCCTCCAGCACCTCCGACAGCGTCACCGTCTCATCGGCTCCTGTCGGAAGCGTGAAGTCAGGCGCGTGATCTCCCACCTCAAGCGGCATTGCCGCCACACTCCTCCCCTGTCCTGATCCTGCGGCTTACGAAACCACGTTACGCGGTTCACCCTCGACGAATGCCCGGATGTTCCCGCAGGTGACTATGAGCAGCCGCTCAAGTGCCTCCCGCGAGTAGAACGCCATGTGCGGCGTGAGCACGACGTCCTCACGATTGAGCAGCGCGTATCGCTGCACCGCCACTGCAAGCGCCTCACGCGGAGCACCGCCCGCAGCCATCTGCGCTTCATCGCCGATGCGCTCCTCGCCCTCGATGACGTCGAGGCCCGCGCCACCTACCTGCCCCCTTGCAAGCGCCTCGAGCAGCGCGTCTGTGTCAACGAGTTCGCCGCGCGCGGTGTTTATCAGCAGCGCGCCCCGCTTCATCTTCGCGATGGTCTCGCGATTGATCATGTGGCGCGTCTGGGGCAGCAGCGGAACATGCAGCGAGACAATGTCCGATTCGGCAAAAATCTCATCCAGTGACACATAGCGGAACTGCATCACGTCCGACAGCAGCGACTGTGGCCGGACATCGAAAGCGAGCACATTCATGCCCATTGCCACGCCGATGCGGACCACGCGCAGACCGATCGCTCCCGCACCCACTACACCGAGCGTCTTCCCCTTCAGGTCGAAACCGGAAAGGCCTTCGAGGCTGAAATCGCCCCGGCGGGTGCGATCGTGCGCTTTCAGGATCTTCCGTGACAGGGCGAGCATCAGCCCGAAGCAATGCTCGGCGACGGTATGCTCGGCGTATGCGGGGACGTTGCACGCACTGACGCCCCTCTCCCGGCAGGCCTCGAGATCAATGTGATCGTAGCCAGTAGAGCGGGTGCAGACCAGCTTCACGTTCGGCATACGATCAAGCTGCTCCGCGTCCACTCGCGAGCCGATGAACACTGAAGCTACGGTGAGATCGGCGAGCTCCTCATCGCCTACTTCCTGAAGCTTCTTCCGCGTCGAGCGATAGTTTGGCCCCTCAAGCCCGCAGTCCGGCGCCTTGAGACCGGCCTCATCCCAGGGGCCGGTCTCGAAGAACATCATCACCTCAGCCGACCCCTCCAGCGCCGAGCAATCCTCGTGCTCATCACAGCTTTCCACGCTTCGGACGTCATCAGCCATCGAATATCCTCCCATTTTCTGTTGCCTTGCGGTGCCACACCCTGGGCGCGTTGTCCCTTAGATCACCATCACGGCAGCGACCCTGGGGATCGTGGCTATCTTCTTCCAGCTTCGCGCGCCGTCATCCGTGAAGTAGAGGCTCTCCTGGTCGTCGTGAAATGCAAAGACACCCGGACGCTGCACGGATGCGCTCAGCATGTGTGTGTTGATGTTCTGATAGAAGTGTTCCGGCAGCCCCTCGTGCGCGCGCGCCCACGTGGCCCCGCGGTCGCTGGTGCGGAAGATCATGGCCTCGCAGCCGGTCTCGCCCTCCGGGTGCGGTCCCAGCGATACAGTGCATAGGAAGCTGTTCGGATCTTCCTGATCGGGCATCACGCAGCGCTGATAGCGGCGCGGCTCAAAGGGCGCGAGGAACTGCTCCCAACTCTCCCCCGTGTCCTCGCTGACAAAGCACCCCCGAGCGGTGGCCGCATAGACGCGATCGGGCATGTCGGGATGGGTGCTGACCCGATGCACATCCCGGTGCAGGCTGCCCTGCGCCTGCGACCACGTCTCACCCATGTCGAAGCTGCGCACGATGCCCCCGACGTGGATGTCGGCGTAGATGGCAGGCGAACCGCCGGTGATGACGGCAATGCTTCGGACATCGGGCGGCCCGCCCCAGGGAGTGTTCCAGCTATCGCGCGTCTCGATCTCTTCGAAACTCGAGAGCCGCTCAGGCTCGCCGCCGCTGCACGGCATGGCCCACAGGCGGGCATCAGCGGCACCGATGAACAACATGCCGCTGACCGCCGCGAGGCAGTTCGCCTCGGTATCATGCAGGCTACCCAGTTCCGTCCAGTTCGCCTCAATGTCGGCGCTGTCCACTGAAGCCGCGCGCATGATGCGGTTCCCGTCGGCGATTGCCAGCAGGCGACCGTCGCAGTCAACGCTCAGGAAGCTGACGCTGGTGCCCGGCAGCGCTCGGTACAACTCGTTGCCTGAATCACTGAAGCCAACGATCCCCTTCTCCGTCGCCGTAAGTATCATCGCGGCCCCTCCTCCAGTGCCTGCCTCAACGAGATCTGTCAGCGCGCAATGCCTCGCTGCATCGCGATCCGCTCGCTCCCACGGACAAACCGCTCCGCCGATAGCGCCGCCACGGCCCCCTCGCCGGCCGCAACTACCTGCTGACGCACTACTTTGTGCCGCACATCACCGGCGGCATAGACACCAGGCATACTCGTCGCGAGCAGTTCATCGGTGATGATGAAGCCCTTCTCATCAAGGTCCACTGCGCCCAACAGGAACTCAGTGGCGGGCTCATTACCACGCAGATACATGAAGATGCCCGTGCCCGCGATGATCCGCTCGTTGCCATCGGTGTCCTTGAAGCGACCACCCTCGACGCTCTGGTCGCCAACTATCTCCTGCAGGCGCACACCGGTCTCTACCGTGACATTGGGTGTTTCCGCCAGTGCGCCTGCCAGATGGTCATCGAGATTCAGCGTGCGCGCGGGCGTCGCGAAGACGACGGAGGATGCGATCTCGCTCAATGCAAGCGCCTCTTCGGCTGCATGCTGATCCAGCCCCACCACTATGACAGGCTCCTCAGCGAAAAGAGGTCCGTCGCAGGCGACACAGTAGGCGACTCCGCGGCCGAGAAAGTCCTCCTCTCCCGGCACCTTCTCCGCCGGGCTCATCGCACCGGTGGCCACGACCACTGCCCGCGCGACATGCACCTGCGCGCCGCCAAAGACCTGCAGCCCGCGCTCCTCGGAGAAGTTGACCCCCGCGACGCTCTCAAGCACCACCTCAGCGCCTGCATTGAGTGCCTGGTCGTGTATGCGCTCGAGGATATCTCGACCCGGCGCCGGCTCCACCTGCGACGGCCAGTTGCCCACCGTCGGCGCCATCGCCATCATCCCCGACAGGGCGGCCGGGGTGGAGATCACGGTCTTCAGCCCGGCCCGCGCGGCATAGATGCCCGCCGTGTAACCTGCGGGTCCACCACCAATAATATGCACGTCACAGGTCAGATCACCCTGTGCCATTCGGTTCCTCCAGCAGTCATCGCACCGTTTCTGTACGCGGCGCGGAAATGAGATGATTCTGGCGTGTCTACTTCAGCCAGCGAGCTGCTCGTCAACCCAGGCCTTCAACTCATCGGCCCGCTTGGCGCCGACGGTGCGCGCAATCTCCTCACCGTCGCGAAACAGCACCAGCGTCGGCGTTGCGCGAACGCTGTATTCCTTGAAGATGTCTTTGTTATCGCTGAAGGTGACTTTCGCGAATTTGACGCGGTCCCCGGTCTCCTCAGCGGCCTGCTCAAACTGCGGATTGAGCGCAAGACAATGGCCACACGTCTCCGACCAGAAATCAACGAGCACCGGCGTCCCCTCCACCTGCAGCACTTCGGCCTCGAAATCCGTCGCGCTCACATCCACGGGCTTACCCATAGGAACCTCACCTGATCTGTCGGAAATGCATGCTCCGGCTGCTGCTATCGTATGGCACGGCGGCCATCTCGTCAATAGCGCGCGCCGCTGGCGCAGGTTTTCGTGGCCACGCGGGCGAAGCAGCCCCGCGAATCCACCCGCGCTTGTAAGAGGTAATACGCCATGGGCCCCCACCGCCCCTGCAACGATATGCTGCCACAGGCTGAGAACCTGCTCAGGACCATCGCGGGCGAGGAGACCGGCTGGGTGCCGCGCCAGGAGCTTTTCTTCAACAACCCGCGCATTGTGCAGCGCGTGCTGGGGCGGCCGCCTGTCGGGGACTTCCGCGAAGAACTCGACTTTGCGTGCGAGATCGGGTGGGGATCGGTTCGCGCCACCTCGTGGGGAGCGAGGATCGGTGCGCGCAATGAGACTGCCTCTGATGGCACCTCGCATTACGCCGGCGGTTCCGCCATTGAGATGTCCGACCTCGATCAACTGCGCGGCCCCGATCTCGACTTGCTCGCGAGCACATACGCTGAAAGAGCCTCGCTCGTCCGCGGCGAGGGCCTGCTCGTGCACCTGTTCATGCTGCACTGCTTTCATTCCGCTGCCACGGGGCTGGGGATGGAGCGGTTATGCCTGATGGTCTATGACCAGCCAGAGTTGTTGGCGGAGTATATGCGCCGGGTGGAGGCCATCAACCGCGAGGCGCTGGCTGCGGTGCTGAGCACTGGGATAGTCCCCGACATCGCCATCTTCGACGCCGATTGCTCCTTCAAGACCGCGATGATGGTCAGTCCGGCCGCCTACCGCGAACTCATCTTCGAGCCAACTGCCGCGACCGCACGGATGCTGCACGATGCCGCCATCATCATGCTCATGCACACGGACGGTCGGATTAATGAGGTCTATCCTGTCTGGCTCGAAATGGGCGTCGCGGGCGCGCATGGGGTCGAGGCGCAGGCGAACGACCTCGCCGAGGTAAAGGCCCGCTTCGGCAATCGCATGACGCTCTTCGGCAACTTTGACCCCGTGATACTCGCCACAGAGCGCCCGAGGGCCATCCGAGCGCTGGCGCGTGAGATGGTCGAAACGGGCAGGTCTGGCGGCAGGTACGTGGCGGCTGTCAACACGATCGTCGGTGACCATGTACCGGTGGAGAACTACCTCGCCATGATCGAGGGAGTTGACGAGGCCGCACGTGCGTGAACCGACAGAGCAATGGCCTCATCTTCTTACCTTGCCGGACGCAGGTGCGCTGGTGTATAATGCCCCGGAGCCCACTGGTAGTACCGGTGTGGGCTCTGAATCATTTGTCCTGACAATAACGCCATCGGCGCTCCTCGTGCCGTGACGGAACATCGGAGACGATCCCTATGAGCCCGCAAGAGTCGCAGCAAACGGGCTTTGCCGTTGATGCTCAGTTGCTCGCCGAGATCGCGCGGGACGAGAAGATCGACGGAAACCTCCTGCGCCAGCGTGTTGCCGAGGGCACAGTCGTCGCAATGGGGGGCAAAGGTGTCAGGCCGCTCGGCATCGGCCTCGGCCTGCGCACGAAGGTCAACGCCAACATCGGCACCTCGCCGAATTACCCGGAGCTTCAGGGAGAGCTTGATAAGCTCAACGCCGCCGTCGCGTCCGGCGCGGACGCCGTGATGGACCTGTCCACCGGCGGCGACATTGACAGGGTGCGCCGTGAGATACGGGCTGAATGTCCGGTGGCTCTCGGCACCGTGCCGATCTACCAGGCGTTCGGCGAGGCCGAAGAGCAGTATGGCGACATGATGGGCATGACCGCCGACGATCTGCTCGGCGTTATCGCGCGTCACGCCGCGGACAATATTGACTTCGCCACGCTGCACTGTGGCGTCACGCGCGACACGGTGGCGGCGCTTAAGACTCAGCAGCGCATCGGTGGCATCGTGAGCCGAGGCGGGAGCCTTCTCGCCGCCTGGATGCGTGTCAACAAGGCGGAGAACCCGCTTTATGAGCGCTATGACGATGTGCTGGCGATCCTGCGCGAGTTCAACGTAGCGATCTCGCTGGGCGATGGTCTGCGTCCGGGCGCACTGGCCGATGCCACCGACGCCGCGCAGGTCTCCGAGACGCGCGTGCTGGGCGAGTTGGTGCTGCGGGCCCGTGAGGCTGGGGTGCAGGCTTTCGTCGAGGGGCCGGGGCATGTTCCGCTGGATCAGATCGCTGCGAACGTGGTCCTGCAAAAGCGCCTCTGTCACGGGGCTCCCTTCTATGTGCTGGGGCCGCTGGTGACGGATGTCGCGCCGGGCTACGATCACATAACCGGCGCAATCGGCGGGGCCATCTGTGCCGCCGCCGGCGCCGATTTCCTGTGCTATGTTACTCCCGCCGAGCATCTCGGCTTGCCGTCGCCCAATGACGTGATCGACGGCGTGATGGCGTCTCGGATCGCCGCTCACGCCGCAGACATAGTCAAAGGCGTGCCGGGTGCGCGCGAGTGGGACGACCGGATGTCGCGCGCGCGCAAGGAGCTCGACTGGGCGACGATGGAGCGTATTGCGATGGACCCCGGGCGCGTGCGGCTGACGCGTGGCGACCGGCCTGACGGCGATGATGCGGCCTGTTCGATGTGCGGGAAGTTCTGCTCGATCCGCGCCGGGCGGCGTCTTGAGGAGGACGCACCTGAGTGAAGGTGGCCCTCGTCCACGACTATCTCGTTCAGGGCATCCGCGGCGCCGAACGCGTTGTTGATGTTCTACACGAAATGTTCCCGGACGCGCCGGTTTTCACGCTGTTGTACGACCCTGAGCGCATGGAGGAACGTCTCAGAGAGTGGGACATTCGCCCGTCGCTTCTGCAGGATGTTCCCGGCGCGCTGTCGCTGTACCGGAAGCTCTACTTCCTGATGCCGGTCGCGATGGATCTCCTGCCGCTTGATGAGTTCGACCTTGTGATAAGCTCAAGCTGCGGCTGGAGCAAGAGCGCGCCACAGCGTGAGGATGCCCTGCATATTGCATACTGCTACAGCCCGGCGCGCTTTCTCTGGTTCTGGGCGAACGAGTATATTGACACTCTGCGTGCAAGCTCGGTGCAGAAGGCGCTAGTGCGCGCGTCACTGCCGCCTCTGCGCGACTGGGACCGGCGCACGGCGCAGCGGCCCACTTGGATGGTAGCGATCTCAGAGACCACCCGCGGGCGCATGCGCGACGCCTACCAGCGCGAACCCGACACGGTCATCTACCCGCCCGCGAACACCGATATGTTCTTGCCGGGAGAGGAGCCGGAGGACTACTTCCTCATCGTCTCCGCCCTGAATCCTTACAAGCGCATAGATCTCGCTATCGAGGCCTGCAACCGCCTCAACCTCCCGCTGAAGGTGGTTGGCGACGGTCCTGACTTTGAGGTGCTTTCCGAACTCGCGGGGCCGACGGTTGAGATGACGGGAAAAGTCCCCGATGACGAGATCGTGGGATATTATCAGCGCTGCCGTGCGTTCATTATGCCACAGGTCGAGGATTTCGGCCTGACCCCGCTTGAGGCGAACGCCTGCGGACGGCCCGTGGTGGCATTCCGCGGCGGTGGCGCTATCGAGACGATGGTTGACGGTAAGACCTGCAGGTTTTTCGATGCCCAGACGATTGACTCACTCGTCGGGGCACTTGAGACCTTTGATGATGCAGCATTCGATCCGCAGACCTGCCGCGACAATGCCCTGCGTTTCAGCACGGAACGCTTCAAGCAGCAGTTCGGAGACTATGTTGAGAGCCGCTGGCGGGAGCATTCATCCCGCTGATCGGCTGACGACCGCGACCGAGCCTTTGGCGCATACTGCGAAGGAGTCTGACACATGTCTATTGTGAGAATGCGCAAGATGGTCCGCAAGCAGCTCAGGATCCGGCTCTTCGGCCGCACGATCGAACTGGGCTCGCCCATGGCCATCACGTTCTGGATCATCGTAATCATCTTTGTCGTCGGCACGTACTACATGTATGGCCCCGGCGGCGGTGGCGGCGGTGTCGCAGCGGGTGGCGAGGAGCGGAAGGTGACGCCCGTAGTCGCCGTGGTTGACGGCGAACAGATCGCCCGCAACAGCTTCGAGGCCAGGCTGGCCTGGATGGCGCGCAGCCGCAATGCCGACGTGACGGAGATGCGCCAGCTTAAGACGGAGTTGCTCAACGGCTTGATAGACAGCCATCTCCTCCTGCAGGCCGCACGGGCGGAGCGCATCCAGGTCACCAACCAGGATATCGAGGCGAACAAGGACGAGATGGTCGCCGAGATCATGGCGACGCAGTATGCGGACCGCCGCACACTCCGCCGCGCTCTCGAACGCGAGAACATGACCGCTGAGGTGTTCGAGCGTGAGGTAGTGCGCACTCAGTTGCCCGATGACGAGCAGATCCGCGAGCAGCTTCTCTTTGAGAAGCTACAGGAGCATGTGACGGGTAGTGTGAGCGTCACCGACGAGGACGTGAAGCAGAGCTACGCGGAGATCAATGCCCGGCACATCCTGATCCAGCCCGACAGGATCATGATGGAGGCGCAGGAGGGGACCGACGCCGAGGCAGCCGACGCCGAGGACCTCGAGGCCATGATGACGCCTGAAGAGGCCGAAGCGAAGGCGCGCGAGCGCATTGATGAGGTCAAGGCGCAGCTCGACGCCGGCGGCGATTTCGCGGAACTCGCCACGGAACACTCGCACTGCCCCAGTGCCGCTGAGGGCGGCGACCTTGGCTGGTTCGGGCCCGGTCAGATGGTGCCTGAGTTCGAGGAGGCCGCCTTCGCGCTTCAGCCCGGGGAAACGAGCGATGTGGTCGAGACGGACTTCGGCTTCCACATCATCCGCGTGGAGGACCGCCGGCAGGACATCCCTGAGGACGAGGCGGCGCTTGCTCAGAAGAAGGAGGAACTCCTTGAGCAGCGCAAACAGCGGGCATGGTCGGAGTATCAGGAGCAGCTTCGTGCGAGTGCCAACATCGAGATCGCTGATCCCGAGCTGAAGGCGTACAAGCTGCTCGAAGATGACCCGATGGTCAATGCCGGCCAGGCGGCGGAGCTTCTGGCGGCTGCCACCCAGGCCGACCCGTGGAACGCCTCAGCGCCCTACGAACTGGCGATGCTGATGCGCCAGGGGGGCCAGACTGAGGAGGCCATCTCGGTCCTCACCGATCTCGCCGACAGCGCCTCCGGTGCCAACTCGGCTCCGGTGCGTATGCAACTGGCGACGATGCTCAAAGAGGCCGGGCGCAATGACGAGGCCCTGGAGCACTTCACGAAGGCTTCGGAGCTTGCACAGGGCTTCGACTTCAACAACTACTTCGTGCATATGCAGGCGAAGACCGCGTTCGAGGAACTGGAGCGGCCCGAACTTGCGGAGCGCGAACAGCAGTGGATGGATGAGTTCATGGCATCGCAGTCGCAGTCGGCCCCGCAGCCGCTGCAGGTAGGAGGCGGCGACGAGCAGTAGCCGCCCCGGCCATGGATCGCTTCACGCTCGACTGGGAAGACGTTGCTGATGAGGCCGCCGCGTTTGTGCGCGGCCGGATGGTGGCTGCTCACCGTGACCGCATGGTGATCGGCCTCTCCGGCGGCATAGACTCGGCGGTCTCCGCCTTTATCGCCACCCGCGCGATGGGCGCGGACAGCCTCCGAGCCTTCATGCTCCCGTACCGCACCTCCAGCGACCGCTCGATGGCGGATGCGCAGAAGGTCGCTGATGCGCTGGGAGTTGACCACGAGGCGATCGAGATCAGCCCAATGGTGGACGCCTACTTTGAGCGCTACCCGGATGCGGAGCGACTGCGCCGCGCGAACATGATGGCCCGCCAGCGGATGGCGGTGCTTTACGACCAGTCCGAGCGTCTGGGCGCGCTCGTGGTCGGCACTGGCAACCTCACAGAGGCGCTGCTCGGCTACACCACTCTCTGGGGCGATATGGCGTGCGCCTTCGATCCGATCGGCGACCTCTACAAGACGCAGGTGCGGCGGCTGGCCGAGCATCTCGGGGTGCCGGAGTCGGTGCGCGCGAAGGCTCCGACCGCGGATCTGTGGCAGGGCCAGACCGACGAGGGCGAACTCGGTTTCAGCTACGACACCGCCGATGAGGTGCTCTCGCGCCTCGTTGATGATGAGATGACCGTGCAGCAGGTCGTTGCCGAGGGCTTCGAAGAGGCGGTGGTGGAGCGTATCGCGGCAATGATGCGCGCGAGCGGCTTCAAGCGCTGTATGCCCCCTGTGCCATCACTGCGACGACTGCGCGCTTGATGGCCGACGCAGATCAGCCATTGAGGGAGGTCCGCAATGAGTGGTGAAAGCGGTGGCACCCTCTACGTCGTCGGCACCCCGATCGGAAACCTCGAAGACATCACCGAACGTGCCCTCCGAGTCCTTGGCGAGGTTGACCTGGTGCTGGCCGAGGACACCCGGCGCGTGAGGAAGCTCCTGAGCTCCCTGGGGCTTGCCACGGCCGTCGAGAGCTACCATGGCGATACCACGGCCGACAAGCGTGCCCGTCTGGTCCGCCGGATGGCAGAAGGCGCCACCTTTGCGCTGGCGTCTGATGCCGGGACCCCCGTCGTAGCCGATCCCGGAGCAAGCATCGTGGCCGAGGCTGCCGAGGCAGGTGTTCGCATTGTGCCGATCCCCGGCCCAAGTGCGGTCGCGGCAGCCCTCAGCGTCTCCGGCCTCCGGGGCGATCGGTATGAGTTCGCCGGATACGCGCCTCGCCGCCGCCAGGAGCGGCAGGAGTTCCTCCGCCGGATAGCGCGCTCTCCGGTCACCAGCGTCTTTTACGAGACTCCCCACCGCCTGCGCGATTGCCTCGACGATCTCGTCGCCGTAGCCGGCCCGGATCAGCCACTCGTAGTCTGCCGCGAACTCACGAAGATGTATGAGGAGATCCTGCGGCTCACCGCCGCTGAGGCAGTGACGCACTTTACCGCGCATGAGCCGCGTGGAGAGTTCACGCTGCTGTTGCCGCCCGGCGAGGGCGAGGATGGCCATACGGGCCCGTCGGACGAGCAGTTGCGCGAGGCGGCGGAGCAACTGCTGGCGATGGGAGCCGGTACACGCGACGCGGCCGATCTGCTGTCGAAGCTGACCGGCCGCGCCCGAAACGATCTCTATCAGATGTTGCTCGACCTGCGCGGCTAACGCATCACCAGCACCGGCGGCGCAGGCATATGCGTCGAGAGCAGTATCCGCGGGGTCTCGTCCATCGTGACGACTTCGGTCTGCCAACCGTCTTCCGCGGGCGTGGAGATCGCGATCATCTCCCCCGGCGGTGTCAGCGACAGCGCAGCGGACTGAGCACTCTCGCTCCGCAGCGGGAAGACGTTCCCGCCCCAGCCCACACGCTGGATCTCGATCTGATCGCCCGCCCCCGTGGCCACCACGACGTACTGACCCTCGCCCGGAGCGACCGCTGACACGAAGTTGCCCGCACGCATCAGCGTTACGCCATCGCCGCGTCCGGGGGTGATGGTGACCAGTTCGCCTGTGCCGTCACCGGCGTCCCGGGTGGCGAGCAGCGATGAGGTGCGCGGGATCCACCCCATGAGACCGTATGCGCCGAGCTCCTGCACCGCCTCGCCGTTCCAGTAGAAGCTGCGCGGGCCGTCACCGGTAATGACGGTGATCCCCAGGCCGTCGTTGGTCCAGACGAGGCGGCCGGGCTCATACGATCCAGGCTCAAGTCCCGGCAGAGCCGGCT
>JAAYJW010000041.1 GCA_012522765.1 candidate division WS1 bacterium | reverse complement strand
GTGTGGTTCGGGTAGGGCGGCAACGAAACAGAGTAACAATCGCAACGGCAACGGTTTCTTCTACCGTTGCCGTTGTTTTTGTGTCTCCCCCTGATCCTCCCCTCGATCTGACCAGGCGCTTTTGTACTTGACAAGCGAACATGTGTTCGATACAATGTTCGGTACCGAAGCGTACTGTGAGTGAGGCGCAATGGCGATCATGACAAAGGCGATAGGAGAGCCGATTGAGGTCATTCGGATGGGCGCTGATCGCTGTCCGGATGCGTTCCAGTGGCGTGGGCGCAGCTACCGTATTATTGATACCGGAGGCACCTGGAGGCTGCTTGGGCGATGGTGGGAGGGTGATGGCGAACGCCGCTTCGTTCGTGTCGCCACCGACGCGGGAAAGACCTTCGATCTGTGCCGCTATGACGCGACCGATGACTGGCATGTGTATCGGGTATGGGATTAGCGGCAAGTGATAGCGGTTAGTGGCTTTCAAACACAAATGAGCTTCATACACTTACATACACATAGCGCATTCTCTTTCTACGACGGTGCGGCGCAGGTTGACACTCTCGCGCGGGCGGTGCGCGATGCCGGCATGTCCGCACTCGCGCTGACCGATCACGATTCGCTCGCCGGCGCGGTGCGGTTCTATCAGGCCGCGCTTGAGGCGGGCATCAAGCCGCTCATCGGCGTGGAATTCACCATCGAGCCGGTGCTGCCGGAGTTGCAGGAGGATCCGCTGCGACCGCCCCACCTGCTGCTGCTCGCCGAGAGCAACGAGGGCTACTCGAACCTCTGCCGGCTGGTTACCGCCGCGAGGCTCGGTGAGGCGCAGCGGGCGAGCGCCTTCTCGGCGGCCTACGAGGAGGTAGATCGCGACAGTCCACTGCTCACGCAGGAGAATCTGCGCCTGCACAGCGAGCACCTGATCGCTCTGACCGCCTGCCGCAAGCGCGGGGAGATCCCGAGCCTGCTCGAGCGCGGGATGTTGCGTGAGGCGCAGGAGGTGGCAGAGCATTACCGCGATCTCTTCGGCCCCGAACATCTCTTTGTCGAACTGCACAACCACCTCCTCCCGCGCCCCTACAGCCGCGCGCGCTATCGCCTATCGGAGCTTGCCGCGCGGATGGGTCTGGAGTGCGTTGCGACGAACAACGTACACTACGCGCAGAAGTCGGGCTACCGCTTGCAGGACGTGATGGTCTGCATGGGCGCGCGGCAGACGGTTGATGAGCCGAACCCCGACCGCCGTCCGAATGCCGAGTTCTACCTCAAAAGCCCGCGACAGATGGCGGAGCTTTTCGCCGACCAGCCGCAGGCAATCGCCAACGCCGCTCGCATCGCGGATCGCTGCGAGTGGGAGCTTGACCTCGACACCTTTCACTTTCCGGATTTCGACCTGGGACGTCTACGCTCCCGGAGCGTAATGGAGACGCCGACCCCCGCATCGGCCTGTGGAGGGGCCGCACGAGCCGCGATTGCTGTGTATCGCGGCGAGGTCGGCTCGTGCGGTCACTCGATCTGCTGCAGCAACGGCCGTGGAGGGCCGACCTCGCCGACACTCGCTGGTGCTCGCATCGGCTCGTGCGGCCCCTCCATCGGCTCCTGCAATCAGTCCGACTTGTGCGTAATGCAAGGCCGGAACGAAGAGGGGGCAGGGGGAGGTCAGCCGTTGCTGCCACTTGTCAATGAATCCCCCCGGGCGTTTCTCCGCCGGCTCTGCGAGGCTGGCGCGAAGCGGCTTTACGGCCATGTGGAGGGGCCGGTCCGGGAACGACTTGACCATGAGCTTACAATCATCGAGGACAAAGGTCTCGCGGAGTACTTCCTGATCGTCTGGGACATCGTGCGTTTCGCCACCGAGCAGGGCATTCATCACACCGGGCGCGGCTCGGCGGGGGATTCGCTGGTGAGCTACGTCCTTGGCATCACCCACGCTGACCCGCTCGCGCATGACCTGCTTTTTGAGCGATTCCTCAATCCCGAGCGCCGGAACATGCCCGACATTGACGTGGACTTCGACACCCGCCGCCGCGATGAGGTCACGAAGTACATCTACGACACCTACGGCGCCGAACGCGTGGCGGCGGTCTGCACCGTCAACACCTTCCGGGCGCGTTCCGCGATCCGTGAGATCGGTAAGGCGCTGGGCTTTTCGGAGGAGGAGATCGGCAAACTCGCCTCTGTCTTCCCGCACATCCGCGCCGGCGATATCTCCGACGCGGTGAAGAATTACCCGGAGGTGCGGGATGCAAAGCTTGACCTTGATGACAAGCGCCTGCTGATTGAGCTGGCCGGAGAGATCGCAGGCCTCCCGCGCCATCTCTCAGTACACGTGGGCGGCCTTCTGATCGGCAGGCGGCCGCTGACGGAGATGGTGCCGCTGGAGCTTGCCTGCAAGGGCATCGTCATCGGCCAGTTCGACAAGGACGACGTGGAGGCGCTGGGGCTGGTGAAGATGGACATCCTCGGCCTGCGGACGCACTCGGCGATCGAGGATGCGCTCGATCATATTGAGGCGCGCGAGGGCGTGCGTCCCGACATCGAGGCGCTTCCGCTTGATGACGAGCCCTGCTACGAACTGCTGCGCGGTACGCACACGGTGGGGCTTTTTCAGCTTGAAAGCCCCGGCCAGCGCAACCTGCTCGGCCGCGTGCAGCCCACGAACTTCGAGGACATCATCGCGAATATCTCGCTCTTCCGCCCCGGACCGGTGCAGGCGGATATGATCACGCCCTACATCATGCGCCGCCATGGCCTGCAGGAGGTAATCTACCCGCACCCGGGCCTCGAACCGATCCTCGGCAGCACCTTCGGCGTGGTGATCTACCAGGAGCAGGTGCTGCGCATCGCGCATGCCATCGCGGGCTTCTCACTCGGCGAAGCGGATGTGCTGCGGCGAATGATGACCAAGGACATCACCCCCGAGGACCTCGATGAGGTGCAGGAGCATTTCGTCCTGCGCGCGGGGGAGCAAGGCGTTCGGGCGGAGGTGGCGGAGGAGATTTTCGGCATGGTGCGCGGATTCGCCGCCTACGGCTTCAACAAGGCCCATGCCGCTTGTTTCGCCCGCATCTCCTATCAGACCGCGTGGCTCAAGGCGCATTATCCGGCTGAGTTCCTCGCCGGGATCCTCTCCAGCCAGCCGATGGGCTTTTATCCCGCGCGCACCGTGGCCGAGGATGCGAGGCGCCACGGCTGCGGCATCCTGCCTCCGTGCGTGAACCGCAGCGATGATCGTTGCCTCGTGGAATATGAGCGCAACCCGGTTGGCGACATCCGCCTCGGGCTGTGGATGGTGCGCGGGTTGCAGGAGCGGAGCGTGGAGCGCATTCTCCACGAACGCGAGCGGAGGGGGCGGTTCCGCTCACTGGAGGATTTCTGCGCACGCACGAGTATCCCGGCGCCGGCGGTGGAGAACCTGATACTCGCGCGCGCCTTCGAGTTCACCGGCATGCCCCCGCAGGAGTTGCTCTGGCGGCTGCGCGCGCTTCCCGGTGATGTGATCGCGGATCGCCACGGGCGACAGCAGAGCCCGACGCTGGCATACGATGATGTGGAGGACCTCGTGGGCATGCTGCCATCGCTGGACCCGGTGAGCGAGGTCGGGCGGGTGGCGACGGACCTGCACATCCTCGGCGTCAGCACCACTCGCAATCCATTCAGCTTCTGGCGCGAACGTCTGCGGGAGCTTGATGTGACGCCCAGCGTAAAGTTGTGGGAGCGCGAGGATGGCGACCGCGTGCGGGTGGCGGGGATCATCGTCGCGCGCGCGCGTCCACCCACACGAAGTGGTCGCACCGCGATCTTCATCTCGCTGGAGGACGAACTCGGGCTGATCGACGTGGCGGTCTTCGAGGATGCCTATCAGAAGTGCGGGCGCGCGCTCTACACCAGCCCGGTGATCTGCGTCGAGGGCAAGCTCACACGGCTGGGCGCGCTGGACCTGTCGGTGACCGCACAGGATATCATTGGCCTTGGCTCGTGGCAGGACTTCGCGCTGCGGCCGGTCAGCGACAATAGCCTCGGAAGCGCCGCCCACCGCAATGAAACGGCGCTGCGCCAGACGCAGATCCGTGGGGGAGAGGGCAGGCAGATCGCGTACTACTGACGGGCTGAGGTGGCCTACCCCAGCGAAATCGTCATTGCGCGCTCGAAGCTGTGTGAGGCCGGGGAAGCCACTACCTCGCGCACGCCGGAGATCGCTCCGCGGGCGCAGTAGCCCTGCACCGGCTCAAGCTGCCCCTCAGTGCCCTCAACCTGCAGCGTCACCGGCGGATCGTCGTGGATGCGCCACATGCTCCCTGCCAGCGCGTCCATCTGCAGCCCCCACGCGACCAGCGGCGAGACCGAACTAAAGGTCCTCGCCGCAGCGCGGGAAAGCTCCAGCCGATCGCGCATCTCAATGCGTCCTCGCCCGAAGATGAACCTGCGCTCGTGCCTGATGCCGCGCCCGCGACCCTCCAGCTTCAACGCGCCCTCATCTTCACTCAGGCGCCAGCGGAGTGTGTCGGCGAAGCAGATCCTTCGCCCGGAGCGGCTAACTGCCTGCGGCAGCGGGATCATCTCCGCGCTGTAGAGCGTCGGCGGGATGCGCTCGCCGCCATAGCACGGCGTCACGCTCTCGCCCTCGAAGCAGATGTAGGGCACAGGCATGGCATTCGCCAGATAGCCTCCGGGAGCGGAAACGAACGCCTCGTACAGGTCGTTTCGCCACATCGCCAGTTCCTGGCCGTAGAGCGAAAGGCCGAGTGGCTCGTCCTTTGCAGCCACAGCTAACTTAGGCGCCTCGCGCAGCACCTCGGCCGCCCGCGCGAGGAATAGCGGGAAGGCCGCTTGATAGTCGTAGAAGTTGTTGTATCGGTACCAGCCGGGGTGCTCCGGCGAGGCGGCGCGTACATTCTCATCCGGCCAGCCGGCTTCGCTCGGCTGAACCACCAGCGGCAGGCTGCCGTCGGGACGACGGTGCTTCATTACGAAGTCAAATGCCCTCTCAGCCGCCGCCAGATAGCGCTGCTCGTTCCATCTCGCAGCCGCCGCACTCAGCGCGAAGATGAGCGCGCCGTAGGGGAATAACTGCTGCTGACCGCGACCCAGATATATCGTATCCCCATTTCGCAGCACAAAGCCGCTGATGAACTCCACACCCCGCCGGAATGCGTCCTCGGCGCACTCCCACCCGGTCAGTTCCATGATGCTGTACAACGACGCCAGGTCGAAGCAGTGGTACATGAAGGTGGTCGAGCGCGC
>JAAYJW010000340.1 GCA_012522765.1 candidate division WS1 bacterium | reverse complement strand
TGGGTGAGGATCACGCCGACGATGCGCTCGTGGTTCTCGTAGATGTAGGTCATGTCGGGCAGGATCACGTCGATTCCGGGCTGCTCCTCGTCCGGGAACATGATGCCGCAGTCGAGGATGAGGATCTCGCCGTCCTGCTCAAAGGCGGTCATGTTCTTGCCGATGTGCCCGATTCCGCCAAGTGAGATGATGCGCAGAGAGTCGTCTCGTGCCATATGCAAACCTCTATCATGCTACGGTGGTTAGACGCAAAGGTGATTTGATACAGTCGTGCCGATGCACAGGCAGCGGCAACGCTACTGAGGTAGTTCGACGCGAGGATGGGGATGGCCTGCTTTGCTGAAGACCGAGGGAGGGCTAAGTGTGTCGGAGTACAAGGCGTGAATCACTGAAGGAGAGTAAACCGTCTGCTCCATGGCCACAGCAAACCCGCCACACAGGGAGGACTTGTGCCGAACTAAGGCTTTGGTCTCTGCAGATCATCCAGCTCTTGTCGCGCCTTCTCAAACATCTCGAAGGCGCATTCCTCGCAGTAGCCCCGCGTAGTGAGATCCTCCTTCACCTCAAGGCAGGGCTCCCCCTTCTCGATCCGCTTGTCACCATGATGGTAGCACTTCCGCTGTTTTCCTGCAGTTACCCACTCCGCCCGCTTCAACAATGACTTGTACGCTGGCACTGCATCTCAGCCCCTCTCTGACTCACCTTCCTGACTGATTGGACCACGCTGTAGCTTCGCAGCGAGTTGCCGCCGGAGTCTGTTCAGTATGGCACTGAGGTCCGACAAGACTCGCTCAAGTTGCTCGGTGGGTAGCTTGTCCCTATGCCCTGTCTCGATGTGCAGTTCATCATTGATGGCCTTCTGCACAAGACGGATGGCCACTATCAGGTTCAGTTTGCCCAGGTGCGGGTATAGCCGCCCCAGTTCCATGCCAGTTGCGGAAAGCTCAAACGAGTTCAGCAGGATTTTGGCCACATGGTCGCCCCGCTCCTTGAGCCGCCTCTTGACTTCGTGACGATGCCGTTGTGGCTGTACAGCGATCGATGGCTTACCTTCAAGCTGCCTAAGCCCTGCCTCTTCCTGATCTCGCTGACCGATCAAAGCACTCAGTTGCTCCGAAGATACGTCAATTCCGAGTTGCTCAAAGTATGCCCGGGCGTCATCTAGAACGAGTTCGCTCTCCGGATCGATGAAGTCGTCCTGAAAGAACGAACTCACGATCTCACGTCGCACGACCATTTCCGGCTCAAGACGCGTCCGAACGAGATCGGTAGATCGTTCGTCTTGCGTCACGACCGTTTCGCCGCACAGCATCAACTCGAAAAGTCGCCTGTCGTCTGCGTCCAGTATTTTGAAGTCCTCGAACAGTGTATCAAGATTCATCCCAATGTGCGATACTACGTATGCTTGGTTGTCTGGCGCACTAGGATCGTTCTGGACGAGCACTCGCAGAACACGCCCCACGAACTGAATGTACGGGGAGAGTGACCGGAACGGACGGAAGACGGCAGCAATGCTCAACTCAGGGTGATCAAAGCCCTCCCCGAGCATTTGCACCTGAACTACGCAATCTAAAATGCCGCTGCGAAGGTCGCGAAAAACCTGCTCCCGCTCCTCTTGCGACATGCCGCTGTGGATCTCGGCGGCCTCAATGCCGCGCTCACAATAGAGCGACCGAATATCTTTCGCATGATCCACTGAGCAAGCTACGGCGATGATCTGGTGGTGCTTGCCGGTGAGCCGGAGTTCGCGCAGCTTCTCTATGGTATGGTCTACAATGTGCTTGTTGCATTCAGGTGACAAGGCCACACCACGACTGAACCATTCCTCTTCCTTCAGCTCGAGGACTTCCTCCAATGTATGTGTCGTCGTCTCGTCACGGTAGACGAAGGAGAGCTCAACCTCATCAGGAGCGACATAGATTCCTTGGACCCGCTTGATGTAGCCCCGCAGCATCGCTCGTGTGAAGGAGTACCTGTAGATGAGATCTCCAGCGACTTCTCGTTCATCGCTGCGAAAGGGAGTGGCAGTGAGGCTGCATATCTTCGCCTCAGGAAACTGCTCCATCACCCGTTGCCAAGTTGGTGCTGCGTTGTGATGGCCTTCATCGATGAGAACCATGTCGAAGTAGTCCGGTCCGAATTCCGGCAGCCATCGATCGGATCGACTAGTCAGCTGCTGTATGTTAGCGATGACGAAGTGTGAGTTGTCGCAATCATGCACATTGGCCCCAGGGCCATCAATCAGCGCCCGGAAAGGCCCCGCCAGCATCCCCTCCGGCTCAAGTACTCCCGTCTTCCACCAGAAGCATTTCGGGGGATCGCTCACATCGAGGGATCGCCCAATCTCACTGCGAATGGTCAGATTGGGCGCGACAACAAGAACGCGTCCATTCGCCACGCCGAATGGCAGCAGGGCCATGACGCCCGTCTTACCAGTACCGACTGGCATCTGTATGATTGCATGGCGTCCGCCCGCATCGAAATAGGCTTTCGCCGCTCGCCATGCTTCCACTTGAGGCTCGCGAAGGGCGGGATTGCCGTCTATATACGCGGCGGTCGTAACGAAGAAGTCTCGAACGGGCCGCGATGCCAACATCCACGCATCAAGATCAGCCCGCCGGAAGCGGTACTGTCTACCAACACGAGAATGCGGGATCCTCCGCTCTTGAGCGAGATCATAGATTTTAGAAAGGCTAAGGCCCGTATATTCCGCCGCCGCTTCTGTTGACATCCACTGGTTGTCCATTATGCACCTACCTCCTGTGGTAGATGATAATGAACGACGTCGTTCGCGTCAAGGCAAATCACATTTACCGTCTTCTAGCATGATCAACTGGCAATTACTCTCAACGAGCTTCCTCAGAGGCGCTCGCGCAGGATCTCCCCCAGCCGCCGGAAGCCCTCCTTGATCGGCTCCTGCATGTTCGCGTTGTGCAGGCCCGCGGCGGGGTGAATCAGCGGGATGAAGGTCAGGCCATGCTGCTCAACCACCGTCCCGTTGAGCTTC
>JAAYJW010000339.1 GCA_012522765.1 candidate division WS1 bacterium | reverse complement strand
TACTCCTACCTGCTGGTCAACGAAGAGCGCGCACATGACGGCATGGCGGTGCTGCTGCGGCATGATGACGCGATCTACCCGGAGTATCTGCGCGACACAGGCTGGCTGACCTCGCACGCCGGCAAGTGCCACGTCGGCGCGCACAAGTTCATTGACGCCTTCGGCGAATCGGATGCGCCGTGGGATCGCTGGGCACCGCCGCTGACCGATGATGATGGCTACCTGCGCTACCTGCGGGAGCTTGGGGTCGAGCCTCCCGCATGGCCGGAGCCGGTATGCGGCACTCGCCCCGGCGGCGACCGCGGCAATAGCTACGGCGGCTGGATCACACAGGAGGATGGCTCGGAGTTCCCGGAGGAGGCCACTTACTCACAGTATCTCGCGTGGCTGGCGGGCCAGCAGCTTGAGAGCGATCTCTACCGCCGCGGCGACTCGAACGCCCCGATCTACCTCCAACTCGACTTCTTCGCACCGCACCAGCCGTTCCTCGTACCGGAGTGCTACCGCGAGCGAGCGCGCGAACTCGCCGAGCATGTCGAACTGCCTGAGAGCTACCACCGGGCCGTGGGAGGCGCGGTCGACGATCTGCCGCGGGTCTACGAGTTCTACCGCAAGAACTGGGGCCTCGATGACCCGGAGAGCGCGCGGCAGTACATGCTGATGAACTTCCTGCAGATCGAAGCGCTGGATGCCGCACTCGGCCGCTTCCTCGCCGAACTCGACCGCCAGGGTCTCTACGATGACGCAATGATCATCTTCGCCGCCGATCACGGCGAGATGAACTGCGAACTTGCTCTGGTGGATAAGGGCGTCTATGGCCACCCGAAGACCGCGCAGGTACCGCTGGTGGTGAAGCTGCCCGACGGCGAGGCGGCCGGAACGCGCCATGATGAGCTTGTGACGTTGCTGGACATCGCGCCGACGGTGCTTTCACTGGCGGGGGTAGAGCCCGCCGACCGCCTCGATGGCGAGTCGCTGCTGCCGCTGATTCGTGGTGAGAGAGCGGAGCGCGAGCAGCCGTTCATCTTCGAGGCCGGCTGGCACGTGGCGCCGAACCCGGCGGTGGCGTACTTCGCCGAGGTCGAGGGACATTACATGATGTACACCTACAACCTCACGAGCGACCACGATGAGCTTTACGATCTCGATGCGCGCCCGCCGCTCAACGTCGCGAGAGACGCGGGCATGCAGCAGATCAGGCACGAGATGATTCGGCGGCTCGGCGCGTTCCTCGAGGCGGACCCGAGGTGGGCGTGCTACTGGCACACCTTCCGTCTCGATCATTACGAACTGCTCGATCTTAGCGGCGGCGACTTCCAGATGTTCCGGCCGGAGTAGCCCGCTGCATCAACGCGTAACGATCCTGGGGAGGCACTCCAACAATGCACGGAATCTCACTCGCACTTACGCTCTCAATGGCCGCCCACGGCTGGGGCGGCGGACACCCGGTCATCCGCGAGCGCGCCATCTCGTGCCTGCCGCAGTGGCAGCAGGAGATGATCCAGCAGGCCGAAGTGTCGCTTGTGACCGACTGCGCAGCGCTGCAGGACCAGCACGCCGGAGGCACTCGGCCCGATCTTGACGCCTACTGCAAACCCGAGGGCGCCACGGTCTCGCTGCACGACGTCAACCCGGTGCCGGCGAGCACCATCGCCATGCGCTGGTATCTGCAACGCATCGGTGAGACCGTCCGCGCGGGCGATATGACCGAAGCGGTGCGCTACATGGGCGTCCTCTGCCACTGGGTCGAGGACACAGGCTCGATGAGCCTCCACTGCACCGAGGGCTTCATCAATGAGGCGTATCTGCGCGAGCTTATTCCGCCGCCGGGCGACAAGCGCGCGCGGCACTACCTCTACGCCGCCAGCGGGATCTCCGACACCGGGCGCTACGATCTGCCTGCTGAGGAGGACCATGTGCCGGTGCTGCTTGGCCGCACCATCGAGGAGGCGGCCCTGCATCTCCAGCGCCGCCAGCGTCTGCAGGCACAGGCTGCGCGACAGGTCATCATCCCGTTCGTGATGGACGAGATGCATGGCGACGGAACGGTTGCCGCGCGCCTGCGCGGGCAGTTGGTCTCCAACGCGACACGCACCAGCGCCGACGCGCTCTACACGGCGCTGTGCCTCGCTACCGATCGCATCGAGGGCGAGACGGCGCACCTCGAGGAGCTGCTGCTGACCGACGTTGTCTCGGACTACCGCGGTGGGAAGACATCGGCTCCGTGGCGCTGGACGCCCTTCCTGCTCGATGGCTGCTTCGACCAGCGCCGCAACATCCTGCCGCTGGAGCTACCCGGCGAGGATGGCCCACAGACCTTCGAGCACGGTGTCGGTATGGGCGTGCCCTTCACGCTCGGCTGGACCTTCGGCCCGGGGGGCGTCTACTCGCGGCTTGTTGCGACCGTGGGCCTGCACCCCGCATCGGCGGAAGGCACGTCCGCGATCTTCGCGGTGCTGGTGAATGGCGAGGAGGTCGCCTGCACAGCCCCGATGGCGCCGGGGGATGCCGCTCAGGTGATCGAGGCCGCGCTACCCGCCGAGGGTGACGCAATCGAGATCAAGCTGCAGACGCGTCTGCCAGAGGGCGCATCAGGCGACAACTGCTTCACCGTCTGGGGCAGCCCGCGGCTGGTGAAGTAAGCGGGACCGTTGGCATTGGCGCGGCTACCCCACCGGCTGGCGCAGGATCGTCTTCAGCTTTTCGGCCGCCGTCTTGCGCGGGTCGGAGAGGTAGATCTCGTGATGCTTGCCGTTTAGCTTATGCCCCTGCTCGGCGATGAACGCGTGCAGGCGCTCGATGGTCGGCGCCTCGTCGGCATACGGGCCCACGTGCAGCACCTGCGCGCTCAGGCCCTCCTCGTACTGCTCGAAGCGCATGAACTCCGCGGCCACGAGGCATTTCTTCTTGCATGCCGCCTTGTGCCCCGCAAGGTAAAGCTCCTCATCCACCGGTTCGGGCATCATGATCATCGCCGACCACTGCCACGCGCTGCGGTCGCCCTCCGCGAATGCCGTCATATCCTCGGCCCACCACAGCCCCTCCAGCGGCGGCACCACGAAGTCGAGGGCCTCATCGCGCTCCTTCACGAGGAACTTGATCGAGTACGCGATCGCGTAGAGCGCATCCACCGAGTCGCGATACCACGTCTCGGCGTTCGGATCGCCCTCGCCGTCAATCATGAGGTAATTCAGCGGCGGGACTTCAACCAGCACGGGATCGGCGGGGGCTCTGTAGAGTTCCGGGTACATCTTCTTTGCGTCGCGCTTCGCCATCGGCCACGGTCCCTTCCGTGAATCGGCAGTATATGTGCTGGAGTAACCTTCGCATGCGGAGCCGCGTCTTCCTGCTCTGCCGGCAGGTATTGCCGTATGCCTCGTGAATCTAGCGGGCATTCCGACATCGGCCTGCCGCTCGATGGGCCGGACGAGTATGCGGAGGTCAGGAGAGATGGAACTGCGACTTGCGCTGATAGCTCTATTGCTGCTCTCTGCCACTGCCGTGAGAGCCGAAGTGGCGCTCAATCCGCTCTTCGCCGACCACATGGTCCTGCAGCGCGGGATAGCGGTGCCGATCTGGGGCACCGCCGCGCCGGATGAAGAGGTGACCGTCAGCGCCTGTGGGCAGGCGAAGACCGCGACTGCAGACGCTGAGGGCAAGTGGATGGTGCGGCTCGAGCCGATCGATGAGACCGAGCCATTCGCCCTGACGGTGACCGGCGGCAACGAGATCGTGCTGCAGAACGTCGTCATGGGCGATGTCTGGCTATGCTCGGGGCAGTCGAACATGGTCTGGACGGTGGGCAATTCGGTGAATGGCGCCGAGGAGGTTGCGGCAGCGGAGTACCCGATGATCCGCCTCTGCCAGGTGACCCGCGTCACTGCGACAGAGCCGCAGGACGCAGTCAAGCTGACGTGGTCGGTTTGCTCGCCGCAGACGGTCGGCGGCTTCTCCGGCGTCGGCTACTTCTTCGGCCGAGAGCTGCACCAGGAGCTTGGAGTGCC
>JAAYJW010000338.1 GCA_012522765.1 candidate division WS1 bacterium | reverse complement strand
TCCGCGCGGATGTTCGGCGTCCACGATCGGTTGCCGAAGAGGAAAGCACCGACCGGGCGCATGTGCGAGAGCCAGAACGCGCGCGAACGGTCATTGCCCCAGACCTGCTGGAAGTGCAGCGGCCAGTGCGTGGCGAAGGCCATCGGGTCCGGTCCGTATTCGGAGGCCATGGGCACGTCAGGCTGAGCGCGCAGAAGCTCCCTGAAGAGCGCCACGGTGCCCTGCACACCCTCGAGGCCGTCGACGACGCCGTTGCCGTAGTCACCGCAGGCGCCGGCGGTGTCCTCGTAGTTCGCATCGGTGCCAGTGTCAAGCTTCCACTGCTTCATGCGCTCGATGTGATCGGCGCGCCAGCCCGGTGCGAGCGGGTCGGTGTAGACAAGCTGACCGTCCTTGTAGCTGTCCCACGTCAGCGGGCCCTGATCGTAGCGCGCGAAGCCGCGGTAGGGCCGCACCAGCGCTATCTCCTCGAGGTTCGCGTCATGGTAGGCCGGCGCGCCCTTTTCGGCGCAGTAGCTATTGCAGTAGGCCATGGTGCGGAAGCCGAACTGCTGTGCGAGCGCCACCTGCGCGGGGTAATTCTCCTTCGGCTCCATCATCGGCAGTTCGCCGCTGAAGCTCGGCTCGCGGGCGTTCCACTCGTGGATGAGGATCGTCTCAGGGTCGAATGTCGCCGCAAGCGCCTCGTAGGTCTCGGCGTTCTCAGCGACAGAATCGACGATGATCTGGATCTTGTTAGCCCACTCCACGCCATCGCGGATGGCAATCTCCTCCGCGAAGAGGTCGCGATACCAGTCGCGGTAGGGTGTCATTGCGTCCACCCAGCCGCCATCGAAGCTGTCGAGATGCCAGACGACCGACTCGGTGCTGGTATGCGGCTGAAAGGGCATGTAGTTGAGGTGCTCCAGCGCCACGGACCAGCTATCGCCGCTCCAGTTGATGAAGCAGAACCACGGCCTGAAGCGCTCGTCGGCGATCCAGAGGCCGATGGTGCCCTCCCGGCCCTCCATCGCAAGCACCGGTGCTTCGATGAAGGGCGCTCCCGCGAGGCTGCGCAGGGCGGGCGCCATGGTGTTCTCATACATCATCCCACCGAAGCTCGCTGAATAGACTCGGTGGTCTCGGTGCAGATTCGCCACCGGGACCTGCACACCGTAGATGCCGGCCTCGGGGCTCTCGCCCCATGCCTGCACGAGGGTCTCACCGGTCTCGCCAACCCAGACCCGGACCGAGAGCGTATCCTCCAGGAACTGCTCGGAGCCGTTGGTGAGGCGGGTCCACGTGCCGGTGGCGCCATCGGGCGTGCGCTCAAGGGCAAACGTGGAGCCCTCGTGCGCTCGGTGCTGGCTGGGGAATACGCCTGCCGAGTAGTCCTGCCCCATCTCGCGCGAGCCCCACGGGCCGTGAAGGGCCTGAGCGGCAGAGAGATCCGGCTGCAGATGGCCAAGGCCCGCCGGGATGTTCAGGTCGGCGGTGGCGCTGTCGGCATGCCGCTCGCCGGTGACGCGGCTTTCGAGGCCGGTGATGATACCATCCTCCACGGTCACGACGAGCCGCGGGCCGGACAGGGTGAAGCCGCCCTCGATCTCATCAACGCTGACCTGTGTGTAGGCGGGCATCACTGTCGCGATAGCGGCTGAGACTACTATGAGCAGACGGAGTTTCATCAGCGAGTCCTCCCGGGTAAGAGTCTGCAACTGCTGTGGCCATCTTCTCGCAGAAGAGATGATCACCTTCTACCGCAGGAGGCGGCGCATAGGTGCTCCTACACTTTGCGGCGAATAGACTGCCGTCACTCCGACGGAACCGAACTCGCAGCCAGGGGAGCACCCGATGGCGGCGGACCCGAAGGAACTGAGCTTCTGGGACCACCTCGAGGAGTTGCGCTGGCGCCTCGTGCGGATGATCGTGTACATGGCCGTAGCCGCCGGCGTCGCGTGGCTGTTCCGGGAGCCGCTGCTGGACATCATGCGCTATCCGGCCGAGGCCGGGGCGGCGCTGGCGGGTATCGAGGACTTCACCTTTCGCATCTTCGAGACCGCCGGCGGCTTCATCCTGATGATGCAGATTGCGCTCGTGGCGGGGCTGATCCTCGCCTCACCGGGCATCATCATGGAGCTGTGGCTCTTCGTGGAGCCCGCGCTGGAGCCGCATGAGCGCAAGTGGGTCGTGCTGGTTGTGCCGCTCGCGGTGCTGCTGTTCCTCGGTGGTGTCGCATTCTGCTACTGGATATCGCCACGAGCCTTCGCGTTCTTTTTCCGCTTCAATATGACCATGGGCGTCGAGGTGGAGCTTACGCTGCAGCCCTACCTCTACTTCCTGCTGCGCCTGCTGCTGGTGTTCGGGATCGCCTTTGAGTTGCCGCTGGTGCTGACCTTCCTCGCGGCGGTCGGCATCGTGACGCGGGCGCAGCTTCTGCAGTGGTGGCGGCATGCGGTGCTGGTCATCTTCATCTTCGCGGCCATCGCCACCCCGACCACCGATCCGGCGACGATGACGCTGCTCGCCGGGCCAATGGTGCTGCTCTACCTCGTCAGCGTGTGGCTGGCGGGGCTCTTCGAGAAGCCCTCGGACGAGCCGGTGGGGGAGGGGTGAGTGAGCAGGGTGGATGTCACATTCCAGAAATCGCGCAAGGTTCAGGCGTCAGCGGGCTGAGAGGACGCGGACAAGGTCGTTCGGACTGTGTATGTCAATTGTCAGGTGAAGTTCTTCATGCAGCCTTGCGGTTTCGGTTGTTCTGATGGAGTCGTTCGTCGTAGGTCGTGCCGTTGCGCCACATTGAGCAGAGTACCTTGACCC
>JAAYJW010000337.1 GCA_012522765.1 candidate division WS1 bacterium | reverse complement strand
GCCGCGAAGCCGATAATGCGCGGGCCCTCCTGCGCGATGAAGACCGACACCGGCTTGTTGGCGAAGCCCACCGACGCCTCGTCCGCCCAGCCTTCGCTGAAGTGATCCTCGATGAAGCGGCGCAGCGCGCTCAACTCCCACGGCTGCGGGCGGCGGATGAGGATGCCGTCCTCCGCAAGCTCCTCGAGCGGCTCGTCGATCGAAGGCAGGTCGTAGAGGCGCACCAGCATGTCGGCCATCGCAGGCCTCCCGTTGACTACGTGAACATTCGCCCCGCGCCGATGTGATCGGTCGGACCATGCCCCTCGCCCAGCGGCAATCCGCGCTTGATCGCCTCAGTGACGAAGCGTTTCGCCCACGCCACCGCGCGCTCAAGCGTCATGCCACGCGCGAGGAAGGCAGCGATCGCCGAGGCGAATGTGCAGCCGGTGCCATGCGTGTTCGGCGTGTCGAAGCGCGGGCCGCTGAAGCAATGCAGCGAATCCGTCGCGGCATCGTAGAGGACATCTGTCGCGGCGCCCGTCTCCAGGTGACCGCCCTTGACTACCGCCGCCCCGGCGCCGAACTCGCACAATGCGCGGGCCGCGTCGGCCATCTCATCGGCGGCGACTTCGCGCCCCAGCAGCGCCGAAGCCTCCGGCAGGTTCGGCGTGACGACCCGGGCCACCGGCAGCAGGTGCTCGATGACGGCCCGCCGCGCCTCCTCGGTGAGCAGCGAATCCCCCGACTTCGCCACCATCACCGGGTCAACCACCACGTCGCGGACCGAGTGTGCGGCGAGCCGCTCCGCCACGATCCGCACTACCGGCGCAGTCCCGAGCATTCCGGTCTTCGCGGCATCGCAGCCGATGTCCTCGAGCACCGCGTCAATCTGAGCCGCGACGAACTCCGGCTCGAGCACCAGCGCATCGCGCACACCCACGGTGTTCTGCACAGTGATGGCGGTCAGCGCGCTCATGCCGTAGACGCCCAGCACGGTGAAGGTCTTCAGATCCGCCTGGATGCCCGCGCCACCGCCCGAGTCTGATCCGGCGATGGTGAGCACCACCGGCGGCCGTCTTGTGTCGCTCACGAGGTCTCTCCCAGCATCTCCAGCGCACGCTCGGGGAAGTTGGTCACGAGGCCATCCACCCGCATCTCAAGCATCCTGCTGATATCATCCGGTTGGTCCATCGTCCACGCCATCAGCGACAGGCCCATCAGGTGGCACTCGCGCACGAGCGTCTCAGTGACGTTGCCGTGGTGACAGGAGATGAAGTTCGCGCCGCAGGAGAGGGCGCTGCTGATGAGATCGCGTGCCGCACCGAGGGAGGCATCCGCGGGTCCCGACGTGATCAGGCCGCAGGCGATGGTCGGCTCCTCCGCCTTCGCTGCGGCAAGGTCCTCGGTGGCGAAGGAGACGATCGTCACGTCGCGCACCGCGTCGGCCGCAACTACGAGCCGCGCCACCTCGTCGGCGATCCCGCGCTGCTTGATCTCAATGTCAAGCACCAGCCGCGGGGCGATCTGCGCGAGCACATCCGAGAGCAGCGGGATGCGCTCCCCTGCAAACTCGGCGCCCTTCCAGCTACCCGCGTCGAGGTTCTGCACCTCCGCGAGCGTCATCTGCTCAATCTCACCCGAGCCGTCGGTGGTGCGATCGACCGCGGCGTCGTGGATGCAGACGATCTCGCCACCGGACGTGCGACGCACATCAAGTTCGAGGAAATCCGCACCGATCTCTACCGCGGCCTCGTAGGCCGCCATGGTGTTCTCCGGCACAACGCCCGAACGCCCGCGATGGGCGCAGACCAGCGGTGACAGACGCATCTCTTCGACCTCCCGTGTCAATCAGGAAAGACTTGCGGCAGCACCTCAAGCAGCTTCGGCGGGACCATCCCGCGCACACCGTCGGAGGCGGCAGCCTCCGCCGCGAGGCCGTGGTAGTAAGCGCCCGCTACTGCTGCACCGAGCGCCTCAGACCCGCCCGCAAGGAACGCGCCGATCATCCCCGACAGCACGTCGCCCGAGCCACCGCTTGCGAGGCCGTCATTCCCTGTCGGGTTGACCCACGCCTCCCCGCCCGGATCGGCGATCACCGTCCCGGCGCCCTTGAGCAGCACCACGCAGCCGATGCGGTCGGCAAGATCGCGCGCGGCCTTCAGCCGGTCGGCCTGGATCTCTCCGGCGGAGAGTTCCGTCAGGCGCGCCATCTCCCCCGGGTGCGGAGTGAGCACCGTCGGCGCGGGGCGCTGTGCAAGCAGATCGACGCGTCCGGCAAAAGCGTTGAGCCCGTCGGCGTCAATGATCATTGGGAGCGCGATCTCAGACGCGAGGCGTCGGGCGAGTTCCGCCGAATCGGCATTCTGCGAGAGGCCCGGACCCAGCACCACCGCGTCCATCCCCTCCGCGAACTCCAGCAGCGCGCCCTCAGCATCGAGCGCCAGCGAACGCGCGGGAGTCTCCGGCATCGGCCGCG
>JAAYJW010000336.1 GCA_012522765.1 candidate division WS1 bacterium | reverse complement strand
TACTACGCCCGGCACTTCCGCTGCAACGAGGTCAACTACACCTACTACTGCATGCCCAACGCCGGCACGCTGAGCGCGATGTCGGCGAAGACGCCCGAGGATTTCCGCTTCGTCATCAAGGCGAACCAGACGATGACGCACGATCGCGGAGAGGCCGACGATGCGACCTTCGCGGAGTTCATCGCGGCGCTTGAGCCGCTGCGGGCGCAGGATAAGTTCGGCTGTATGCTCGCGCAGTTCCCGTCGAGCTTCAAGCTCAGCCAGCCGAACGTGGACTACCTCAAGCGCTTCCGGCGGCTGACTGAGGGCGTTCCAGTGGTGGTGGAGTTCCGCCATGACAGTTGGGTCTGCGAGGAGACCTTCGACTTTCTGCGCGAGGCGGCCTTCGGCTTCTGCTGCGTGGACCAGCCGCAACTGAAGGGCCTGCTGCCGCCGCTGGTGGAGGCGACCAGCGGCATCGGCTATGTGCGCTTTCACGGGCGTAACTATCAGAAGTGGTGGCAGCATGACGAGGCGTGGGAGCGATACAATTATCTCTACTCGCGCGAGGAATTGACCGAGTGGGTGCCGAAAGTGCATTCTCTCGCAGAGCAGACCGAGGACACCTACGTGTTCTTCAACAACCACTACAACGCGCAGGCGGTGCAGAACGCGACGGAGTTTACGGATCTGCTTGAGGGCGCGGACGCGACCTGACGCCGGTTTGCAGGATGGGGGGCTGTATCAGCCGGGAAGTGCAGGCAATCGGAGGCACAGATGAAGATACTCATCACAGGCGGGGCCGGCTTCATCGGCTCCAACATCGTGGATCGCTACATTGCCGAGGGGCATGAAGTCGCGATAGTGGACAACCTCGCCACCGGGCGGCGTTCGAACCTCAATCCCGCGGCGAGTTTCTACGAAGTTTCGATCACCGACGCCGAAGCTGTCCGCGACGTTTTCGAGCGGGAGCGGCCTGAGGTGGTCAGCCACCATGCCGCCCAGATGGACGTGCGCCGCTCAGTGGCGGAGCCGCAGTACGATGCCGAGGCGAACATCATCGGCTCGATCAATGTGCTCGAGGCCGCGCATGCCACGGGCGTCCGCAAGCTGATCTTCTCCTCCTCCGGTGGCGCGATCTACGGCGATACGCGGCAGATGCCCACCCCCGAGAGCGCGCCGTTGCAGCCGATCTCCCACTACGGCACCTCCAAGCTCGCGGGCGAGATCTACATCCAGCTTTACGGCCGTCTCTACGGCCTCGACTGGACGATCCTGCGCTACGCGAACGTCTACGGGCCGCGGCAGAACCCGCACGGCGAGGCGGGCGTCACCGCGATCTTCGGCATAATGATGCTCCGAGGCCAGCGGCCCACGATCTTCGGCGCGGGGGATAAGACGCGCGATTACGTCTTCGTGGGCGACGTGGTGGAGGCGAACCTGCGTGCACTGACGAGGGGCGACCGGGAAATCATCAACATCGGCACCGGAGTACAGACCTCTGACCGGGAGGTCTACGACGCTGTGGCGGCCGCGGCGGGCTACGATGAGGAGCCGATCCTCGGCCCTGAACGCGTGGGCGACGTGCGACACTCGTGCATTGATGCGTCTCACGCCAGGGACGTGCTCGGCTGGGAGCCGACGGTGGAGTTCCGCGAAGGTGTGCGCCGGGCGGTGGAGCACCAGCGCGAGAGGGAGATCGGCTGACTGCAGGCAGATACGCCAGCGAAGTGAAAAGCGCCCCGGACCGTGATGGCCCGGGGCGCATTGCTACCGCATCGCCGTGTGTCGGCTCAGAAGGCGAGAAGGATCCACTCGAGGGTGATCTCGTCGCCGCCTTCGGTGAAGTCAAGCGTCAATGTGATGCCCGTCCGATCGTACTCGGCCACGGTCGTACCATCAATGCCGAGTGTCAGGACATCGCCGGCGGTGGACCAGGTGCCGAGCCAGCCCATGACTACGTCGTCGGCGTCGGTGAACTCACGAAGAGACGCGGTGCCATCAGCCGACAGGCCAAGCTGCATGTGGTCGGTCTCCGCGGCCCACTCGAAGAAGGTCGCCAGGTCTGCGGGAGCACCATTCACCGTGGCGCTTAGTGCCCGCCACTGTCCGACGAGCGCCGGATCGCGCTCGCCCTCAGGCGCCCATGGCGCCAGCTCGAGCTTCAGGGTGTCTCCGCTCGGGTCGAGCAGCGTTACCGAAGTATTGTTGTCGGCCCAGACGCCGCGCATCGGGGGGGCGTCCTCGGGGTCAACAACCAGGAGCTCACCCTGCGTCGCCCACGTGGCAAGCTGATGGCCGATGATCTCGTTGTCGGCATCGAGGATAAAGATATTCAGTATCCCCGCCGGCAGCAAGTGCATCGCTACAGCCTCTCCGGTCGGCGGCAGGTCGAAGTAATCCGCCATGTCCGCTACGGCGCCGTTAACCTGCACCTGCGTAACCTGCCACGTCCGGGCCAGCTCCGCGGCATTATCTGGAAGGTCAGCCACGGGCACCCATCGGATGACGAAGGTTGCGCCATCCTCCTCGAACGTGATGACCATCACGCGGCCATCGAAGGCGTAGTTCATTTCAATGTCATCTGGGCCAACCGAGAGCGTACCCGTGCCGTTATCGGCGGTCCAGGTGCCGTTTTCGGTGTCGGTCTCGTTGCCCTCGTCATCGTAGTAGCGGATCGTGAGCGCGCCTCCCGCCGCGAACTGGGCGGTCATTGCAGCATCGTCGCCCTCCAGACCGAAGGCCTCCTTCGGGCTAACCTGTGTTCCGTCCATGGTGGCCATGTATGGCTGCCACGTCCCTATCAGAGCAGCATCATCACCATCATCCCCGCCATCGCAGCCCATCAGTCCGACCGCTGCCACCACAGCAATTAGCGTTAGCAACATCGCCTTCCTCAACATCTTTACGACCCCACTTTCTGTATGCTCCGGATCGCGCTTCAATGCGCGTTGGTGCCATCATGCTCCCGTTGAGCATGTCCCTCACGATTTCCGTTCGCCTCTCACCCTTCAAATCGTTACATCTCGCCCAACGCAGGTTTAAGCTTCCCACCACCGCGAAATCATGTCAAGTAGAAGCAGAAGCGATGGCGAGCGACCTCAGGGCAACTCCACCGGCGGCTTCTCACCGAACTGCAGCGCACCGGCATCAGGCGCATCGCCGCTGAAGTAGCCCGGTTCCATGCCGGGCAACGCCTCATGCGCTCTGCCCATCACCTCGAACTGCCGCGACAGGTCGAGGCCGATGCCGCGGGCAGGGCTGTCGGCCGCAAGTTCATAGTCGGGCATCGCGTCCAGCGGCCAGATGGCCTCGGGCTCTTCGATGACCACGTTGTTGGGGCCGATCCACTCGGCGCCACCGTGGTTGATCGCTCCGACCGCGAGGTTGTGATCCACCGGCCCCATCATCGCTGCGTCGCCCATGAAGACCATGCTTCCGGCCAGCGACATGCTCGCGGAGAAGATGTTGTTGAGCAGCCAGATGCCCTTGAGGCCATCCGCGTCGGTTGCCCATCCGGAGGGGCTGAAGCCGCGCAGGCCGCCGATGTAGCTGTTGTGATAGAGGTATAGCTCCGGATGCGCCCGTCCCTCAGGCATTTCCTTCGAGGTGAGGTGAACGTAGATGTGGCTGCCGAGGCCCGGCGGCTGCCATGAGAGGTTGCGGTAGTGGAACTCGCGGCGCTCACCGGGCAGGCTGTTGTTGTAGTGGTGCAGGCGGAAGTTGATGTTGCAGTCATAGACCAGGTTCTCGTAGACCTGCAGGTCCACCGGCCCGCGCCCGGCATCCTCCGAGGTCAGAATGCCGATGCTGGACATGCCGTGGATGACATTGCGGTATACGCGTGTATCGGGGCTCTGGCCGACGGAGACGCCGATCAGGCCGGCGTAGATGTGGTTGCCGTAGACCTCGTTCCCCGGCCCGGTCCGTCGCAGCAGCACTCCGTGATCGTCTGAGCTTCCGGGCCCCTGGATCGTCTTGAAAGTGCGGTAGACGTGGCAGCGGATGGAGGTGTGCATGCTCTTCTCCGCCGCTCCCCACGCGCCGGGGTCGTCGTAGCCGTAGTAGTTGAGCGTCATCTCATTGTCGCGCACGACGTTGTGCGCCGCGCCGCCGGTGATGACCACCCGGTTGTGCCCGTTGCTGAGGAAACACCGCTCGACGATGTTGTGCTGCGCGTTCTCACCCTGGATCACGATGCAGTCCTGCGCGTTGCTAAAGCGCATGTCGCGTATCGTCCAGCGCGCGACACCATCGAGCATTATGCCGCCACCGGCGGGCGCGGCGCGCAGATCGGCATCGCTCGGATCGCGCCCCTCTCGGAAGCGCAGGTAAGTCACGTCATCGCGCACGCCGTAGGCCACCTCAACGCCGTCCCAGAAACCCTGTTCCTCAACGTAGCCGCTGTACGGGTCTACAGGTGGAGCATCGGTCGGCAGCGCCAGCATGGCAAAGCCACGCTCGTCGGCCATTATCCGATCGAAGATGCGCAGCACCTGCTTGCCGTCGAGCGTCATGGAGTAGGGGGCGAAGCCGAGTGCGCTGGTCTTGAAGACGCCCGCGCCCACCTCCGGCGCAGGCTCCCATCCGCTCACCGGGACACCGATGTCGAGGATCGTCAGCCACTCGCCATCAGGCCCCCGCTCGCCCTCGAGCACAATCGGCGCGTCGGGCTCACCGGAGAGCGTCGGGGCGACGGTCTCGGCCCAGTGTCCGGGGCCGATGCGGATCGTGTCGCCAGGGCCCGCAAGCTCAAGCGCTGCCGCGATCGTCAGCAGCGGCTGCTCCTGCGTGCCGGGATTGCCCGCCGCGCCATCGTGCGAGACGTGGTAGACGGCGGCGTGGCCGGGCCTGGTGCAGCAGGAGAGGCAGAGGGCGGAAAGAACAATAGCGACTCCCAAGTCAGCACAGAGCTTAGGCATGTTTGTACGGCTCCTCCCGGGCATGTCACGTAGTTCGTTTTTCAGTCGGCTCATCACGCCAGTCGATGGAGAAGACATCCCCATTGATCGAAACAGATTCTGGTCGCTCGCACCACGGGTCCGGCGTGAACTTCAAACTGCGCGCGTAGTGAAGCTTCCTGTGGCAGTTGGCGCACACCACGAGCAGGTTAGGTGGACGGTCGAAGCCTCTGGCTGCGAGCGGCACAATATGATGTACCTCGCAGAACGTGCCACCGCCTCTCGCGCTGAAACCGGCTTCGCCGCAGATTTGGCATCGGGTGCCGACGCCGCGCCGGTAAGCCTCCTTAGCACGAGCATCACGCTGAGGCACACGAGTGGTCACGGTCCGACGCTCAACTGCGTGCCCAAGCGGGCCGTCCGGAATTACAACAGCCCCTGGATCGTCAGCAGGTGGCACATCTAACATGCGGACCTGCACGCATGTCACACGATGCGAAGTAGTCCCAGTGCCTGCCCTGAGTTCGTCACTAGCGGCGGCTCTTACTGATGGCTGGATGCTCTCATCGTCCGCAAATGACTTTAGCAATTGGCGGGCATCCTCGTGCTGCGGGCGCCATGAGAAGTGGCCGAGGGCGCTGACAGCGTACTTCCGTGTCAGCTCATCCGGATCATTCTGCAGAAGCTGCTCAATGTAAGCGACGGCTCGCGGCGCACCAATGCGTCCCAATGCGAGCGCCGCATGGCACCTGACGTCGCGATTGTCGTCGTACAGGGCAGCCGCAAGAGAATCGACGGCAAGCTCCTCGCCGAGCATACCCAATGCCCAAGCGGCCCACATCTGCACGGGTTCCCAATCGTCGGTAGCGAGGAGTTCGCAGAGCCTCTGAGCTATGTCCCGTCGCTCTTCTCGTCTCAGTTCTTTGGCACGTTTCCCGATGTCCTTGATCGCGCGGCGGCGGTCTTCTCCTTCAGGTGAGTCAATGTCGTGGACGGCCGTTCTGAACCAATCGCTGGTGGGCATCCAGCTCTCCCCCTTCTTAGTCTATCTCACGCAGTCAGATGCGCGCACAGGCGCGATACGACGAACATGCAGGTGTCTATGATCTGCTCGTACGACCACGGCGCCTTCGAGTCCAGCACCCCCTGCGGGCTCTCGTAGAGGATCGGCACCGAGCCGCCGAAGTGATGGTACAGGCCCGTGCTGCACTTCTCCGACGCGATGATCTTGCCGTCGAAGAGGATATCCTCCGCCCGCGCGGTGTCAATGATCTCCTCACAGATACGCTGCTGACGCTGCTGGACCTCCTCTGGCACGAGATTCGTCGGGCGGATCAGCAGCGGCGGCGCAGCATGCGCGTGGAACTCCAGCACGATGTCGGGGCGGTGGTCGGCGATGAACTCCATGGTCGCCGCGATCTCCGGGCTGCGGATGTTGTCCGGATCGGTTTCGCGGTTGACGTGGTTGCCCGCGTCATTGAACAGCCCGCCGAGGATCATCATCTCGTCAGGGTCGCAATCGCCCTTCGCCGGATCGTACCGCTCGCCCTCAAGCGTCAGGCCGGCGTCATGATGCAGGATGTCCTGCCGCGCGAGGCCCACGAACGAGTTGGGCATCCTTGCGCGGGCGTCAGGGTTGACCACGGGCACGATCACGTAGTTGATGTCATCCACGATCTCCGGCCACGAACTGCCCTTGAGGTCGCGGCCGTAGCCAAGCACGGAGAGCACATTGAAGCATACGGCGGGCCCCTGCGGCTCATGCCCGTGCATGCCGCCAACGAGCCCCAGCGTGGGCGCGCCACTTCGACCGCGATAGGTGACGCCATGTATCGCGCGGCCACCGGCGGACGTGCCGATGTGCTCGACCTGGCAGTGATCCGCCAGCGACAGGATCTCATCGAAGCGGTCGAAAGTCGCCGGCCAGAACTCAGGCGTGGTGATTCGCGGCGGCAGTCTGCGGCGCAGCAGTGGGTCCAGCATCTCAATCATCCTCCCGCAGGCTCAAGTGATGATGTCAGTCGAGCAGATCTCGGTTCACGACAAAACGCGGACGCCTTCCCGCCAGCGCTGCGATCACATTCTCGCACACCAGCGCATTCACCCGCGCGGCACTCTCGGCGGTCATTGATGAGTTGTGCGGCGCGATGATAACGTTTGGCGCGCCCAGGATCGGGTCATCCGGCAGGGGCGGCTCACACTCGAGCGCATCCAGTGCCGCGCCCGCGATCCAGCCCTCCTGCAGCGCTCGCGCCAGCGCGACCTGATCCACCAGCGCTCCCCGACCGCAGTTGACCACCAGCGCCGTCGGCTTCATCATGCGAAGCTGCTTCTCGCCGATCATGCCCCGGCTCTCGGGCGTCACGTTCGCGTGCAGGGTGATGATGTCCGACTCCTGCAGGAGGCGGTCGAGCGAGACCGGCGTGACATTCAGGCGCCCGACGTGGAAGGGCAGCAGATACGGGTCATGCGCCAGGATGCGCATGGAGAAGCCCGCTGCGCGACGTGCCACCGCCTGGCCGATGGAGCCGAGGCCGATGATCCCGAGCGTCTTGCGCCACAGCTCCGTTCCCTCCACGGTGCACCACTGCAGGGAGCGTGCCACCGATAGCTGCTCGGGTATCCTCCGCGCCAGTGCCAGCATCAGGGCGAAGGTCTGATCGGCCACCGATTCGGTCACGGCTCCCGGAGTGTTGGTGACGATCACCCGCGCGCGCGTGGCCGCCTGCAGGTCGATCGAATCATAGCCGACGCCCCAGCGCGCGATGGTGCGCAACTGCGGCAACGCGCTGAATACCTGCTCATCATACGGCTCCATGCTGGCGATGACGCCCGCGCAATCGGCCAGCAGTTCGATCACCGCCTGCCGGTCCGCACAGGCGCCCGCAGGCGCATGGCGCACCTCGATGCCCTCCCGCCGCAGGGGCTCGCCAGCCTCAGGTTCGTGGCAGATGAACGGGCTGGCAGTCACCATCACCCGGTCACTCATGATGAGACACCCTCTCCGAGGGCATCATGCGCCCGGAGGCGCCCGAGTGCCTCGCGGCTGGCGCGGATAAAGAGCGAGACCTCCGAGGCGAAGCAGAGGAAGCGGCAGCCCGAATCGAGGTAGCGCAGCGCCATCTCCACGTCGAAGGCATGCATTCCCGGGGCCACCCCCGCCGCTTGAGCGGAGGCGAAGATGTCCTCGATGGCCTGCACCACCGTCGGGTGGTCAAGCTGGCCGGGGAGGCCGAGGCTCAGCGCGAGGTCATTCGGGCCGATGAAGACCGCATCCACGCCCTCGGTGGCGAAGATTGCCTCGCGGTTCTCAAGCCCCAGCGCCGTCTCGATCTGCAGCGCGACGAAGGTGTCGGCGTTGCGGTCGCGGGTGAACTCCGCGGCAGGTTTCGCGGCATAGTCGTCATGTGCGATGTTCGTGCCGAGACCGCGCTTGCCCATCGGCGGGAACTTCACCTGGTCAACGATCGCCTGCGCCTGCTCGGCGGTCTCAACATGGGGGAAGATCAGTCCGTTGCAGCCGAGGTCGAGGTAGCGCGCGGGCCACTGCCCCCGGAAGCCCGGCGCACGCACGTAGGCCTGCAGGCCGATGTCACGCGCGGACCGCAGCAGCCACGCGAGCGTCTCCAGCCCCGGCCAGTGGTGTTCGGTGTCGAAGATAACGAAGTCATACCCGGCCTCTCGCACGATCCGGCAGGTGCCGGGTGAGGCCATCTCGCCGAGCATCGTTCCCACGACCGCGCCGCCGCGTGCCAGCACGCTCTTCACTGGGTTGGCCACTGTCGTTCGCCTCCTCAGCGTGAGTTGTCTAGTCCCCTTCGTCGCGTGACGCACTCTTCCCTCCGCATGCAGGTTCGCGCACATGCGCGGGCGAAAGCGGGAATTGCGCGGGCGACAGAAGTGTTTACTACCACGAGCGATCATGGCTGAGACATCTCCCACGGAAACGGTCGAGCGAAGACCATCGCGCCGGGTCATCATCGGCGCGCAGATCGCGCTTGTACTGGCGCTCGCGGTGTGGCTGCTGGTGCTCAAGCGCGACCTCGGCTGGCCGGGTGAGTGGGCGATCCCCGTCTACGGGCCGATCTACCCGATCAGCTTTCTCCTGCCGCCGGTGCTGGCGCTGCTCGGCTTCGCGGGCCTGCTGGCGCACCTGTGGCGCTCGATGCGCCGGGAGAAGGTCGCCAGCCACCGCCGGGCGCTGGCGTGGAGCATCGCCTTCGGCCTGAGCGTCGGCGCGTGGTGCATGCAGGTCGCGCTCTGGAGCGTGGCGCCTGAGAGCGTCTCGCGCCTCGCCGCGATCCAGCTTAGCGACATCTCCACCGGCTACCTCAGCGAAGCGATGACGATTCGCGATCCGTGGGAGTATCTGCGCGAGTATGCGCAGGAGATGCCGCGCAAGCCCGAGCATGTGGCGACCCATCCTCCCGGCGCGGTGCTCTTCTTCTACGCGGTCAGGCGCCTCGGGGATGCGATTCCTTCGCTCAACCGGCTCGCGATGAGCTCCGGCAGCACCGCCGTGGGGCTGTCGATTACTGAGCTTGCGGCGGAGGTAGTGCGTTACCCGACGGTGACGTGGCACGGCGCAGAGGGGCTTGCGGCGGCGATGCTCTCATCGTGGCTGCTGGGCGCGGCGGGCGCGCTCATGCCGCTGGTGATCTTCGGCGCGCTGCGGGAGCCGCTGGGGCCCGAACGCGCGCTGGCGGCGGCTGCGGTGCTGGCGCTGACGCCGAGCATGCTCTTCTACTTCCCCACGCTGGTGATGCTGATCGCGCTGGCCTCGTCGCTAATGCTCGCGGCGCTGGTGGCGACGCAGCGGCACTGGGCATGGGCGGCAGTGGCGGGCCTGATTGCCGCAGCCGCGCTCTTCGTTTCGCTCGGCGCGCTGGCGCTGGTGGCGCTGGGGGGCATCTTCCTCCTGCTGCGCGCGGCCCGGCAGGCCGGCCAATCGGCCGACGCGGCGTGGAGCGACACGCGGTCGATGCTCGTGCCGCCGCTTGCGTTCGGAGCGGGTCTGCTGGTCGGCGTGGGCCTGTGGTACGCGCCGGGGGTGGATGCATTGACGGTTATGAGCGCGGGCCTCGGGACACACTCGGAGCTTACCGGCATCGCGTCCTTCCGCAGCTACGGCATCTGGGTGTGGCTGAACTTCGTGGAGTTCGGCGTCTTCCTCGGCCTGCCGCTGGCAGTGCTGGCGGCGGCATCTGCGCCGAGGATCATCCGCACGCTGCGCAGGACCTCCTCGCGCGCGCTGGTGGCATACCTCGGCGCGGCGGCGCTGCTGACGCTGCTTCTGCTGGACATCACCGGCACCGTCAGGGGCGAGACCGGGCGCATCTGGCTCTTCTTCGCGCCATGGCTCGCCGCGGCGGCAGCGCCCGCTCTGATGGACGAGGCGGGCACCCGCTGGCGGCTGCTTGCGCTGACGATTGCCCTCACCGCGCTACAGCTTCTGCTGATGGCGGAAACGATGCAGCCGATCATGCGCCCCTACTGAGGACCGGGCTGGAGAAGCAGCCCCTCCGTGATGCGGCGGGGGAACTCCGGCGACTGACGCTCTCTGCCCCAGTCCCTGATATCGTACCAGGATCGGGAGTGCAGAGTCTCATCCCACGTTACCTCGATTGCGTAGGCGCCGGAGGCGACCATCGGTTCGCCCGTAACCTCATAGAGCCACGTATCCCTGCGCCCGCTGAGCGGGTCTATCGGCAGCACCCTCAGCCACGGCCCCCCCGCTCCGTCCGCGATGGGCACGCGATTGCCGCTTCCGTCCAGTCCGAATGCGGGAGGCTCCTGTGCTGTCAGGTCACTTAGCTGCATCGGGAACGCACCTGTGTCATCCGCGAATCGCTCCAGTGCGCCATCCAGCGCCCTCAGTGCCTCGTCCATGCGCCCCCCGATCGCCCGCGCCTCCGCCGATCCGCTACCTGCCTCTGCAGGTGTGATCAGACGAACATGGCCGACCGTTACCAGCATTCCAAGCAGAACCGCCACCGCCGCGAATCCGGGGGCAACTCGCCGCGAGCGGAATGACGCGAATGGCGCGAGTAGCGTGAAGCACCAGAGCGAGATCGCCGCGAGCAGGGCCGCAATGTGCAGCAGAGCCCCGAGCCCCGGCAACATCTCCGCGTTCCCGAAGATCCCGGGCGCGCTCAGGCCGACCGGGACTCCGAGCAGGTAGAGCAGCCCCACCGCCGCCATCAGGGAAAAGAAGAGGCTGAACATCGTGCCTGGCCATTCGCGGAGGTGGTCGCGCAGGAAGATCACGGCGGCCACCGTCCACAGTAGCTCAGGGCCGAAGATGAAGACCTGCGCCGGCACTACGCTCGCCACCGCCCAGTATGCCCTCGACAGTGCACCATCGGCGACCATTATCGCGGGTGCGGGCTCCGAGGTGCCCGCCGCGATCAGCATCGCCGCCCAACCGGTGGCCACCAGCGCCGGCAGCCAGAGCGGTGAGGCCTCAGCGCTCTCGGCCTCGCGGGGGACAGGCTCTCTGCTGAGCCGCCTGCTCCTTAGCGCCTCCCGCACAAGCAGCACCAGCGCCACCGCCAGCATCAGCCCCGCCACCAGCACTCCAGGAATATAGCCGGACCAGCGCCCGGGAAACCACGTGAGCGCCAGCCAGCCGACCGGCAGGCTCAGCACCATTAGCGCGATCGCGATACTCATCGCCCGATCCGGCTTGATCGTCGGCCCCGCCGCCCCCGCGCGTGCGGCGGCTTGCTCCGTATGCAGCAGCAACACCAGCGCAATCACCAGCACCAGCACTGTGGCCGGGCTTACGCCCCAGACCGCCACCACCACCCCGACCACCGCCATCAGCCGGACGTACTCCTGCCGCCACGGCCCGCGGTTGCGCCACATCACGAGCAGAAACAGCGCCCCTGCCAGCAGCACCGTCCACGGTGAGCGGGCGAAGATGTCCCGGACCGTGGCGTAGCGGTGGACATGCGGCTGAGTCTGTGGTGCGAGCCCCGCGTCAAAGCTGAGGTCTACCATCTGGTCGGGGGCGAGGATCGTGAACATGCGTGTGGCTTGCAGGCTGCGGTCGCTGTCGAAATCAGGCGCCCAGCGCCCCTCCTCGATCGAAGCGAGGTCCACGGGGATCAGGAGCCTGGTGAAGCTCTCGCAGCACATGGACGGCTCCGGGCCACCGATCATCCCGAGGCGGATGGACGCCCACGAAGCCCCCGGTGGAAGGCGTTTCCGCCACGGTTTCGCCCCACCGATCTGCTCGCAGCCCACCGCCTCCTCGGCCAACACGATCAGCGACAGCGAGGTACGCTCGGGCGCGCTGGCGCGGGAGATGTAGAGCGGGTAGGTGAGCCGCTCGGTCGGGAAGCGGATCGCGATCGGTTGCACATCGGTCAGCAGCATGCGCGCGCGCGCAACCCCCGGCCGCACCTTCAGCGCCACGAAGTACCAGCCGCGGCTGATGTAGTGTGCGAACGCATCTGCCGCGACCTCGCTCACAGCGTAGCCTCCAGCCGCAAGCCACTGGCGCAGCGCCTGCTCGTCGCTCGCGGAGAGAACTGCCGCGTCGTAGTCGCCCGCGACCATCCGGCGGTGCAGCGTGACGCGGCCGAGCGTCCCACCTCCAGCGACTCCCTCGTGTGCGAGGCCGCCTGCAAAGCCCGGTCCGGTCTGCTGCGCCTGCATGCGCAGGTCGGTCGTGCTGTGGACCTGCGTGAGGGTGAACGCCATATCGATGAACCACGGGTCGGGGGCGAAGACGCCGCCCGCAGGCGGAAGGCCGGGGACGGGCACGATCCACGCGAAGTCCTCCGCCGGGCCGCGGTAGCTGGTCTGGAGGATCAGCAACTGCGTTCCATCGCCGCCATCGATGACGATGCCCTTCTGCCCGGGCGAGGAGAACCCGCCGGTGCCCCCGCTGCGTCCCTCCAATCGAGGCGGGATGAAGCCTCCATCACCGCAGACTGGCGCGGCGATGAGAATGCAGCCGATGACAACAACGATGGTCGTGCGCACTGATAGTCCCCCTCGACATGCAGTGGCGACGAACTCTATCTATACGAACGCCTTCACATAAAAGTGCGTTCCGCAGCCTCGAACGTTACACCATATTCGCCTTCAAGCCCGGTCAGAGCCGCCACGGCTTGCGCTTGCGGAAGGGTGCATCGAACTGGTTGCTCAGCACCCCGCGCTCCTCAAGGTGCACCATGCAGGCGCGCAGGCAGCCCCGCCCGCCGCAGAGTGCGGAGTTATACCCCGCCGACGAGGCATAGTACTGGCGCAGGATGGCCATTACCTGCAGCGCTTTCTCCGGCAGAAGGTTTGCCTCACCGGCCAAAATCGCCGCAGCGTCGGGTAGTTCGTCGAAGGCATCTTCGGGCAGGAAGGGGTTCGTCTCGCGGTTGCTGCCCATGTATCCATGGAAGCAGTCCCACTCGGAGAGCTTGCCCCACTCAAGCTCGCGCCCCGCGACGGTCACCTTCACGCTCTCTTCGGCGCTGATGGCGCTCACCGGGCACTCTCGGACGCAGGCCATGCAGCGGTCGCACAGCGCCGGCCCATCGTAGAGCGGATCGGGCTCGAGCGGCGCGTCGGTGAGCATGAAGGCGAAGCGCTGGCGCGGACCGAACTCGGGCGTCAGGAAGACTTTGCTCCAGCCGATCTCGCCGAGGCCGCAGCAGAAGGCGGCGATGCGGAACTGGAACATGACGTCGGGCGCGGGGCGATCCTCGGCCACGGGCCGGGAATAGCGGACGCGGCGGCCGTATTCGGCTGACTCGGCCGGATCGCCGGAGGTGTCGGAGACGGCCATGCGCGAGCCGGTGTTGCGGAAGACCGCGCCCTCGTAGCCATGGTCTTCGAGCAGACAGGCAAGTTCATGCAGGACGGTGGGGGCGTAGACTTCGTTGATATTCGCGTATCCCATCGAGGGGTATTGATAAAAGTGCGTGCCCTCCTCGATGCCGCGGAGGTATCCGCGGGGGATGCGGAAGGCGAGGCCGATGAGGGCCCTGGCATCGGGGAAGATGTAGCGCGGGTCCATCTGCGGCGGTGCGCCTTCGAAGCGCTCCATGGGCGAGATACCGACGAGATCGGCGCCCATGGCTTTCGCGGCCTGCTTGACGTCGGCGGATGTGAGCATCGAACGCCTCCAGTTGCTTGCCGTGTGACTTCTGCTGCGTGCCGTTTGTCGTTCTCCAACGACTTGCGGCAGCCTTACGAGTGTCATGTGCCACGGGCGCCCTCGCCCGTGGGCCGTTCGGAAAGCGCTTCGTGCGGCACGACGCACGGGCGGGGCGCCCGTACCACATGAACAACAACGACAAACTGCCGACGACAACGGCAAACGGCGCGGCGGGGTACAAGCCCCCGCCCTACAACGGCCGACAGGCGAGGCGCCCGTCGCACATGGAAAGACAACAGCCCCCTCGCGCCTACTCCATTCCTCCGAAGTCCACCAGCACCTGCTCCAGCACCCGGCGGCAGTAGCCGCAGGCGTGGCAGCGGCGGTCGCACGTGCTCGTGCGCTCGAACCAGTCCTCCGGGAAACGCTCATTGTCGATGATCCGCGGCGCGAAGAGCGGGCTGAAACCCGGCTCCATCAGGTCCAGCAAGTTCCCCCGGAACTGCCGCTTCACATACGCGTCAATCACCATCCGCGGGCGCGAGTGCATCCGCGTCGCCAGCTTCACCACCGGGAAAAGACCCTCATAGTGGTGAAGATCCTCCGGCCGCACCCACGTGTTCTGCAGCACCGACACCCAGTTCTCCGGGTCCTGCAAAAAGCGCCAGCAGGTGTGCGCGTTCCAATCCCGCACGTTGACGCACTCGTCTATCTCCGCCTCGTGCGCGACCATGTTGTCGTGGAATGCCTGCCC
>JAAYJW010000335.1 GCA_012522765.1 candidate division WS1 bacterium | reverse complement strand
CCAGAAAACGAAGATCGGCATGCCGTCAAGGACGCTCTGCATCTCCTCCGCCCGGTAGCTGAGGCCGACACGATACCATCTGCCGCCCTCAGCAGGCAAGACGATGTCCCACCCGCCGAAGCATCCGGGGCCGCCGGGGCTTTCCGCAAGCAGCTTGTCGCCATCACGCGAGGTGCGGGCCTCAAGGCCTTTACGAGCCGCCCAGGTGCGCAGGGCGATCGGCTCTGCCCCACTCTCAGCGGCGATTCCCTCGCCGTCAAGCGTCTCGAGAACGATCATTGCTTTCCCTCCGTCTTGAGGTATTCAAGCCCGACCGCCTGCATGAATGCCATCGCCACCTCCGCGACGACCTCACCGTTGCTGAAGCTGTCTTCGAAGAGGCCGACCGTCTCCTGCGTGATGGCCGCGATGCCCTGCTCCTCAGCCCAGCGGCGCAGGAAAGGCTTCTTCGTCGAGCCCTCGCTGATGTGGAAGTCGAGTTGGTTGTCCGAATCGCGCAGAAAGCGGTCCCGCAGTCGCTGCTTTGCCAGATGATAGCCAAAGCGGATCTGCGGGGCCATCGGATGCGCCGAGTCCGCGGGGAAGAGATACGCATGGCCCGCAGCCCATTGGTGCTGGTGGTAGTCTATCAGGCCAACGACCGTCTCGGTCGTGACAACATTCCTGATCAACCGGGTCTCGGGCTCCGAGAACGGCGCCGGGCCGCGGAACTGGTCCCTGGTGTAGTTGGAGAACCAGCGCCCGGGATCGCCCTCGTACTCCTCCCAGCCGCTGGGGAAGTTCCGGTTCAGATCGCAATCGGTCATGCTCGACTGGATACTGCGCTGGTAGCCCCACGGGTTCATGATCGGCAGCACGAGCACTCGGAAGTGCTCAAGAAGCCAGCCGATTCCCGAAATGTTATCTTCATTTCTGCACAGAGCCTCGACCAGCGCGACCAGCCCGTGCGGGTTCATGACCTCGCCCCCATGCAGCGCGCCGACCAGCAAGAAGACGGGCTTGTCCTCGTCGCCAACCTCCAGCATGTAGAGCGGGCTACCATCAGATGCCTCGCCGACTAGATGGTAGCTGACTCGATCGCGCTCCTCTGCAAGCGCCTGGAGGTAGTACGGGTACTCGGTCTGATAGTCCAGCCTGTGAGGCCACCAGCGTGAGTAGCGGACGCTTGGGCCGAGGACATTGCCCGGCAGCACCCACTTGTTGCGCGAGCCGTCCACGCCGCCGGCGGCCTGCCGGGGCTCCAGCAGGTCGAGAGCGATGATCCTGCCCTCACCCACTACCTCCTCGACCGCCACCGGTTGGCTCAGCGCGTCATCGCGGCCGAGCATGCGGCGCCCATCGCCCGGCGCGAAGCCCTCAAGGTAGCGGAAGCCGTTGAAGGGGAAGATCGGACGATCCAGATGGGTGTTGTGCCACGGGATCAGGTCACCCAGCGTGCAGCCACTGAAGATCGGGTGGGGGGCAACTACCTCAAGGTGCGGGCGCTCGGTGCGAGCGCGCTGCTTCACCGTGAGCCCGCGGGACTGCGCGTAGTCGTCGAGGGAGGCGATGACCACGCCGCCTTTGCGCGCAAAGCTGTCGAGCTTGCGCCAATCCACGCCCGTGCGCATGCCGGGATCATCGCAGGCGACGACGGCAAAGCGCGCTCCCTTGAGCTGCCCCGGCCGGACGATGCGGCCCGGATAGAGCGCGTTGATCTCCCGCTCGATTAGCCCCCCTGCATCGGCGAACAGAGCAATCGGACACTGCGGTGGCTCCACGATTACGAACTCGGCCTCGTCGTCTGGTGGCGCCTCCCCCGCAGTGACTTCAACCGAATCGTCGTCGTTTATCAGCCCCAGTCCGACGAGCTTGCCCTTGCGACGAATCTCACAGCACTCTCTGCTCTCTTCATACATGCGGCTACTCCTCACAGGGACTGACTGGCGCGGCGGTGGTGACCTTCTCCAAGCGCGCGCATGCTCCTTCACAGGGGCTGCAGGTTCCACGGGCGAGTCGGCGAAGATACCCCCGCACCAGACATCTCGCCATCTGAGGTCCCTGAATGGCTCGCACTTTTCACCTGCCCGACCTGAACCTCCGTCACATCGCCTGGGTCGTCGTCGCCTACGCGGGCCTCGTCGCGGCGATATGGCCCCGGCGAACGTATGACCTGTGGTGGCATCTGGCTACAGGCAAGTTCATCATAGACACCGGGGAGATCCCGCACGCAGACCCTTTCACCTGGACGCGCGCGGGAGCCCACTGGATCGCGCATGAATGGGGCTGGGAGATCCCGCTCTACCTGCTGTACAATACCTGGGGCTTCGACGGCCTGCTGGTGCTGCGCGGCGCCATCGGCCTGCTCTGCGCGCTGCTGCTGGTGTGGCTGTGCATGAACGGTGGCGCCACTCCTCTCGCCGTCATGGCCACCGGTGTGCTGGTGATCTACGCCGCAAGGCCGCTGTTCAACGACCGCCCGCAAGTCGCGAGTATGCCACTGTTTCTCGCCATGCTCTGCCTGATCGATGCGGCGGATCGAGGTCGGCCAAAGTGGCTACTCGCCGCGCCGCTGCTGATGGTGCTGTGGGTGAACCTGCACGGCGGCTTCGTCTATGGCATCGGGCTGCTTGGGCTCTACGCGCTGTGCAGGGTACCGGAGTGGTTCATGCGCTACCGTGCTGGAGAGAAGATTGGCCCCACCCCCGCGTTCCTCGGCGCCGGAATCATCCTCAGCCTGGCGGCATGCCTCGTGAACCCGAATGGCGTCGAGGGAGCGATCTACCCGCTCGGATACGTCTTCGGCGATCACTCGTGGCACAAAAGCTTCATCACGGAGTATGCATCCCCCGATTTCTCGCAGGAGATCTTCCTGTGGCTCGGCGCGCTGATCGTGCTCAGCACCGCCGCATTCGCCGCATCGGGGCACCGCTCGCGGCTGTGGGATGTCGCGCTGACCGCGGTGTTCCTCTACAGTGTGCTGAAGTGGCAGCGTAACACGGCGCTCTACGCGTTCGCCCTTGCCCCCGTTCTGGCGATGCACCTGAGCGACCTTCTCGGGCGCATGAACGTCGGTGGGCTTGAAGATGCCGATCGCGAACGCGGGCCGGCGGCGCTGTACTGGGCGATTGTGCTCACGCTCGTGATCGCGGCCGGACTGGCGTTCCCCCCCGCGATGCGCAGGGCCCCGGAGGCATTCAGGACCGACCTGCCGGTGGAATGCGTCCAGTGGGCGAAGGACAACGATCTGCAGGGGCGCATGTACAATACCTACCGCTGGGGCGGCTATCTGATCTGGGAGATGTGGCCGCAGCAGCGCGTGTTCGTGGATGGGCGCGCGGACGTGATGGGCCGCGAACTCATCCAGGACTGGCAGAAGGCGCACAAGATGAACGAGGGATGGACCGAGGCGCTCTACGATTATGAGATTGACTGGGCGATCGTGTCCATCAGTTCGCCGCTGGTCAGGGGACTTGAGCTCCATCCACAGTGGCGGGTCGCCTGCGAGGAGCCGACGGCGAAGCTGTTTGTGCGCGTCGGTTCGGTTGCCGACACCGCGGACGGACCAACGGACAACTAATCGGCAGACCCGCGCCTGAAGTGAGGGCACCTCGTGCTGCTCTTCCCGATAGGAACTGAGCGGAAGCTCCGGGCCTTTCCATGGGCGACGCTGTCGCTGATAGCCGCGAACGTCTACGTCTACTTCTTCCTGCAGGGCGGGCCGCAGGGCTCGAACTTCGACCTCGTCTTCGCGCGCCTGCAGTGGTGGATGCCGATCACCTACATGTTCGCCCACGGGAGCCTCGTGCACCTCGGCGGCAACATGCTCTTCCTCTGGGTATTCGGCCCTCACGCCGAGGATGCTCTCGGCCGCGGGCGGCTCATGCTCGTCTACTTCAGCGCCGGGCTCGCGGCCGCGGGCCTGCACGTGCTGTCATCGGTCTTGCTCTACCCGGAGGATCTCGCGGTCGGCCTCGTCGGCGCGTCGGGGGCGATCATGGGCGTCGTCTCACTCTTCGTGCTGCGCTATCACGGGGTCCGGGTGCGCTTCTTCTTCTGGTGGCTGCTGCCCTACATCTTCTACGTGCGCGCGCTATGGGTTGGGATAGCCTTCCTCGGGTGGGATCTCATCTGGGCACTGATAGCGGTCGGCCAGCAAGGCGTCGGCGGCGTCGCGCACTGGGCACATCTGGGGGGCTTTGCGGCAGGCGCAGTCTGGGCATGGGCGTTGCGGATGCCCGGCGAGGGCGCGCACGAGATCAAATATGACGAGGCGCGTCGGTACATAGAAGCGGGAGCATGGCTGGCGGCCGCACGGCGTTTGGAGGAGCGCATCGCCAATCGGCCCGGTGACGCACAGCTACACGCCGACGCCGCGGCATGCTACGACATGGTCGCGGGCATGCAGGACAGGGCGGCGTGGCACTGGAACGAGCACCTCCGGCTGCTGCTGCTGGAGAATCGGTGCGACGAGGCAATCGCGCGCTTCCCCGAACTGGTGCAGAGGTTCAGCCCGGGCGACTTCGACCCGGCGGTGCTGATGCGCCTCGGCGCGACCTGCCAGAGTCGCGGTGAGGAGCGACTGGCGCTTCCAGCGCTGATGGCTGTTGTGCAGGCACATCCTGACAGCGAACAGGCGCCCGCGGCGGCGCTTCGCATCGCGAGCCTCTACGCGCGGCGTGCTGATGAAGAGCGCGAACGGGAAATGCTCCTGCGGATAAGTCAGACATGGCCGCACTCGGAGGCCGCATTGACGGCGGCCACCCGTCTGCGGGAGATGACATAGCAGCGGCCATCAAGTATGCTTGTGAGGGCGCTAGCCAACTGCAGAGGGGGCGAGTCTCATGTTCCGAAGT
>JAAYJW010000334.1 GCA_012522765.1 candidate division WS1 bacterium | reverse complement strand
GTAGACCTGCACGTCGGCGGTCGCGGGCATCTCCGGCGGGAGGTAGAGCTCGAAGCTCAGCGTGGTGTAACCGCTCCAGTCGCGCCACGGGTAGTAGGTGACGCCGAATGACTTCGGCGTCTTAGCCGGGATACGCAGAGCGCCGTGATGATCGCTCTGTGGGCGATCAAGCAGCGAAAGCTCGCCGGTGTTCTGATCCAGCGGGCTTGGCACCCAGTCCTCGCCGATGCGCTCGAACGTCAACTCGCAGGCGCTCTGGGCGAAGATAGGGGTTGTGACGGCAACAAGTATTGTGCAGCAGACGATGGCGGTGACGGTGACTTTCATTCGCCTCTCCCCTCAGTAAACTTACGCCATTGTATATGAATGTACGCAAGGGCGAAAGGTTCTATTTGTGCGGGGGGATGTCGGGAGCGACGGCGGCGTCGCGGGCGGGACGTGTCCAGGCGGGGCGCCTGGACTCCGGGCTGAAGGCGCGAGGGTCGTTGCCGTAGGAGGGGCCGCCGGCGCGAAGCGACGGTCCCGCGAAGCGGGAGGTTCCACCCCGGCCCGCAGAACTCTTGTCCGTGCGCGGTAGAGCCTTTGCCGTTGTTGTTGCCGTTCATGTGGCACGGGCGCCCTCGCCCGTGCGCCGTGCCGCAAGGAGCGGTTGTCCGAACGCCCCACGGGCGAGGGCGCCCGTGGCACATGACTTCCGCAGGGTAGCTGTCGGAGCGGCTTTATGCGGCTGGCTACGGCAAGCGGCAACGGCAAACGACCGACGCATCCAAACGGCAGATGCGTCGCTCCGAACGGCGTACGGCAACAGCAGATTGCGACGGCACAGGCCGACGCGGGGGGCGGCCTCTCCAACGGCAAACAGCTACCTCACCCCCCTCGGGGAGGAACTGCTGACGACGGCGTTGGTGCCGTTGTAGGGCGGGGGCTTGTACCCCGCCGCGCCGTTAGTTGCCGTCGTGGCCCCTGCGCCCTCGCAGGGGCGGCGCGCAGCTCCGCAGTCGTACCCCCTTCTGCGCGCTTCCAAGAAGGGGCTGCCGCTTGCGATGACGAACTTCTTCCGCGCAGTGACTACCACACGAGGAGCATCAGCGATGGCCGATCTGTGCATCATTGAGAAGTGGGCGGAAAACCTGAACGAAGCGACCGTCAGCCGCTGGCTGGTGGAGGAGGGCGACGAGGTGCTGGCGGGGGATGCCCTCTGCGAGATCATCACCGACAAAGCCACCTTCGAGTACGAGGCCGAGAGGGACGGGATCGTGAAGGCGATCTACTGCCCGCCCCGCAGCACCGTCCCGGTGGGCTTCGTCATCGCGTTCATCGGCGGGCCCGATGAGGAGCCGCCGGCGGATGTGCGAGAGCGCAATGAGGCGCTGATGGCAGAGCATCGCGCCGCCGCCGTGGAGGAACTTGACCTCGACCTCGACCTTGACCTTGGCGCGGTGCGCGGCAAGCGCGAGAGGCGGCGCAGGGGCGAAGATAGCGCGGTGCGTGGCACGCCGGCGGCGAGGAAGCTCGCGCGCGATCGAGATGTTACGCTCGAGGAAGTCGCAACCGCGCTGGGCATCAAGGGCGTCGTCAGCGAAGAGGACGTGCGGCGCTTCGTGGGGGAGGAGCGAGCGCATGGTTGACCTGAGCGGACGCGTGGCGCTGGTGACGGGGGCATCGCGAGGCATCGGTCGGGCGATTGCGCTTGAGCTTGCGCGCTGCGGAGCGGCGGTGGCCGTCAACTACCGTGAACGCGCCGACGCAGCCGAGGAGGTCGTGGCGCAGATCGAGCGCGATGGTGGCAGGGCTATCGCCGTCTGCGCCGACGTGACTGACTTCGACGCGGTGCAGACGATGGTGAAGAGCGTCGCAAGCGACCTTGGGGGCCTGGATATTCTTGTCAACAATGCGGGCGTGATCGGCGACGCCTACCTGATGATGCTCAAGCCGGAAAGCTGGCGCGAGGTCATCTCTGTCTCGCTCGACGGCGCCTTCCACTGCACGAAGGCGGCCATCCGGCCGATGATGCGTGGGCGCTGGGGGCGGATCGTCAACAT
>JAAYJW010000333.1 GCA_012522765.1 candidate division WS1 bacterium | reverse complement strand
TCGCCAGTTGCCACGGCGACAGGCAGCTTTCCATACGCCGGGTACCATACGGTGCAGCTACCGACTCCCGTCAGCGTCGTCGCTGGCGACACATTCTCCGTATCGATCTATATCGTGAATGGCGGCAGTGCCCCATTGGCTGTGGAGTTTGCCGTTCCTGGCTGGGCCAGCGCGGCTACCGCCTCACCTGGACAAAGCTACTACAGCTCGAACGGGTCTGTCTGGTGGGACCTCACAACACTCGATCCGACCGCCAATTTCTGCATCAAGGCCTTCGCTGACGACAATACTCCGCCCTCCGCCCCAACCGAAGTAAGGGTGATGCCAACAAGTCCGCTGACGACCGACATCATCATCGCCAGCGCGACCGGGGGCTCGGATCCGGATGGGGACAGCATCGTCGGCTACCGCTACCAGTGGAGCAGCAACTCCGGCGCCGGTTGGAGCGCATGGGGCAACGAGGGCCAGACCTTGCCCGCCGCCAGCACCTCGAAGGGGCAACAGTGGAAGGCGCGCGCCGCGGCTTCGATGGCTCCTCCTATGGCGACTGGCTCGAATCGGCAACGGTGACCATCGGCAACACAGGTCCGACCGCGCCCACCAGCGTGAACATCACGCCCTCAGCACCGACATCCGCGGACAACCTCACGGCCACCCCAGTCGGCGCCACTGATCCCGACACCGCCGATACCCTCTCCTACGAGTACCAGTGGAGCAGCGACGATGGCGGCGGCTGGAACGCATGGGCCGATGGCAGCGGCACACTCGATGCGTCCAACACGATACGCGGTGAGCAATGGAAGGCACAGGCGCGCACTTTCGACGGGACGGTCTACAGCGGCTGGATGGCATCCGCGCCGGTCACGATAGGCAACGCCCCGCCGAGCGCGCCGACGGCCCTGCTGATCTCACCGACTGAACCTGAGACCATCGACGATCTCAGCGCCACCGCGGGCGGCAGCAACGACCCTGACCTCGGTGATAGCGTCAGTTATGTTTACCAGTGGAGCAGCAACAGCGGCAGCGGCTGGAGTGCGTGGGGCTACGATGGCGCCACATTATCGAGCAGCAATACCGCCGTGGGCCAGCAATGGAAGGCCCGCGCGCGCGGCTACGATGGCACAGACTACGGAGACTGGTTAGAGTCTGATCCAATCGCGATCCACGGGGTGCTGATCACCGCCGGCCCGTCCGGGAACCCCAACCCCGTCTACTCGGGCGAGCAGGTGGCCTGCTCGGTAACCGCCAGCGATACCTACGGCCATGACCTCGTTTATGCGTGGTCTGCCGAGGGTGGCGCAGGCAGCTTCGACAACGCGGCAGCCGCGGCACCGGTATGGACGGCTCCTGTCAATGCCACTCAGAGCGTACAGGAGTACGATATCTCCGTCACCGTCACCTGTTCGGGCGACCCCACGCTCAGCGCTACAGCAAGCTACACCCAGCAGGTTGACCCGATACACGAAGTCACCATCACGACTCCGGCGTCCGGGACCCCGAATCCGGTTGAGTCCGGCGGCACCGTCCAATGTTCGGTGGCCGCCGCGGATACGCTGCCACATACTCTTACCTACTCCTGGAGCGCCGAAGGCGGCGCGGGGAGTTTCGATGATCCCACGACGCAGAACCCGATCTGGACTGCTCCGGCGAATAGCACCCAGACCGAAGCCTCGTATGAGATCTCGGTAACGGTTACCTGTCCGGCCGACAGCAGCAGGAGTGTCGTTTCTTCCTACACGCAACGCGTCAGTCCGCGACATGAGGTGTCGATCACGTCCGGACCTTCCGGCATCCCGAACCCGGTCTACTCGGGCGAGGAGGTGCAGTGCTCGGCAGCCGCCATTGATACGCTGGCACATGCGCTGCAATACCAATGGACAGCGGAGGGCGACGCAGGCAGCTTCGATGATCCAACCGTGCAGAATCCCATCTGGACCGCCCCGGAGAACAGGACCGGGACCATCCAGGAATATGACATCACGGTGACCGTTAGCTGCGCAACCGATGGAACTGTCGGCGACACAGCTACCTATACGCAGCGCGTTGAGCCGGTGCATGAGGTGGAGATCAGCGCCGGCCCGTCCGGTGATCCGAACCCGGTCGAGTCGGGCGAGCAGGTGCAGTGTAGCGTGACAGCCGCGGATACGTTCGGCCATGCGGTGCTGTATCAGTGGTCGGCGGAGGGCGATGCCGGCAGCTTCAGCAACGCCACGGCACGCACTCCCATCTGGACCGCTCCGGTGAATAACACCCAGAGTGTTCAGGAGTATGACCTGACGGTTACGGTATCCTGCTCGGGCAACAGCGCCATCAAGACCACCGCCACCTTTACCCAGCAGGTCAACCCGATCCACGAGGTGTCCATAGCTGCCGGGCCGTCGGGTGCGCCGAATGCTGTCTACTCCGGCGAGCAGGTGCAGTGCTCGGTGACTGCCGCCGATACACTTCCCCACGGGCTCATATACCAGTGGACTGCCGAGGGAGACGCGGGCAGCTTCGATGATGCCACCGCGCAGAACCCGATCTGGACGGCGCCGACCAACAGCACACAGGACGTCCACCGATATGAGATCACCTGCACCGTCACCTGCGCGGTTGATCCGACCGTCAGCGCCACCACCTCCTACACGCAGCGGGTCAGCCCACTGCACGAAGTAGCTATCACAGAACTCACCGGCAGTCCCAACCCGGTCTACTCCGGGCAGCAGGTGCAGTGTTCTGTCACCGCCACCGACACGCTGTCTCACAATCTGCGCTACCAGTGGACGGCTGAGGGCGACGCGGGCAGCTTCAACAACGCTGCCGCCCGCAATCCAATCTGGACGGCTCCGGTGAACAGCACCGGCACGGTGCAGGAGTACGACATTACCTGCACCGTCACCTGCGCGGTTGATGACAGCGAGTTCGTAAGCGACACCTACACCCAACAGGTCACTCCGACGCATGAGGTCAACATCACCGACGGACCATCCGGCGCGCCCAACCCGGTCTACTCGGAGGGACAGGTTCAGTGCGGGGTGACTGCGAGCGATACCCTCTCGCATGGCTTAGTCTATCAGTGGTCGGCGCAGGGCGATGCAGGCAGCTTTAATAACGCTTCGGCTCAGAACCCGATCTGGACCGCGCCGGCGAACAGCACACAGAGCGTACAGCAGTACGAGATCACCTGCACCGTCACCTGCGCGACAGATGGCACCGTCAGCGCCACCGCCAGCTACATCCAGAATGTGAGCCCGCTGCACGAGGTATCCATAACCGCCGGCCCGGCCGGAGATCCGAACCCGGTCTACTCCGGCGGACAGGTGCAGTGTTCGGTGACCGGCAACGACACTTTGCCCCACGCGCTGGAGTATCAGTGGTCGGCGCAGGGCGGCGCGGGCAGCTTCAGTGATGCCACCGCGCCGAATCCGGTCTGGACCGCTCCCGAGAACAGCACGCAGGCCGTACAGGAGTATGAGATCACCGTCACCGTGACCTGTCCGGATGATCCCACGCTGACGGACACCGAGTCATACACACAGCGGGTGCTTCCTGTACACGCAGTGCAGATAACCGAGGGACCGGTGGGTGACCGCGATCCCATCTACTCCGCGGGCCAGGTGCAGTGCTCGGTGACCGCCACCGATACGCTGCCTCATGCGCTGGAGTACCTCTGGACGGCTGAGGGCGACGCGGGCAGTTTCGATGATCCGACGGCACAGAACCCGATCTGGACCGCGCCCACGAACAATACGCAGATCGTGCAGGAGTACGAGATCACTGTCACGGTAACCTGTCCGGATGATCCCACGCGGACCGCTACCGCCACCTATGTCCAGCGGGTGACGCCTGTCCACGAGGTGCAGATCACCGAGGCGCCCTCCAGCAATGAGAACCCGGTCGACGCCAGGGGCACAGTTGATCTCTCGGTGGTGGCCACCGATACCCTCGGCCACGACCTGATCTACGCATGGACCGCGGAGGGCGACGCCGGCAGCTTCAGCGACCCCTCCTTGCGCACACCCCGGTGGACTGCTCCCGCAAACGGCACGGAGACTGTGCAGGAATATGAGATCACCGTAACAGTCACCTGTTCGCTCGATCCGACACGGACGGCGACTGCGTCCTTCATCCAGCAGGTCGCGCCGATGCACGAGGTCACCATCACGGCCGGGCCTGCGGGCGACCCGAACCCGGTGGACTCGGGAGGCGAGGTGCAGTGCTCGGTCGCGGCGGAGGACAGCTTCTCCCATGAACTGAGCTACCAGTGGACGGCGGAGAATGGCGCAGGCAGCTTCGATGACGCCACTGCCCAGAATCCGATCTGGACCGCTCCCGCCAACAACACGCAGAGCGTGCAGGAGTACGAGATCACCGCAGTCGTCACCTGCACCACGGACCCGACCCGAAGCGCCACGGCCTCCTTCGTGCAGCAGGTCGCGCCGCTGCATGAACTGGCTATCACCGCGGGGCCGGAATCGGATCAGACCCCGGTCTACTCCGGCGGCACAGTGCAGTGTTCGGTGACTGCTACGGACACGCTGCCTCACGCTCTGATCTACAACTGGACGGCCGCGGGCGACGCTGGGACATTCAGCGACCCCTCCGCTGACAACCCGACATGGACGGCGCCGGTTAACGAGACCCAGGACGTGCAGCAGTACGAGATAACCGTGACGGTGACCTGCGCCGAAGACGCCGGCCTCACCGAGACCGCGAGCTTCATGCAGCGTGTGTCGCCGGTACATGAGGTGACGATCACGCAGGGGCCGACGGGCGAGACTGACACCATCGCTTCGGGCGGCCAGGTGCAGTGCTCGGTAACCGGCTCGGACACTCTCGGGCACGGTCTGCTCTACGCCTGGTGGGCTGAGGGAGGGGCGGGCAGCTTCGACGATGCGACCGCCCAGAACCCGACCTGGACGGCTCCCGCGAACAACACTGAGGACGTGCAGGAGTATGAGATCAATGTGACGGTCACCTGCGGCGACTCTGCCGATGTGACCGCGACCGCGTCGTTTGTCCAGCGAGTAGAGCCGTATTACGGGATAGAGATCACTGCCGGACCCGCCGGAGATCCGAACCCCGTGGTTACCGGTGGCCGGGTCCTCTGTTCGGTGACAGCCGCAGACAGTCGGGGCGAGGCTCTGCAGTATCTCTGGACGGCGGTGGACGCGGCCGGCACGAACGCGGGCAGCTTCGACAATCCCGCTTCACGCACACCCACCTGGAACGCGCCTGAGGTGACGGCGCAGACCGCCTACACGATCGAAGTGACGGTCACTTCGACAATACGCCCCGAGGTCAGCGTGACAGACAGCTTCGAGCAGCAGGTGGCGCCCGCGCTCTCGCACCTGTTCGGGCCGGGGCTGCAGATGGTGGGCCTGCCGATAGAGCCGGCGCAGGCTGCGTCCATGCGCGGATTGCTCGGTGCGGACAGAGTCGCGCTGTGGGATGCCGCGCAGCAGGCATACACGGCCGATCGCACCGATCAGTGGGCCGCCGGTGCAGCATGCTGGGCGCTCTTCCCGATGGGGACGCACCGGCAGGTCAAGGTGCCGGGGACGCCCTACGGCGAGGCCACCTATAACTGCGCGGCGGGCGCGGGCTGGAACCAGGTGGCACTGCCGTGGAACACCGAGATACCAATGGCGGCGCTTTCCGCTGAGGGTATCGAGCGGTTCCACAGAGTCGCGTGGACCTACTACGACGGCGCATACCACCTGGTGGCGGATATAGTCGGCATACCCCGCATCGACACGGTGCTTGAGCCGTGGCGAAGCTACTGGGTCTACGCGGGAGCGGACTGTACGCTGACGATGCTCAATGGGATCGTGCCGGCAGATGTGACCCCGAGCCTGGAGCTTCCGATGGTGGCCGAGGGCGACTGGCTCATCCAGCTCGTCGCCTCGACCTCGCGCGGCGAGGACGCCCACAACTACTGCGGCGTGAACTCCGAGCGGTCCGGCACGCTCCTGCCGAACCCGCCGCCGGTGGACGGCAGCGTTGACCTGTTCTTCACTCCAACGGACGGCACCATGGCGGCACTAGAGCTTGCCTCACCCACCGCCACCGGCAGCTACGAGTGGGACTTCTCCATCGCCGGAGCCGAGAGCGGGCAGGAGGTCTCGGTAAGCTGCCCCGATCTCTCGGGCATCCCAGGCACACACAGCATCTACCTGCAGGATCGGGACGCCGACCGGCTGATCTACCTGCGCACCTGCCCGGCTTACAGCTATACGTCGGCTGCGGCAGCGCCGCGACACTTCACCCTGATCGTCCGACCGCGGACCGACCTCCCCGTGACGATCAGCAGTGTCCAGGCCATGCAGAGCAGCAGCGGCACTGCGGCGATGCAGTTTAGTCTGTCGGCGGACGCCACCGTGGATGTGGAAGTGATGAACATCGCCGGGCGCAGCGTGCGCCAGTTGCTTAGCGGCGCCGCCATGGCCTCCGGCCTCAACACCGCAACGTGGAACCTGCGCGGTGGCGATGGCACGGCAGTGCCGAGCGGCATCTATCTGATCCGGATCGTGGCGCGAGACGATGACGGCGCGCAGGTCCGCTCGCTGACAACGCTTCGGGTTGACCGGTAGCCGCGCCTCGCGGACCGGAGGGATCGGTCAGACGTCCAGCTTATGCCGGGGAAGAGCAGGACTTACCTGAGAGGGATTCGCTATGAGAATCGCATTCGCATCGCTGGTGATCGTGTCTGTGCTGCTGGTTGGATGCGGCGGCGGGGGAAACGATGGCGCAGTTGATGACACCGCACCTCAGATCAGTTCACTGACAGCCGACCGCAGCATGCTCTGGCTCGGCGCCGTCACCGCCGTGCGGTGTGAGGCCACCGACCCTGCCGGCGGTTCACTGGAGTACACCTGGAGCTGTGACGGCGGTCTGATCGAAGGCACCGGGTCAGCCGTGACGTGGCGCGCGCCCGCGGTTGCGACAGCCTGTGAGATCGAGTGTCGGGTGGAGAACGAGGCGGGGCAGTCCGCTACCCGGGTAGCTCAAGTCTCCTGTGCGAATGCGCAGGTGGAGGGCACGGTGGTTGATGTCGGCTCTGGTGCGGGCCTGGCGAGTGTTCAGGTGACCATCGCCGGAAAGTCCGGGACCACTGACGCCGCAGGCGAGTTCACCGTGCAGAATATCGGTGAGGGTCAGCATACTGTGAACGTCACTCCCCCGGCCACCTGCGTGATCGTGAGTGACCAGATGAGCGTTTCGGTCGCAGAACCGGGCTCGACGGTGCGTCTGGAGGCTCCGATCCAGCTTCTCGACACAGGTGTCCCGGAGCCGCCCGACACACCGGATGCGCCCGGCGTACCCGGCCTGCCGATGTAGCAGCGCCCGCTCGACAGACTGCCTCCACCCGGTGACCCGCCCGGGTGGAGGTTCGCGTACGGCAATGGCGAAGAGGGCCCTGCTGCACCCGCCCTGCATGTGAGACGACTGGAGGCTCCCTCGATGCCCGATCAGCACACGACGCGCCGCGCGTCCTATGACCTGCACCTGCACACCTGCTGGAGCTATGACGCGATGGCGACGGTGGATGAGCATTTCGCCGCCGCACTGGCACATGACGTGCGCCGCATCGCGATCACCGACCACCACATCGTGGACGGGCTGGATGAGGCCATCGCGACAGCAGAGCGTTACCCGCAGATCACGCTCGTCCCCGGCGCTGAACTGACGGTCACCGCCAGCACCGGCTCCATCGACGTCGTCTGCCTCGGCTTCACCGCTGCGGCCATCGAAGCCCTGACGCCGGTGTGGGATGCCTATCATGAGTGGCAGCGCGAATACGCTGCCGCAACTACCGCCGGCATGCGGGCCATCGGCTTCGACTACACCGACGAGCATCGCCGGGAACTGCTGGAGTCATACCGCCCGGCCCGAGCGCTTGAGGTGCAGGGCATGACACACGTCGCCAACAAGATGCAGCGCGCCTGGTTCGTCGAGCGCGGCTTCATCGCCAACGAGGCGGAGTACGGTACCGTCCTCGCGGCTGCGGCAGAGAAGGTGGCACGGCCGCCCTACCCCGCCGCCGATTTCGTCCTGCCCGCGGTGAAGCAGCAGGGGATGCTGCTGATCATTGCCCACCCCACCGGCTACTTCCAGCGCGACAATCTCGATCGCATGAACCTGCTGCGCGAGGAGCTGCTGCTCGATGGGGCCGAGTGCGCTCATCGTCTCGTTCCGCCGGAGCTGAGGCCATTCTACCGCTCGTGGTGCGAGGAACATGGCCTGCTCTCCAGCGGCGGCAGCGACCTGCACTGGTCGGAGGATGTCTCGGAGCGCATCGGCGCCCACGGCGGTCCCGACGAGTGGTGGCCGGAGATTCAGGCGAGATTGCCGGCGGGCGCGCTGGTCAATCCCTGAGCCGTCTACTGCACGATCATGCGTCGCGCGCCATCCGCCACCTGCCCCGGATATAACCCTCCGAGGCACGCGGGGCTAAGGTAGTTCTCCGCGGTGCCCGCCCACATCATCTGCACCTTACGCGTGCCATGGTCGGCGTCATTGACGCCGACATCGAGGCCGATGCCGCCCCAGTCTGCTCCGCGGCGTGCCTCGACTGCCGCCAGCGGCAGTTCGACCGTGACGCGGTATCCGCCGACGCTCAGATGCGCGTTCACGGACAGGTCGGCGAGATCGGCGGGCAGCGGGTGCATGTTGCGCCACTGCATCTGCCCGCCAGGCCGGGCCGGCGGGATCACCTGCAGCGCGAGGACGTCCTCGCTGTAGATCGGCCTGCCCTGCTCCCCATCGGGGCGCAGGTCGAGGTATACCTCAACGCAATCCCCACGCGACGGATCGAAGAGATCGCCTACCGACACCTGATCGTCAGCGACCTCGACGTCGAAACGGAGCGTATCGCGGAATGCGCGGGCGCGGAACCGGGCCGACAGGTCTGCCTCCCCCTGCCACAGGTGTTTGCCCAGCACAACCGAATCCGCGCCGAGCGCCTGCCACTTCGCCTCCGGACCCGCGGTCAGCGCAGGCGCAACCGCCAGCCAACCCACATCGAAGCTCCCTGCGCCCTCAGCGCGAGTCCACAGCCGCACCGGGATCGTGTACGACCTGCCCGCGGGCAGGCCCTCGGGCACCGGGAACTGCTCAGAGATGGCTACCGGCGCCTCCGCCGCCGCAATGCCCTCCGTGTCGCGGCTCTCGCGACCGAACTCGATCCGCGCGTCGAAACCGACAGGCTCGGCGGTCCCGGCGGCGACCGTGGCACTGAACGCGTAGCTCATCTCACCCAACGGCGCCGCCCCGCGTTGGATCTCGCACTCGAGGAGTGCCGGAGCAGCGGTGCTGCTGTCAAATACGCGCAGAAGTTCCTTCGCCATCACCACGTGGCTGTAGCTGCTCGGATGACTGCCGTAGGGGAACGAGCCGCGGAAGTCATGCGGGGCCTCGCGGATGGCGCGGTGGAAGTCCGCGGCCGGGACTCCCGCCTCAGCCGCGGCCTCACGAGACGCAAAGGCCCACTCGCCATCGTGGATCTCCTCAGCCCATGGCGGCAGGCAGGCGATGACGAGAGCATCGGTCTCGGTGGCAGCGCGCGTCAGCAGCGTGGCGAGGTCCCGGCGGATGAAGCTCAACGGTCTCCCCCACCCGCGATCGTTGCCGCCGAACTGCACAAGCATCAGATCGGGCGCGAGGCCGTCGAGGCGGCGATCGTAGCTGCGCAGCGCGTCTTCGGTGGTCCAGCCGGGGTTGCCGGACACGTGCGTGACGATCTGGGCATCGGGGAAGCGGTAGGCGAGGGCGTCCGCGAAGAGGCGATGATAGACGTGGGTGCCATCGGTGCCCCAGGCATCCGTGATTGAGTCGCCGTAGGCTACCACACTGATGGCCGCCCCCTCCTGCAGCCGCTCAAGCAGTGCCTGTCCCCTCGCCTGCATCTCCGGGCTCATCGCGACCTGCGCAGATCCGCTGGCGGGAAGCAGGAGCGCAATGAGCGTCAGAGAGGCAGCCGCGCCACTGAAACTCAGTAGTGATCGGCCCAATCTGTCAACTCCTCCGGCACATATCGGGTCACCCGTCTGTGAGTTCGCGCTGGTCAAGCGTCAGGCTGGTACCGCCGTGTAGCAGCATACCCTCGGGCGTTCCGTCGGCCGGCCAGATTCACCGCGAAGATACGCGCGTCGCTCACGAAGCCCTCCAGCGTGAGCGACCCCGTCGTGCCCGGCAGCGCGTAAGCAACGATGCATCGCCTTCCGTCAGGATAGGTCAGTTCCACACCGCGCGCGGTGTCGCTCAGCAGGTGGCGCGTCTGTGGCAGATCGGCCTCCTCGCCAGCCCGCGCGGGCATAAGTACGCTGAGGAACTCGGCCTCATTGCGCGCCGATGTCTGCGCGACGGTAGTGTGCCAGAGGTTGGCATACTCCCGATCCGGCGGCCACGCCGGGGGCGGATCGAACTGATCCGTCTGAGTGATATGAGCCGCCGCCGGTTCGAGGAACCGCGCGGTGAGGCTCGCCGCCGGGCGGGTGATGAGGACCTCGTTCGCCTCGGACCGCAGCGTCATCTGCTCGATCGCATGAAGCTGGTACTCAAAGGTCCGGGGCACTTCGCTGGCGAGGTCATCGCGAATCACGAAGATCCCGGGCCGCACATGAACGATCTCCCGAACTGCCCGCGTCAGCCTGCCTCCCCACGCGGGAGTGGCGTCACCGATCGCGACATCGAAGTCGTCGCCGTGGACAAAGGCCGTGATCGCGCCGGTGGCGTGCCAGCCGCGGTCCTGGCTCTCGCCGCCATCGAACGTGATGCCATTCTTCGCCCTGGTCTGTCTGGTCCAGCGGTCGTGATGCGGCGACCCGTAGTAGTTGTAATACCCGGTTGATACCGCCAGCGCCTCGCCGAAGGCCTCCAGCACGAAGCAGTTCTGATCGTTGTGCCCGTGTGAGACCGCGCCGAAGGGGCTGGACTTCATCACCAGGCCGACGTCGTTGATGCCGGCGGTAAGGTCGGTGCGCATGGCCACCAGCCCGGCACCCTCAAAGAGCCGCGCCGTCGGCAGTTCAGCGGGCGGCCGGGGCTCGATCGTGTCATCCTTGAGCAGCACTCCCAGCGCACTGCTGCCCGGTCCGGCGCCTGACTGCTCGGCATACCAGCGGATGATCGGGTCGCGGTTGAGCGTGCTGAACCAGTAGATCAGGCTTCCGTGCCGCCGGGGCAGCCACTCTGTGCCGTCGCCGAATGGCGCCATCGTGCCGTGCGGAGGGGTGGTGTAAAGTCCGTAGTAGGGGGTGTTGGCGAAGAACGGCCGCTGCGCGAGGTCAATGCCTGTGGCCTCTCTGAGCGCGAGGACAAAGTGCAGACCGAAGCTCATGTACGCGTTCCAGTAGCCCGGCCCCTCGTTCCAGCCACCATCATCTTTGCCCCACGCCGGGTAGACGCCCCAGTATATGCGCGTGATGTAGTCGAGATACTCCGGCGCCTCTTCCCACTCGTGGTAGAACGCGATCGCGGCCTCGCCGAGGAAGCCGATGGTCCTCCCCGGATGGCTGGAGTAGGGGTTGTTGTCAAACGGCATCCTGCGCAGCATGCGGTACATGTCCGCCGCGCGCACACGCATCGCAGACTCCACCAGCTCCCGCTCCTCAGGGGTGAAGAGATCCCAGGTCCAGTCATACGCCCGCACTCCGCGCATCATCACCCACATGGCGGGCTCGTCGTAGCCGAAGTAGCCGGTTGTCCCCTGCGGGTCCCACGAGAAGAAGTGCAGGATGCGACGTTTCGCCTCCGCACCGGCGGCTTCATCCCCCGTCAGCAGGTAGGCGAAGGCGACTCTCTCCATCACATCCATCGGTGGCCGCGTGGTGCGCATGACATGCACCGCATACGGCCCGCGCTCCGGCGCCAGCGAAGGCGTCGTCTCCGGCTCCGCCACGAGTTCCTCCCCCGCATACCGCTCGACGGCCCTCAGAAGCTCGCTCGCCACGTCCTGCAGATCGCCCTCTGCCGCACGCCGGCGCAACTGCGGGACGCGTTCGGCCGACACGAGCAGGCGGGGGCGAGTGTTCGCCACCACGAAGCTCTCCGCCGGCGGATAGGGCCACGGAGCCGCATCGTCCGTCACCGTGAAGCGACGGGCCATGCTCCAGATGGTCGAGTGCTCGCCGATGTCCACCCCGTATCGCCAGTGCCACTCGCCGGTCGCGAGCGGTTCAGTGAGCATCTCGGCGGTGTAGATGAGCCCCGCCTTATCAACCGCCAACTCCTCGGGCGCGAAGCGATCGCTACGCGATACCTGCAGGCGGTAAGTCACATCGCCATGCGGCGACCAGCTCGCCGGATGCTGCGGAAGCTGCTCCCACCGCTCCGTGTCGCTCGTGTCAACGCTCCCCGAGGGCAGCCACAGCAGCGGCGGCGGGTTGAGCCGCACCGTCTCGCCATCGGCGGGCGAGTAGGGAACGTTGCGCCCCGGCTCCGGGTCGCGATCAACCGCCATTGAGGCCGGCAGCAGGTGCTCCATCAGTTCAGCCTCCGTTGCGGGTCGGATAGCCACGTCATCCCAGTGGGTTTCGCCGGGGGTGTACCAGTGGAACAGCTCGACGACAAGGTCCCGCGTCCCCTCAGGAACCAGGTAGGTGGTCGTGACGGGCGTCCACTGCTCGGCGGGCGGATAGAACGCCGTCTCGATGGCGAGGTGCTCCCAGACGTCGGGCTGGGCGTTGAACAGGAAGCGGATGGATGCGCCCTTGCCGCTTGCCTCTGCCACGCCGGCGGTACGGTACCAGCCGCTGACGGTGACGCCTCGATCCTGCGTGTTCCACGCGACGTGCTGCCGCCATGCCGCGCGATCCTCTGCGCCACCGCCACGCAGGATCGCGTAGTTGTCACCCGAGCGGCCGCCATCGGCTCCAAGGAGCGACTTCCCGGCGGTGTTGAAGACCACCGGACGCCACTGCGCGGGGGCGCCGTCCTCGGCGACATCCTCGAACGATCCATTGACGAACAGGTTGTCCTCACAGAGAGCCGATCCGGCGGCAACCGCGACCAGCGCCGTCGTCAGGTAGATCATCAGCATCGCGGGCGTCTTCATGCGCGGTCCCTCCATCAGCAGTATCAGATGCAGGCACGGCGTCAGTCATCATCCCACCGGCCCTCATCCAGCCCGGCCGCGTGCATGCCGGGCAGGCGGTCGAACGCCTCCGCGCCATCGCCACGCAACCCGGAGAGGCCAAGCTGCCCGAAGCCGGTGACCGACTCGCGCAGTCCGTCTACCTCCGGGTCCGCGTATCCCTCGAACCACCGCTCCATCCGCTGCCGTAGCTCCGCAATGCGCCCCACCTGCTCCGGCTCATCCACAAGGTTGGTGGTCTCATCCGGGTCGCTGGCGATGTCGTACAACTCGTTCGGGCCGAAGGGGTAGCGGCGGATGTACTTCCACTCCCGCGTGCGGATCATCCGCGCCGGGCCGTACTCATCAAATACCACTACGTCCTCACGCGGCGCCTCATCGCCCCCCATCAGCAGCGAGGCGAAGCTCGCCCCCGGCAGCGCCTCGGTCTCCGGATCGCCCACGCCCGCAAGCTCAAGCAGCGTCGGCCGCACGTCATACTGACTCAGCAGTTGCTCGCAGACCACGCCCTCGGGCACCACGCCTGGCAGTGAGGCGATCGCGGGGACCTTGACTGAAGTGTCGTAGAGGTTGAGCGGGAAGGTCCCGTTCCCTTTGCCGCAGATCCCGTGCTGGCCCATGTTCATGCCGTTGTCGCCGAGGAAGAACACCAGCGTGTTCTCCCGCAGGCCCTGGCGGTCGAGTTCTTCGAGCAGGCGGCCGATGTTGCGGTCCATCTCAGTAACCGCGGTGAAGTAGCCGGAGCGGTCGACGCGCCGCCCCTCCTCGGTGTAAAACTCAGGGAAGGCCGCCTGCCACGGATGCCTCGACAGGTCGGGCAGCGAGTCGAAGGGGCAGTCGTAGTAGTACTGATCGAAGGTTTCGTGCGGATGGTTCTCCCGCGTCCACGGGCTGTGCGGCGTGACGTAGTTCACCGCGAGGTAGAACGGCGCATTCGCGGGCCGCGCCTCGCGCAGATACTCCAGCGCGTAGTCCGTAATACGATCGGGGCGGTAGCCCGGCTGCACCACCGGCTTGCCATCAATCATCGCCGGCGCGTCGTAGTAGCGCCCGCCGGCAAAGGGTCGCCAGTAGCTGAAGCTCTTCTGCGGCGTGGCGGGAGCGCCCATGTGCCACTTGCCCGAGAGGCCGCAGGCGTAGCCATCCGCGGCAAGCAGATCGGTGGTGGCGCTGAGGCCGCGGAGATACTCAATCGGCCGATCGTCCTCGGCTCCTCGCGGCCAATCGCCGCGCTTGATGTAATCATGCACGCCGTGCTGCGACGGAATGCGGCCGGTGAGGATGGATGAGCGCGCGGGCGAACTCACCGGGCAGGTGCAGAAGAAGTTGTCAAAGCGCGTGCCCTGCTCCGCGAGGCGGTCAAGGTTCGGCGTCTGAATCTCGCCGTTGCCGGCGCAGCCGAGCGCCCAGTGCCCCTGGTCGTCGGCGATGATGAAGAGAATGTTCGGTCGGTCCATCGCTTCCTCCTGTCAGTCCTTCGTATCCACCGGCAGCAGCGCGAGGTAGTCGAGGTTCATCCCGCTGCCGCACAGGTTGGTCAGTGTAATGCGATGCTCGCCCGCCGCCAGGTGCAGCACCAGCGGATCGCCGCTGCCGTCGAGCAACGCCCGATGCTGCCAGTCCTCGGCTGCGGCGCCGAAGCCGCCGGTTGCGGAGAACTGCTGCTCGCAGTCTACCACGCCGGGCAATTCAACGTGCCGCCGGACGTCGCTGTTCGCGCAGTAGCGCAGCACCAGCAAATAGTCGCCCTCGCGTGGCGCCTCAAGCGCCCATGTCAGGCGGTGGCCGGGGGCGTCCCAGTGCGAGATGGCGGTGCCGATCACCCCCACCTTATCAGTGCGCACCTGCACCTCGCCACCCTCCTCCGCCACGAATGACGCCGCCTCGACCGTCGGGGCATCCTGCAGCGGCTCAGTCCTGATGCCGACATGCAGCCTCGCCTCGGCTGTGACGTCGCCATCGTGCAGACGCGCGCTGATCGGCTGAGCGCCCGCGTAGATCGCGAAGCCGCTCAGCGGCTCCACGCGGACGCGAAAGGGGGCCTCACCGAGCCT
>JAAYJW010000332.1 GCA_012522765.1 candidate division WS1 bacterium | reverse complement strand
TGTACATGAAGAACGCAAGCCCCATCTGCTTGAGGTTGCTGGCGCAGGTGATCTGACGCGCCTTCTCCCGCGCACGTGCAAAGACCGGAAACAGGATGGCAGCGAGAATCGCAATGATCGCGATCACTACCAGCAGTTCAATCAGCGTGAAGCCTCTGCGTGACATTACCCTGCTCCTTTCGTGGCACGGTTGGCAAAAACGTGTTACCGACGCGCAAAAAAGTGAAGCGCTACGATTGCACTGCGGTGCAGCTCAGTTCCCCGTGCTTTACACCGCGCATGCTGGTCATGCGATCGGCGAGGCGGCGGATCGTCTCCCCCGCTCCGCGCACGACGATGACCTCGGCGCAGTTGTGATGGTCGAGATGCACGTGCGTGGCGCAGATCACGGCCGCCTCGGCATCGTGTTGTGCCTCAGTCAGCGCCTGCCCGACACCAGGGACGTGGTGATCGTAGATCAGCGTGATGGTGCCGATCACCTCGCCCGCGGGCAGCTCCCACTGCCGCTCGATAAGGTAGCGCCGCGCCATGTCGCGCATGGCCTCCGACCGGTTGGCGTAGCCGGCGTCCTCTATTGCCCGATCGAACTGCTCAAGCAAATCCGCGGGCATTGAGACGCCGAAGCGTTCCAGATCGGACATTCCGCTCCTCCGTAGCACGGTTTTGCAGAGCGTAACACATCGCTCGACCACAGTCAATCGCCGCCGAACGTACAGCTTACCGGCGGCGAGTCGCCTGGACCCGCCGCCGTAGATCATCCCTACCGGATCAATGAGGCCCGCCGAGGTTACTCCCCGGTCTGGCTCAGCACCGCCGGAAGATAGCCCATCGCGGTCAGCGCCCCCATGACCATCTCAGCGCCCTCATCAATGCTGGACTCGGTGGTCCTGATGTGCACCTCTGCGGCATCCGGCGCCTCGTAAGGCTGGTGCATGCCTGCGATGTCGTTGACCTCGCCGCGAGCCGCGCGAGCATAGAGACCCTTCGGGTCGCGCTGCTGGCAGACCTCAAGCGGGGTGTCCACGAACACCTCCACGAACTTGTCGCACCACTCGCGGGCGCGGTCGCGGTACGCCTGCCTCGGCGCAACCGCGGCAATCATCACGTTCGCGCCGTAGGTGGACATCTTCTGCGCGAACCAGGCGAGGCGCTTGGTGTTCTCATCCCGCGCCTCCTCGGTGTAGCCGAGGTTCGGGCTCAGATTCGCCCGCACCTCGTCGGCATCGAGGTTCTCAACCGGCAGGCCCATGTTCTCCAAACGCTGCTGAACCGCGGTAGCGAGCGTAGATTTGCCCGATGCGGGAACTCCCGTGAACCACACTACAAAGCCCTTCTCCATTTCTCTCTCCTCCACTGGTGGATGTCAGTCAACGAACGGATTGTCGAACTGCCGGATGACCTCGAACACCTCAGTCCGCATGATCTCCGGGCGCGGCGGGACGCCGTCAACAATCATCTGGCGGATCTGCGTGCCGCTGAACGAGAGGCACACGTCGCCCTCATGCGGGCAGGTGCGATTGCTGGCCACGCGGCCGCAGGTGCAGCAGTACCAGAAATCCCCACGGATCGTGATCGGCTGGATCTCAAGCTCATCGGCCATGGCCTCGAACTTCTCGATGGCCTCTTCCTCTCCGTAGTAGTTGCCCACTCCGGCGTGATCGCGGCCGATGATGATGTGCGTGCAACCGTAGTTCTTGCGCATGATCCCGTGCATGATCGCTTCCTTCGGGCCTGCGTACCGCATCTCGGTCGGCAGGATATTCAGGAAGACGCGGCCGGGGTGGAAGTAACTGCCGATCAGCGCATCGTAAGCGGCGATGATGACATCGTCGCGGAAGTCGCCGGGCTTCTTCTTGCCGATGATCGGCTGGATCATGAGGCCGTCCACCAGCCCCAGGACGGTCTTCTGCAGGTCCTCATGCCCCGCGTGCGGTACGTTGCGAGTCTGGAAGGCGCAGACCGTGCGCCAGCCTCGCTCCTCAAATACCGCGCGCGTCTCGACCGGGTAGAGGTTGACTTCCGCGAACGGCCCGCGATCGTTGTCGAGCAGGTCAACCGGCCCGCCGACGATGTAGTCGCCGCGAGAGTGGTACCCGGCCACGCCGGGATGATCCGTGTCGTCGGTGCCGAACACCGATGCCGCGGCAGCGCCCTTGTCCCACTCGAAGACCTCGCTTGCGGTCATCAGCGCGACCGGGACATCGGGGGCCGACAGGGCGCAGAGGACCACCTCGTCGCCCTCCGAGACGCTTTCGGCGTCATCCACCGTGAGGAAGATGGGAATCGGGTAGATCGTGCCGTCCGGAAGCCGCTCCTCGTTGACTATGCCATCGAACTGCGCCGACGTGGCGAACCCGTCGAGCGGGCTGAAGACGCCACGCGCCAGATTCCGAGCATCGCCTGCAATCTCATCGGCCACAACAAGCTTCGGCAGCTCTTCGGCACGCTGCCTGGCCTCCCTCAGTGCGTCTCCGGAGAGTATCCGGTCCACCAATGTTCCACCATGCGGGGCTATCATCAGATTGCTCAGTCTCCCTTCCTGAGTGGGCCCTCTGGGGCCTCATCAATTCTACACTATTATAGGAGTGTTGGCGAAGAGCTACCTCACAGCATCATCACAGCCGAACCTTGACACATCTGTTCGAACGCGATATACTCCGAACCGACGTTCGATAAGGAGGAGAGGACAATGGAGCATCTGCTCACCAACGTCACCGGCCTGGACATGGCGCTGGGCCTGGTTCTGCTGCTGCTATACGTGTGGCCGCACCCTGCTGAGCTTGAGAATGCCGAGGGACTGGACAGAGAGGACGCTGACTGATACCATTGTGCGCGAGCAGGAGATGGGCCGCGGCCGTGGAAATCATGCGTGGCCACATCGAGGTCCCGGCAAGGAGAACGGCAGTGAAGGGAATCTGTCTCATACTCGCGCTCATGATGGTCTTCGCGCTTCTGCTGCCCGGCTGTAGCGGCGAGGGCGACTACAACCTGCCCTACCGCGGTCCCACTGAAGGGGACAGTGGCGACAACGGCGATGGTGGCAGCACTCCGCCACCGGCACCGCCCGATGACGGTAACGGTGGTATTCCTACTCCGCCACCGCCGCCCGTCAATGGTGGCGATGGTGGCGGCGGTGGGCTCACACCGCCATCCCCGCCCATCTTCTAAGCGCAGGCCAGCTCAAACAATGAAGAGCACGCCCCCCGGGCGGGGGGCGTGCTCTCTCATGTCGGCTGCGTCGGTAGGCCGCTACTACTCCGCGACACCCTCCTGCATCGCACCGGTGGTGAGAGTCAGCGCCGGCGATACCAACAGGTAATCCGGCGGCAGTTCCACCGGCAGCGTGCGGCTCACAAGCTGGTTGCGCAGCAGTTCCTCCTTCAGCCCCAGCGTCAACTCCTCGGACACCAGCGTCATATCATGGTAGAGGTAGTTCGCGTAGCGCATCTCCGCGCGCGACCTGATCTCATGCCTGCCCGGCACGGTCCGCTCCTCCACATCGTCGGTGCGAACCCTGTCGCGCGTGATCGTCTGCGTGACGCGCCGGCTCGACAGGCGCCGGGCGAACTCCTCGAGGCTGCCCAGCTCCGATGCCGGCGCCACCTCCACCAGCAGGCCCACTCGTACATCGAAGCTGGGCTGCTGCAGCGGATATGCCGCTTGCCGGCCGAACACCTCCAGCATCAGCGAATCCATGTTCCCCTCGGCGAACCACCGAAGCTTCGCGGGCTTGATCGAAGCCGCCGTCTCGCCCGGTGTCCCGACCTCAAGTATCTTGACGCCGAAGTACGTATTGCCGCGACGCACGGCCACGACCATGTTCTGCCCTACCGCCTCAGGTTCGCCGATCCACTCATGGGTCCCGACGATGACGCGGTCGATCTGGTCGCGACGCCCAAACATGCCACGGACCCCCACCCGCAGCCGTGGGAGCACGCCCACCTCGTCGAAGTTGAAGCTGCAGAGCGCGAGCGACCCCGTCTGGGCGCTCTGCAGTGTGGCCGGCGCGCCGATGGCGTAGAGGTACGAGGTCGGGCGCTCAGGCAGGTCGCAGGTGGCCATCACCGGGATGCTGCCGCTCTGCACAATGCCGCTCATCGTGCCCAGGCTCATGCCGTTACCGACCCACGTGCAGGTGCTTGATTCCTCGGGGATAGCCCCCTCCCCGGGCGTTCGCGTTCGTATCTCGGCCGCGGGGCGATCGCCCTCTGCCAGCGCCACGAGCGTCTCGGGCAGTTCATACTCCGCCAGCGCGAAGTACATCGCCAGGGCGTCAGCCCGCGCGATGGAGGCAATAGCCGAGGGCAGGTCGCACGCAAGCAGCCACTGTGCAATTCCAGGGTCGCCGACATACTCGTTGGTGTAGGCTGTGCCGATGCTGCCGACCACCATCGCCGTCAATGGCTCATAGCGCTGCAGCATGTCGGTGTAGTAGATTGAAAGCGCCGCCTCGGCCTCTGCTCGCGAGGCGTCGTCGGGTGCGAACTGCCATGCCCAGCGCAGCCCGCCAATCCGCAGAGCGTCGAAGGTGGGGCTGTGCACCCCGGCGAGGCCATCTTCCTTCACTTGAGCAAGCAGCTTCCGCACGGCCCTCGCCGATGCAACCGCCCCAGCCGGGTCATCAACAGCCCCTCCGAGAGTCGCCACGGCGCCCGCCCACATGGCGGTTCCGAAGCTCCCCTCAGGTTGATCGCCCGCCAGCATCGCCTGCAGCGCCAGCGCCGCCCGCTCCTTCAGCGTCCTGCGCAGATCGTCGGGGCTGGCGGTGCGCGCAAGGTGCGCGAGCGCAGGTGCGATGTAGAGAGTCGCATCAACTGAGAACGGCTCCGCCTCGTCGGCGAACCAGCGGAAGAGCCCGCGCGTGCGCGAGTCCTCCGCGGTGTCCTGATGGGCCAGCGATGCAGCAATTACGCGCTCGGCAAGGTCCGGACGTTCCCCGGCCTCCAGCAGCGCCGCCGCCCAGTTGAGGTTCGTCTCGACTATGTTCGCCCTGCCGTCGCTGCCGAGCAGCAGTGCTGCCGCCGAGGCGCTGTCATCTCCGTCGCGCTGCCGCTCCCAGCGCTCAAGCCCCTGTTGCGCCGCCAGCATTGACAGATGACCGCCACCTGCCGCGGCCGGCAGAGGATCGACGGCGACCACACATATAAGCAAGGGCAGCAGGGTCCGCAAAAGACGCATCATCATCAGGCTCCTCCACCGAGGTGTTTTGTTAGATAGACTCCTCTGGGCACCCCGGAGTTTCGATCACTGCATGTGAAAGAGGGCCGCCACGTACTTGTGGCGGCCCTGATATGCTCAATCCGACGCGCATGGGACGCGTTGTTGTCGCTCGAAACGTACCGGAGCCTCGCAGTCTAGCGCTTCGAGAACTGCTTGCCACGGCGGGCCTTGCGGAAACCGGCGTGCTTGCGCTCTTTGACCCGCGGATCACGCGTGAGCAGCCCGGCGGGACCGAGCAGCAGACGGTGGTCCGGATTCGCCGCGACCAGCGCGTTCGCGATGCCGTGCCTCACTGCTCCGGCCTGGCCGGAGAGGCCGCCACCGAGCGCGATGCACTTGGCATCGTACTGCTCCCCGGTGTCGGTAGCGCGGAACGGCTCCGTGACGACTATCGCGAGGCGCTCGCGCTTAAGATACTCGCGCGCGCTCATGCTGTTGATGCTGATCTCGCCCGATCCACCCGGGATCAGCCACACCTTCGCGACGGCTGACTTCCGGCGACCGGTTCCGTATCCCTCGTAATTCGGCACAATTCTCGCCTCCTGCGGCTATCTCTCGTGCGCCCGGTTACTCCGACAGCGGCTCAGGCTGCTGAGCCGAGTGCGGGTGCTCCGAGCCGCGATAGACCTTGAGCTTCTTGATCATGTTCCGTCCGAGCGTGTTGTGCGGCAGCATACCCTTGACGGCGCGCCAGATGACATCTTCCGGATCGGTCTCGAGCAGCTCCCCGTAGCTCTTCGAGCGCAGATGCCCTATGTAGCCGGTGTGCCAGTAGCGCATCTTGTCGGTGGCCTTCTTGCCCGTCAACTGGATCTCTTCGGCATCCGTGATGATGACGAAGTCGCCGCAGTCCACGTGTGGGGTGTAGTCCGGCCGATGCTTGCCGCGGAGCACCGCTGCCACGCGGGCCGCCAGCCGCCCCAGTACCTGTCCCCGCGCGCTCACGACATACCAGTTCCGCTCGACCTGCGCGGGAATAGCGGACTCGGTCTTGTTGTTCAGCATACTGCTTCCTCCTCAGGGCGAAGTGTAGGCTCCGCCTCAGTAGATCACCTTGATCAGTGACAGCCCCTGGGGGGGCGCGACCGTTATCACCCGGCAGCGATCCCGGCTCTCGCGGATCGCCTCCACGTCCTCAACTCCAAGCCGACCGCAGCCGACGTCCACCAGCGCCCCGACCAGCCGCCGAACCATCATGTAAAGAAAGCCATTGGCTTCGGCCCGGAACTCCACCAGTTCCCCCTCGCGCTGCACATCCAGCCGGCGCAGCGTCCTCACCGTATCCCGCACCGAACTCCCCGAGGAGCTGAAGGCGACGAAATCGTGCTCGCCCAGCAGTCCTTCGGCCGCCTGCTGCATCGCCCCAACATCGAGTTCAGCCGGCAGGTGCCAACTGTACCTCACCATGAACGGGGAGGGCAACTCCCGGTTCAGGATGCGATAGCCGTAGAGCTTGCCCGCGGCATGATAGCGCGCGTGGAACTCCCCGGGCACCTCGAGCGCCTGTATCGCGCTGATAGCATCGGGCAGCAGGCCGTTGAGCGCCGTCACTACCCGCTTGGCCGGGATCGGATTGTCGGTGTCAAAGGTCAGTGTCTGCCCCAGCGCGTGTACGCCTGCGTCTGTGCGCCCGGCGCCGATGATCGTCGTCGGGCCCCCGAGCAGCCGCGTGAGCGCCTGCTCGATCTCGCGCTGGATTGTCGGTAACTCCGGCTGACGCTGGAAGCCGCAGTAGCCGGTGCCGTCGTACTGCACGACCACCAGTATCCGCCTCATGGCGCCGCCCGGGCTCGTCAGTCCGCAAGCTCCAGGATCGCCATCTCGGCGTTGTCGCCGCTGCGGCGGCCTGCGCGAATTACGCGGGTGTAGCCGCCATCGCGGTCCGCGTAGCGCGGCGCAATATCCTCGAACAGGTGCGCCACGAGGTCCTTGTCACGAACCTGCCGCAGAACCTGTCGGCGAGCGTGCAGCGTGCCCTGCTTGGCGGTGGTGATGATCTTCTCCGCTATCCGCTGGGTCTCTTTCGCCTTCTGCACTGTCGTCTTGATCTTGCTGTGCCTCAGCAGCGCGTCCACCTGGCTGCGCAGCATTGCCATGCGCTGGTCGCCGGGACGGCCGAGCTTCCTGTGATCCTTCTGGTGTCGCATCTCTCGTACCTCACATGCGGCCCCCCGGCCGCCGGATTCTAGCCGTCCTCTTCCTCAACCAGCTCTTCGGCGGCGGCGGCCTCAGCGAGCCCTAGATCCATCGCCGCGAGCTTCTCGATCACTTCCTCCAGCGAACGCTTGCCGAAGTTGCGGATATCGAGCAGGTCTTCCTCGGTCCTCTCGACCAACTGGCCGACGTTGTCGATATCCTCCTTCTTGAGGCAGTTGAAGGTGCGGACCGAGAACTCCATCTCCTCGATGGGGTAGGAGAGGATCTTGTTGCGAACCTCTTCCTCCTCGGCGACCTCCTCCGTCTCTTCCTCCTCGGGCATCTCGATCTCCGAAAAGATCGTGATGTACCTGACGAGGATCTCCGCGGCCCTCCGCACGGCGTCGTCGGGCATGATCGTCCCGTCGCCCCAGACCTCGAGCATGAGCCGGTCAAGGTCGGTGCGAGCGCCCTTGCGGGTGGGCTCCACACGATACGTGCATCGAGCGATCGGCGAGAAGAGGGCGTCGAGCGCGATGACGTCCCCCGCGCGCTTCTCACGGCCCGGCTCCTCAACCGGATGGTAGCCGGTGCTGCGCTCGATCCAAAGCTCCATGTGCAGATGGGAGTCGTCCTCGGTCAGCGTCGCGATGTGGACCTCGGGGTTGATGATCTCGACACCCGGCGGGCACTTGATGTCGCCGCCGACTACCTCGCCCTTCCCCTCGGCCTCGATGCGGGCGACAATCTCGCCCTCATCTTCGGACTCATCGTGTAGCTTAATCGCGACTTCCTTCAGGTTCAGACAGATCTCGGTGGCGTCCTCATAGACGCCATCAACTGTCGTGAAGGCGTGTGGGACGCCGTCAATGCGGACGTCCGTGATCGCCGCACCAGGGATGTGCGCCAGCAGTATGCGCCTGAACGCGTTCCCGAGCGTATGCCCAAAGCCCCTCTCCAGCGGCTCGATCGCGAACTTCCCGTACTTGTCGGAAAGCTCCAGGGCCACCATGCTGGGGGCGAGCTCTTCTATCATGAATGCTCTCCTCCGTTGCCTGTCGCGGATCGGCGTTCGGTCTTAGCGCGAGTAGAACTCGACGACCTGCTGCTCATCCACGTCAACCTTCATGTCATCCGGCTCGGGCAGGCGGTCCACAACGATCGCCTTCGCCTGCGTGTCAACGTTCAGCCAGCCGGGGACTTCGTAGCCGCGTGAGAGCGAGGCGTTTACCGCCTGCAGGTCCCTCGAGTTCTCGCGGACCTCGATCTCGTCGCCGGGCTTCACCAGGCGCGACGGCACATCGCAGATCTGCCCGTTGACCGTCACATGCCGGTGGCGGACGACCTGACGGGCCTGGTTCTGGCTCGACGCGAAGCCCGCGCGCCGCAGCACACTGTCGAGCCTGCGCTCGAGCAGCGACAGCAGCACGAAGCCGGTGACGCCCTTGGAGCCAAGCGCCCGCGTCACATAGCGGCGGAACGGCCGCTCCAGCAGCCCGTACATTGATCGCAGCTTCTGCTTCTCCCGAAGCTGCAGTGCGAAGTCCGACGGGCGCCGTCGACCACGCCTCGAGTTGCCGTGCTCGCCTGGCGGGTAAGCCTTGCGCTCGATGGCACACTTGGGGCCGTGGCAGCGTTCGCCCTTTAGAAACAGTTTTTGTCCCTCGCGCCGGCAGATACGGCATACCGGTCCTGTGTATCGCGCCATTAACCTTTCACCTCCGCAGGCGGCTATGCGGCCTTCGGCCGCGCCGTCCTGCTACTACATCCGTCGCCTCTTCTTGGGACGGCAGCCGTTGTGCGGGCTCGGTGTGACGTCCTTGATGTTGCCGACATCGATGCCAACCGCCTGCATCGAACGAATCGCCGTCTCGCGGCCGGAGCCGGGGCCCTTGGTGAAGACGTCGATCCGCCGGATGCCGGCGTCGATCGCCTTGCGAGCCGCGTTCTCGGCAGCAAGCTGGGCTGCGAACTGGGTGCCCTTGCGGGTGCCCTTGAAGCCCACCGTGCCGCCGCTGGCCCATGTTACCACGTTCCCGCGCTGATCGGTGATGCTGATGATCGTGTTGTTAAACGTGGACTTGATGTACGCCCGGCCCTGTGCGCCTCTCGGCGGGGCGGGACGCCGTCCAGGCGGGCCCTGCGGCGCACCCTCGGGGGCTCGCCGCTCACCAGCCTGCGCCCGCTCGGCGGACGGTGCGCCCTGCTCCGGCGCTTCGGCCTGCTCGCGCTCTTCTGACATCATCGTGCCTCCTATGTCGTATCGCCTACGCCGGCGACGCCACTACGTCTTGGCAGCAGCCTTCTTCTTTCCGGCCACGGTCTTGCGCTTGCCCTTGCGAGTGCGCGCGTTGGTGCGGGTGCGCTGGCCGCGTACCGGCAGCCCGCGGCGGTGCCGCATGCCGCGATACGTCCCGATCTCGATCAATCGCTGAATGTTCCCCGCGACCTCGCGGCGCTTGTCACCCTCGATCGTGTAGTCACGGTCGATGATCTCGCGCAGCCGCGCCGCCTCATCCTCGGTCAGATCGCGCATCTTCGTCATCGGGTCGATCTCCGCCTGTTCGCGGATCGACTGAGCCGTTGACCGCCCGATCCCGTAGATGTAGGTCAGAGCGATCTCAACCCGCTTATTGGCCGGTAGATCCACTCCAGCTATTCTCGGCACTGGTAATCCTCCTCAACTCGCGTCTATCAGACGCAAACGTCACGCGCGCTATTGCCTTCAGCCCTGCCGCTGCTTGTGCCGCGGGTTCGAGCAGACGACGCGCACAACGCCCTTGCGGCGTATGATCTTGCACTTGTCGCAGCGCTTCTTCACGGAAGCCTGTACCTTCATCGCCATCACTCCCCCGGCGCATTCTCACACCGGATCGCTTCCATCCAGGCGGCCTTCCCGGCCGCAGGCGTCATCCTACTTATGCAACCAGACGATCCGGCCACGCGTCAGATCATACGGGGATATCTCGACCGTAACCTTATCCCCGGGCATGATCCTGATATAACGCATGCGGATCTTCCCGCAGACATGTGCCAGAAGCTCGTGCCCGTTCTCCAACTCCACCTTGAAGACCGCGTCGGGAAGCTTCTCCACCACGGCTCCAAGCACGCGGATCATCTTGGGCTCACTCTTCTGCTGCGCCTGCTTTTTCGCCATAGGCAGATCGTGCCCCATTCTCGTCCTCACGCCGTCAAGGCGCGGTCAGTATCCAGCAGCCATCTTCCGTGACGGCCACCGTATGCTCAAAGTGCGCGGAACGACTGCCGTCTCGCGTCCTGACCTTCCAGCCGTCCGCGTCCTGCTTCACATCGTATCCCCCGGCGTTGACCATCGGCTCTATTGCCAGCGTCATGCCGGGCCGCAGTATCACATCATACGAGTTTCCGCGCCCGCCGTCCACAAAGTTCGGCACCTGCGGCGGCTCATGCATCTGCGAGCCTATCCCGTGTCCAACCAGCGCCCGAACTATCGAAAAGCCCGCGGCCTCAACGTGCCCCTGCACCGCCGCGGCAATATCGCGTATCGTCTTCCCCGGCAGCACCTGCTCGAAGGCCAGCTCCAGCGCCTCTCGCGTCACTTCAATCAGCCGCGCCGACTCGGGGTCTATCTCGCCCACCCCGACGGTAAACGCCCCGTCGGCGTGGTAGCCTTCCCAGATCACGCCCAAATCCGCGCCGAATATGTCGCCCTCCTCCAGCACCTCATCCTCGGACGGGATCCCGTGGACGACAACATCGTTGAGCTGGGCGCAGATCGTCGCCGGAAAGCCCTGATAGCCCTTGAATGACGGCGCACCGCCCGCCTCGCGGATCGATGCCTCCGCCAACTCGTCAAGCTCCGCGCTGGTCACGCCGGGCCGGATCGCCTCCCGCAGTCGAGCGATGGTGCGGGCGTGTATCCTTCCCGCGTGTCGCATACGCTCAAGCTCCGACTTGCTCTTGAGCGCGATCTGCTCGCCGCGGACTCGCGGACCCGACATCGCTTAACCCCGCACAACCTGCAGCACGCGCTCTGCGATCTGTTCGGGATCGCCCTCGCCGGTAACGTCCACCAGCAGACCGCGCTCACCGTAGTAGTCGATCAGCGGCTGCGTCTGCTGCTTGTATACATTCAGTCGCTCGCGGATTGCCTCCGCCTGGTCGTCGCTGCGCTGGTAGAGCTCACCATCGCAGTCCTCAGCCGGACAGGGAGCGCCGCTCTCGACGCCGGGCTGATCCACGTGATAGATGCCGTCACAGCCCCGGCAAAGCCGGCGACCTGACAGCCGACGGACGATCTCGTCCTCGTCAACAGCGAGATTCACCACGGTAAGGGGCTCGCGACCGAGGTCTTCAAGCGTCCCGCCGAGCGCCTCCGCCTGCGCCACCGTCCGAGGAAAGCCATCAAGCACGAAGCCGGGCTTGCAGTCGGGCTGGCCAAGGCGCTCTCGCGCAATGGCTATGACGAGTTCGTCGGGCACAAGTTCACCGCGATCCATGTACCCCTTTGCCTCTGCGCCCAATTCGGTGCCGTTCGCGACCGCCTCGCGCAGGATATCTCCGGTGGAGATGTGTGGGACGCCGAGGCTCGATGACAGCATCTTCGCCTGGGTCCCCTTACCCGCGCCGGGCGCGCCCAGCAACACCACGTTGTATTCTCGGTCGGCCATGTGCAATCTCCTACTTCAGGAAGCCGCGATAGTGGCGCATCAGTAGCTGCGCCTCGATCTGCTGCATTGTGTCAAGCGCCACACCGACAACGATCAGCAGCGATGTGCCACCCACCAGTGTGAAAGTCGTGACGCCGGTAATGTCACCAACGTAATACTGCATCAGCGCGATGAGTCCAAGGAACAGCGCGCCGGCGAGCGTGATCCGATACAGGATCCGGTCGAGATAGTCTCGTGTGCTCGGTCCCGGCCGAATGCCGGGGACTGCGCCACCGTTCTTTTGCAGGTTCTCCGAAATCTGCTCCGGGTTGAACGTAACCGCGGTGTAGAAGTACGTGAACAGGATAACCAGCAGGAAGTACAGCAATGACGCGAAGTGGTTCTGGCCGGGCGTAGTGAATTGCACCAGCGAGAACATCGCGCGACTGACTGCTTCCTGGCTTACATGAAAGATCCCGGCGATGCGCTCGACGGTACCCTGCCCCGACAGCGCCTGCGCGATCTGGCCCGGGAACATCGAGACCGAGATGGCAAAGATGATCGGCATGACGCCCGCCTGGTTCACGCGTAGCGGCAGGTAGCTGCTCTGCCCGCCATAAACGCGGTGCCCGCGAACGCGCCGAGCATACTGAACCGGTATCTTGCGCTGGGCCTGCTGGAACTTGACGATCAGGTAGATCGTGGCATACATGATCGCCGCAAGGAAGAAGATGTTGGCCGCCGAGACTTCGCCCGTCTGCCAGAGCCGGATGGTAGCCGCGACTTCCTGCGGCATGTAGGTCATGATGCCGGCGAAAATGATGATCGAGACGCCCTGGCCAATGCCATGCTCGGTGATCATGTCCGCGATCCACATGAGGAAGGCGGTCCCGCCCACCATCATCAGCACAACGTAGAGCAGCAGGACCGTGTCGCCGATGAAGGCCTGTCCGCGCTGGAGGAAGGCGATCATACCAAAGGCCTGCAATCCCGCGACGGCGATGGTCAGATACTTCGTCCACGCGTTGATCTTGCGCCGCCCGTACTCCCCCTCTTTCTGCAGCTCTTCGAGGGCCGGGATGGCCATCGCCAGAAGCTGCATGATAATCGAGGCGGAGATGTAGGGCATGATCCCCAGGGCCATGACCGAAAAGCGCTTGAGTGAGCCACCGGCGAAGGCATCGAGCATCTCCCCGAGGCCACCTGCGCCGCGGAAGAGCTGCTCGAGCTGTGCCTTGTCGATGCCGGGCAGTGGTATGTGCGCGCAGGCCACGTACACGCCGAACATGGACATCAGGAAGACGATGCGCTTGCGGATATCGGGCACACGCATCGCCTGTCCAAGCGCAGCCAGTCGCTCCCTCATTGACCGATCACCTCGGCGGTGCCATTTGCCGCTTCGATCTTCTCCCGCGCGGAGGCGCTGAAGGCATGCGCCCGCACGGTAAGCGGCTTGTCAATCGTCCCGGTGCCCAGTATCTTCACGCCGTCGAGCACCTTGGAGATCAGACCGCTCGCCAGCAGCGTCTCCGGCGTGATCTCGGCGTCGGCGTCGAACTTCTCAGCAAGCGAGCCTACGTTGACTACGGCGAACTCACTGCGGAAGATGCCGATGTTGTGCGCCTTGTTGGTGATACCGCGCATCATCGGGAGGCGCCGGTACAGCGGCGTCTGTCCGCCCTCGAAGCCGGGCTTGATCGAGTACCGGTGCTTCTGACCCTTCTCGCCACGGCCCGCCGTCTTGCCCTGGCCGGCGGAAGCGCCGCGCCCGATGCGCTTGCGGGACTTACGTGCTTTCGGATTAGGGCGAAGGTCGCTCAGATCCATCTCTCTGCTCCTATTGCCCTTGCGCGGGCTCGTAATCTATCAAGTAAGAGACCTTGCGGATCATCCCGCGAACGGCCTCATTATCCGGCACGTTGTTGCTGCTGCCGATGCCACGCAGCCCCAGCGCCCGCAGCGTACCGCGCAACTTGGGCTTGACGCCGATTGAGCTGCGCCGCTGAGTCACTCTGATCATGTCAGCCATCTTCGTCGCCACCTTAAAAGTCCAGACCGGCCTCGCGCGCCGCCTCAGCGAGCGCCTTAACCCGCCCGTGATACTTTCGCCCGCCGGTATCGAAGCACACGCTCTTGATTCCCTCCGCCAGAGCACGTTCGGCGACTACGCGCCCCACCACGGCCGCGGCCGCCACATTCGTCAGCGACCCCTCGCACTCAGTCGCCACGACCTCTTCCACCGTCGCCGCCGACGCCAGCGTACGGGCGTCCCAGTCGTCAATGATCTGGGTGTGGATGTGGTTGAGGCTGACGTAGACTGCCAGCCGCGGGCGCTCGGGCGTGCCTATCAACCGCCGGCGTGACCGCATGTGCCGCTTGTTCCGCTGCTTCTTCCGATTCACTTCGGCTTTCATCTATCGCACCTCGGCATCAAACGCCGCTCTCGTCTCGTACTGGCTGGATTACTAATCAGCGCCGACCTTCGCGGCCTTGCCGGCCTTACGCCTCACGTGCTCGCCCTCGTAGCGCACGCCCTCGCCCTTATACGGCTCGGGTGGACGCGAGCGGCGGATCTCGGCCGCGAGCTGCCCGACGTGCTGCTTGTCGATGCCGCGGACGATCACCTTCGTGTTCTCCTCGACCGCCAGCTCAATCCCCTCGGGCGCATCGAACACCACCGGATGCGAGTGGCCCAGCCGCATAACAAGCTGCGTCCCCTGCATCTCAGCGCGGTAGCCGATACCGCGGATCTCAAGCCGCTTTTCGAAGCCGCCGGTGACGCCCTGCACCATGTTGGCAAGCAGTGACCGCGTCAGACCATGCATCGCCCGGTCCTGGCGTGCGTCCGTCGGCCGCCGGATCGTGATCGTGCCGTCGTCCTGCACGATCTCCATCCGAGGGTTCAGCTCCTGCGAAAGCTCGCCGCCAGGGCCCTTGACCGACACGGCGTTGCCTTCGCCGATCTCGACCGTGACCCCTTGGGGAACCTCTATTGGCATGTTGCCGATTCTCGACATCTTGCTCTTCTCCCTTGCGGACCGGTCTACCAGACCTCGCCGACGATCTCGCCGCCGATGCCTCGCTTGCGCGCGTCGCGATCGGTCATGACACCTTCGCTGGTGCTGATGATCGCCACTCCGAGGCCGCCGAGCACGTTAGGCAGCTCGTCCTTGCCGCGGTAGACGCGGCGCCCCGGCTTGCTGACGCGCTTGAGCCCTCGCAAGACCGGCTCACGGTGCTCGTCGTAGCGTAGCCTGATGCGAACGGTCCCGCCCCTGTTGATCAACTGGTAGCCGCGAATGTAGCCTTCGCGATGAAGGATCTTCGCGATCTCCAGGTGGATCTTCGAGACCGGCACGTCTACGTCCAGATGCCGCGCAATTGCGGCGTTCCGAACGCGGGTCAGCATATCTGCTATCGGGTCTGTCAATACAGCCATTGCTTTCCTCCCGCCGCCGCCACGGCTGCGGCCGCCATGCATCTGGGGAGCATACTTCCGGATTTCTTCGTGAACCGGCGCCAGTCCCGCGGCCCGGTTACCAACTCGACTTGCGCACGCCAGGGATGTTGCCATGCAGCGCGTTCTCCCTGAAGCAGATCCGACATATTCCGAACTTCCTCATGTAGCCGCGCCGCCTGCCGCACAACTGGCACCGGTTGTAGTTCTGGGTGCTGAACTTGTGCTGTCGCTGCGCATCGTTTATCCACGACTTCTTCGCCATGCTCAAAAGCCTCCCGTGCGTCCTGGAGCCTAACCTCGGGCCAAAGGCAGTCCCAGGGCCGTCAGCAGCTCCCGGGCCTCCTCGTCGGTCTGTGCAGTCGTGACGATTGCAATGTCCAGACCCCTCGAACTCTGAACGTCGTCATAGGTCAGTTCGGGGAAGATCAGCTCGTCCTCGATCCCCATGCTGTAGTTCCCCCGACCGTCGAAAGCGTCCGCCGGCAGCCCGCGGAAGTCGCGGATGCGCGCCAGCGACACATTGAACAGCCGGTCGATGAACTCCCACATCCGCGCCCCGCGCAGTGTCACGCGCAGCCCGATCGGCTGACCCTGGCGGATGCCGAAGTTCGAGATTGACTTCTTCGCTCGCGTCACTGCCGGCGCCTGGCCGGCAATCAGAGCAAGCTCACGCCGGGCCCGGTCCAGCGCCTCAATGTCCGTCTCCGCCTCAGGCACACTCATGTTGAGGCTGACCTTCCGCGGACGCGGGACCTCCCAGACGTTCGTGTAACCGAACCTCTCCATCAGTGCCGGGAGGACGTCCTCCTCAAAGCGCGCCTTCAGCCGCGGCGCCGGGGCCTGCTGGGTTGTCTGTGTGTCTGCCATCGTGTTCCCACCGATCCTGACGGCAGTCGCCGCCCGATGTATGACTACTCAGTGTCTATGTCCGCCGAGCAGCGCTTGCATACGCGCACGCGCCGGCCGCTCTCGGACTCGCGCTTGGCTACCCTCGTGCGCTTGTCGCACTCGG
>JAAYJW010000331.1 GCA_012522765.1 candidate division WS1 bacterium | reverse complement strand
GAGGGCCGCGAGACGCGCACGGTAACGATGCCGCTGCTGGTCCGGCTGGTGCTGCCGCGCTTCTACGTGGAGGGCGATGAGGGCACCGCCGCGGCAATCGTGCACAACTACACCGGCGAGGGGAAGACGGTCAACGTGGCGCTGACGGCCGAGGGTGCGCAGATCATCGGCGAACCGCGCCAGCAGGTCTCCATCCCCGCCGAGGGCATCGTGCGCCTGACGTGGGGCGTCAATGCGACAGGCCCGGATCAGGCGCGCATTGTCGTCTCCGCCGATGGTGGCGCGGGGGCGCAGGACGCGATGGAGACGCTCCTGCCCGTGGTGCCGAGCGGCGTGGAGAACGTGGATGCGTGGGCCGGCTCCAGCGAGGGCAACGTGGCCGAGACGCTGCTGCTGCCCGAGGAAGCGCTGCCCGGTTCAGCCGAGCTGGTCGTGACGGTGTCGCCCTCGCTGGCGGGGCCGATCTTCGAGGCGCTGGACTACCTCGTTCGCTACCCCTACGGCTGCGCCGAGCAGACCATGGACGGCTTCCTGCCGAGCGTGATCGTGGTGCGAACGCTGGAGCGCCTTGACGCGGACCGCCCGGAGCCGGAGATGCTCGACCGCTACGTGAACTTCGGCCTGCAGAAGCTGATCCGCTACCAGCACGACGACGGCGGCTGGCACTGGTGGGAGTTCGACGAGAGCGACCCGTACATCAGCGCCTACATCGTCTACGGGCTGAAGATTGCCGATGAGGCGGGCTACGTCGGCGCGGCGGCTCCGATGCGCAGGGGCGTCAGCTACCTCATCAATCAGCTTGAGGACGAGGGTTACGCCCGGGCGCGCGCGTATCTGCTCTGGGCGCTGGCCTACGCCGACATGTGGAATAACGACAGTTGGAGCAAGGCCAGCGCGGCCATCAACAGCCTGTGGGATGAGCGGGAGAAGCTGGACGCCTTCAGCATGGCCTCGCTGGGTCTCTCGATGCACCGCCTCTCGCAGGTGGACTGGATCGACGACCCGCAGCCGTTGGCGAGTGCCGCACGGACGGTGGCCGATGAGCTTGAGGCCGCCGCAATCCGCGAGGGGATCGGCGTCCACTGGGCCCCCGAGGGCCGAGCAACCTACTCGTGGCTGAACAACGACGTCGAAGTCACCTCGCAGGTGCTGCGGCTGATGATGGCCGTCAAGCCCGAGAGCGACACGATCGACGGCGCGGTTCGCTGGATGATGGCGATGCGCCGCGGGAAATCGTGGCGCTCGACCAAGGACACCGCATCGGCGGTCATCGCGCTGACGGAGTACCTCGAGCGTCAGGACGAGCTTGAGCCGAACTACACCGCGAACGTGTCGCTCGGTGGCGAGCAGGTGGGGCGGGTGCAGATGAGCGCGGAGGACGCGTTTGCCGACCCGAAGACGATCACAGTTGACGCCGCGAAGCTGGCGGCGGGTGACAATGCTCTGGCGATCGACAAAGACGGGCCGGGGATGGTCTACTGGTCGGCGCGGATGCACTACCTGTCGCCGGCCGAGACGGCCGTGGCCACCACCGACGACGTCGAGGTGAAGCGCGAGTATACGCTGCCCGCGGAGAACCCGGTGGAGGCCGACACGCAGCAGCCGGGCGATGTCATCCGCGTGACGCTGAGGCTGAAGGCGAATGACGACCTGCACTACGCGATGCTGGAGGAGCCGATCCCGGCGGGGTGCGAGGTTGTGGTCGGTGATGAGGAGCCGTGGAACAACCCGTGGGATCGCCGCGAGGTGTGGGATCGGCGGCTCATATTCTTCTTCAACTACCTCAGCGAAGGCTGGCACGAGGTCAGCTACGTTCTGCGAGCGGAGGCTCCGGGCGAGTACCGCGTGCTTCCCGCGACCGCGTCGCTGATGTACTTCCCGGAGGTGCGTGGGTACAACCAACTGGTGCGCATGCGCGTTGCGGATGTGGTGGAGTGATGGGACGGCGGGTCGCCCCCGTGTCGTACACCGTGGGAGGGGCCGCACGAGGGACTTCCGCGCAGCGGAAGTCGCGAGGTCGGCCCAACGGCCGTCCGCACGCCCGCACTGCAAAGGCGCGATGGGCCGACCTCCCCGCCGTCCTTCGTCGGGCGGCTCGTGCGGCCCCTCCTGTCCTGGGCGTCATCCTTCTCGCCACCGCCGCATTCGCCAGCGTGGACCCCTCCGAGGGGCCGCCGCCGGCGCTGGGCAGGACGGTGCCGGAGTTCACCCTGCAGAGCGTAGACGGAGGTGTGCTGCGCCTCAGCGACGTCGAGGAGCCCGTGGTGGTGCTCAACCTGTTCGCGTTCTGGTGCGACACGTGGATCGAACAGCTTCCGCAGGTGCGCGAGCTTGTCACGCAACAGGAGGCCCTCGGCTTCCGCTTCATCTCAATCAGCATTGACGGCCGCTGGCCTGGCCAGCTTGAGCAGGTCTGCGGCGACCAGCACCCACCGTGGCCGATCCTCCTCGACAGCGACATGATGCTGGCGAAGGCCCTCGGCATACGCCACGCCCCAACGGTGCTCGTGCTCGATCAGTCACGCAGGGTCCAACATGCCTGGGAGGGCTACCCCGGCAACCACCGCGTCCTCCGGGGCATCCGGCGGACGCTGAGCAAAAACGCACAGTGAGGGATGAGCATGAGTGACACGATCGCAATTGTGCATGGCCGCATCATTGACTGCACGGGCGCGGCGCCCATCGAAGATGGAACGCTGATCGTCCGGGACGGGCGCATCGAGGCGGTGGGGGAGAGCGCTTCGGTCGAAGTGCCCGAGGGTGCGGAGATCATTGACGCAATCGGCCGCACCGTCATCCCCGGCCTGATCGAGGGCCACGCGCATGTCGGCGGCAACCCCGCCGGGCAGCAGGTCCTGCGGATCTCGCTCCAGCGCGGCATCACGACAGTCTGCAGCGTCTCGGCGAACTTTGACGGCATCTCCATGCGCGATGGGATCGCCAGCGGGCAGATACGCGGCTGTGCGAGACTGGTCGCAGGCTGCACCGTCACCCCGACCTTCGGCCACGTGCGCTTCCGCGACGCAGACGGGCCGTGGGAGGTGCGTAAGGCGATCCGGGAGATGGTGCAGGCGGGCGCGGACTTCATCAAGACCGCCGCCTCAGGTGGCTTCGTCGGCAAGAATGAGGTCTGCGCGATGCGCAACTACACGCTGGAGGAGATGACGGCGCTGGTTGATGAGGCGCATGCGTGGTTCCGGCCGGTGGTGGTGCATTGTCACACGCAACCGGGACTGGATAACTGCATCGAGGCGGGCGTGGATCAGATCCACCACGGCGCGTTCATAGATGAGGCCGCGGTGCGCGGGATACTTGCCCGCGATCTGTGGTACATGCCGACGCTGAGCGTCACCTGCCAGCGCAACATCGATGCGCTTTCCGACCAGCCGTGGCAGACGGTTGAGATGTCGCAGGCGCAGCCGATCCACCGGGCGGGTGTGCGACTGGCGCATGAGATCGGGGTGAAGCTCTGCGTCGGGACGGACTACCCGGGCACCGGGCGGACGTGGAAGCACGGCGACCGCACGATCTGGGAGTTGATGGAGCTTGAGGCGTGCGGCCTGCCGCGGATGGAGGCGCTGCTCGCGGCCACGAAGGTCAACGCCGAGGCATACCGCCTCGATGATCTCGGCACACTCGAGCCGGGCAAGCGCGCGGACGTGGTGGTGCTTGAGGGCAACCCGCTGGATGGCTTCGACGCCATCTACGACTACCGCAATGTGAAGCTTGTGATGAAGGACGGGCGCGTGGAGTTTGCCGACAGCGACCTTGCCCGGCACTTTACCCTGCGCGAACCGCAGCCGGCAGGCCGTCCGGCGTATGAGTAGTTGAACCAACAAACCGCAGCTTGACTGGACTGGAGTTGAAGATGATGGCTGAACCGACTTTCCGCCCTGCGCGCGAGGAGGACATCGCGGCTATCCGCGAGATTGCGAAGCTGGCATGGACGCCGATCTACGAGCACTTCCGCGAGCAGATGGGGGAGGACCTGTGGCGGCGGGAGTATCCCGGCGATCCGCTTGAGCGCAAGGCAGATTCGGTAGAGAAGTTCTTCCGGGATGACCCCGAGCATGGCTTCGTGACCGAGCTTGATGGCGAGGTGGTCGGCTTCCTCACCTACATGCTGCGCGACACGAAGGTCGGCGTGGTCGGCAACAATGCCGTCGGCCCGTCGGCGCAGGGCAAGGGCATCGGCAGCGCGCAGTACCGCGAGTGCCTGCGGCGTTTCCGCGAGGCCGGGATGGAGTACGCTACGGTGCATACGGGGCTTGACCCGGCGCACGGGCCTGCGCGCCGGGCGTATGAGAAGGTGGGCTTTGAGGCGATCCGCCCGCACGTTGAGTATTACATGAAGCTCTAGCCGCGGCGTTCGAGCAGCAGCTCGGGTTCGCCGAACTTGGCGACTTCCTCGGCCGTGATGCGCCGGATCGTGGCAGTCTCGAGCAGTGCGCTGATATCGCGCTCGCCGGCTGTGATCAGCCCCTCGATCCGGCGCAGCAGCTTCGGGTGGTAGAGCGCGAGCAGCGGCTGCACAGATCCGTCATGCCTCTCTGGGGCCACGACCTCGAAGCTGCCGCTGACTTCGATCATGTAGCGTATCAGCTCCGCCGAGGGCCGGAGCAGGTCGGCGGGCATTACCGCGGCGTGCTCGCGGCCGGCCTGCCGCAGGACCGCCGCGAGTGCGTGCAGTTCCGAGGCGTCGGCGGGAAGCGGGTGGTGGAGGTTGTCGAACTGCTCCGTCCTGCCGAAGACTGCCAGGCGGTGGCAGTGAGGTCGCAGCGCCGCGAGCGCACCTCGTATCGCCTCAGCATCGGGCGCGACTGCTGGCCCCACCACGACAACCGCACCGAGCATCTGCCAACACCTCCGGAGGAGCATTTCGGCATCAGGGACAGGTTTCGCATCTGATAACCCTCTCACCTTCCTCCATCCTGGCGAAACACTCCGGCCCCTGTGGGAGTCTATACCTCTTGGCGCGAAGTATCGCGTAACGGAGGTCACTAGAGATGAGACGCTTTCAATTGTTGTTGGTCGTGGCGCTTACGATCGCTACCGCTCACGCAGGGGTGGCGGTTGATCTAAGCTACACCTTTGAGCCGCAGTCACAGAGCCCCACGCGGGCCGAGGCGAAGATAGACAGCGTGCAGATGGGCTTCGGCGTCCCGCTGGCCGTCACCGGGCAGGCCGGCGTTGACATGGTGCTTGAGGTCGTGTCGGTGGACGCTGAGGGCAGCGGGACGCTCCGCGCAACCTTCGGCGAGATGTCGGCCTCCCTGCTGGGCGAGGAGCAGAAGCCGCAGCAGATAGATCCGGTGGTGATGCACGTTGACCGCCGTGGTCGCCTGCTGGAGATCGCGTCCGATGAGGCGCCGGAGATGGACCTCTTTGCCAGCGGAGGCGTTCCGCTGCAACTGGTCGTGCTCGTGGCGGGCGTGGTGGAGTTCCCGGAGCATCCCGTTGAGGTGGGCGAAGAGTGGACGCTCGATCGCTGCCAGCAGCTTCCCGACATCGGCGAGGTCACGATGAGGATCACCTCCCGCGTCGAGAGCATCAGCGACGATGAGATAGTCGTGCTCAGCGACATCACTGCGAGCTTCCCCGACTTCACGACAAGGAACCCGTTGCAGGATAATGAGATCACTCTCAGGAACGGGGTTCTGACGATCAGCGGGATGCGGCGCACAATCGACGCCGATGCGAATCTGCTCAAGTCAGCCACGGCCGCGATGCTCTTTGACTGCAGGGCCGCGATGGGCGGCTTCGCAGAGCTACCGTTGACCGTCTCAAGCTCGTTCGTTATCACCCCGCGGCTGCTTGATACCGCGCAGGCCGCCAGGTAATTCGGTGAGAGATGATCTGCCATCTATTCGTGCGACAACAGGCCACCATCTGCGGGCTGATCTGCCTCGCGCTGGCCATCTGCCTCCCCGTGGGGGCGGATGACCCGCGTGAGGCGGCGGTCGTTACGCTGCGCAGTGGCGGCCTGATGATCGAACTGCAGCAGGCGCATGCGTGGAATATCCAGCGCATCCTCTACCAGGGCGGCGAGGTCGGTAGCTGCACGGGAGCCTACGGGCTCGTGGCCTGCATACCTGCCGCGGGAGGCTGGGTTGGATCCGCGCATACCGAGGGCGGCATCGAGCAGGTGCAGGAGGTCGGCCTGATCGTTGATGGCGAGCGGGCCGAACTCGCCGATGGCGCCGTGTATACCGGCGAGAGGATCGTGCTGACGAAGCGCTCGATGCTCGACAAGCTGCAGCTTGAAGCGATGCTCGTGCTCGACAGCGGCACGCTGATCCAGCGCCACGAGTTGTCGGCGACTGAGGACATCATCGTGACCACGCTCTACCCTTTCATGTACTGCATTACCGCCGAGACCCGCCGGTGGCTGGCCTCCACCTCCGGCGGCGAGGAGCAGAGCGGAACTTTCGCCTCCGGCAGAGAGCTTGAGTGGCATGAAGACTGGGACTGGACTGCCACCTACCTGCCGGAGCAGCGTACGGGCGTTGTGCTGCGGCATCTGAGCGTAACTGATGGCGCGCAGACGTTCACCGGTTACTGGGACACCGAACGCTATCACAAGCTGTATGTGAAGTGGGTCCCGGAGCAGACAACCTGGCGCGAGGGCCAGCGCCTCCGGGGCGAGGTGGCCCTCAGGTGCTATGAGGCGCCGCCGGCGGACTGGGAGAGCGTGGCGCGGGCGACGGCGGCGGGACTGGTCGGCGAATGAGGCTGATCGCCATCGCCGATCTTCATTACGATGCCGACGCGCACGAACGAATGCGCGATCTCGCCCGCATGATCAATCGGGAGGGCGGGGATGTCCTGGTTGTCGCGGGCGACTGCTGCGCCGAGGGCCCTGCCCTGCTTGGCGAGGTGCTCGGCCACTTCGAGGACTTCCCGGGCGAACGCCTGATGGTCCCCGGCAACCACGATCTGTGGGAGGACCACCCTCCCTTTTCCACCGAGCAGGTCTATCGCGAGACTATCCCCGGCATCGCCTCCGAGCATGGCTTTCACTGCCTCGACCGCGGAGCGCGCATCGTCGGCGACACTGCCTTCGTCGGCGTCATGGGCTGGTATGACTACGGCATGTGCCAGCGCGAGGCACCCACTGATGGACTCACCGTCATGCCCGTGAGAGTGGCTCCCGGTGCCGAGGGGAAGATGAGCTTCAGCGCTCTGCCCGGAGTGGGCGAGATGGCGTGGGAGGATCTGACGCCGGAGCACTACATGGCGAACGGGCTTGTCTGGCAGTCCGAGGGGGCGCCGCATGTGACGGTATGGAATGACGCGGTGCATCTCGACTGGAGGCGGCCGGACCGGGAAGTGGCAGAATGCTCTGCCGACACACTGCGAGAGCAGATCGCCTCGGTGGCGGGGCAGGTGCGACGTGTGGTGGGCGTGACACACTTCGTGCCCTTCACGGAACTGGTGAGCTACCGCATAGAAAACCCCACGCGGGCGTTCGCCAGGGCCTACATGGGCAGTTCGCTGCTGGGTGAAGCGCTGCTCGAGGCGCCGGGGCTGACACTCGCGATCTACGGGCACCGGCATGGTCAGGAAGTTCGCGAGGTGCGGGGAGTAGTCACCGCCGATGCCGAGATCAGTGATCGCGAAGGCCCCCTGGCGCTCACGCTTCCCGACTGATGCCCCACGAAACCTCGCGCCCGCTGATGTGTTCTGAATAGAGCAAGCACGACTTTCGCCGCGGCGGAGAGCGATCTGGACATGCTGAGGCAGTCACGAAGCATCCTGTTGACCCTGTTGGCGCTGGTGCTCACAGTCGGTGCATCGGCGGATGACCAGTGGCGGATCGCTGTGGGTGGCGGTCGCATCACCGGCTACATGGGCCTGCTGGCGAAGCACGGCCTGCCGCGCGAGTACGTCCCTGAGTCGGATCTGTCGAAGCTCGATGTCCTCAAGCAGTATCGCGTGGTCATCATCACCTCACCGATACCCAATGACGCAGCTATCGTCTCCGCCGTCGAGCAGTTCGTCGCCGAGGGTGGCATTGCGATCACCGAAGAGCTGATCCGACCGTCGGCAGGCGTTCTGCCGGGAAAGCGCATCAACCCGGCGAGGTCGGCGAACACGATCTTTGCGGATGTGGATCACCCAATCGCACGGGCGATGCGGGGAGCAGGGCTGGTCCCAACGCAGGGCTCGAGGGGCGCGGCGATCATCCCCGCAGAGAACAGTGGAGCGACGGTGCTGGCGCATTTCACCGATGAGGGCGTGCCGGAGAAGTATCGCGGAGAGTTGACCGGCGGGCGCAAGGATATTCCGGCCGCCATCGTCTTCAAGCACGGCAAGGGCAGTTGGCTCTACTTCGGCGGCCCGGTGGCGATCACCCTCGCGCTGCGCGGCCCTCAGATGCAACCGGGGATCGTGGCGGCGCTGGCGCACCTGAGCGACGGCGTGCTCGTGCCGCGCCTTACCGATCTGCCCGCCGATCGGCGGCTGGTCCCGAGCGTGCAGTGGCAGCCCGAGGCAGGCAGAGCCATGCGCCGGCCCGTCTCGCGTGATGAGAAGGTCGAGGAAGCGCCCGAGGGCTTCCAGTCGCTGGAGCTTCCTGAGGATGCCCCGGCGGACTACCTCGTCAGCGCTACCGTCAACGCGGACACCGAGGCCGTGGTGATGCTGCCGTGGCTCAATGATGACTACCACCAGCGGCTTGAGATTGACGGGCAGAGCCTGCGCCTGGTGGAGGTAATCGCGGGACGCCCGTCCCTGCTCGGGACCGCCGGGATGCTGCGCGCGGAGAAGCAGGCGGAGATCATCATCCGCCGCCGGCCGAGCGGCGTCACGGTATTCGTCGGCAGGGAACCGCTGCTGATGGCTCCGCTGCAGCCGATGGCGGGTATGCCTTTCGCCGCCGGGCTGGAGGATGCGTTCCTCCAGCCCTGCGCGCCCGTCACCTTCGGCGACGACTTTATGCGCGCTGAGGGTGACCCGAACCCATGGGAGACGCCCTCGGGTAGCTGGAAGCTCTACCAGGTTGAAGGCGAACCGGGGCAGGGAGCCAACCCCTTCGCGTTTCGCGCGCAGGGGGAGGGCATCGCGACTGCTGTGACGGGCTACTGGTTCTGGGACGACTACGACCTCTCGGCGGCGGTTCGCCCCGACACCAACAAGACCGTCTCACTGCTTGCGCACTGGCAGAGCCCGGAGGATTGCGTGGCACTGACGCTGCACGCTCCGTTCAACGGTAAAGGCACCCTCAGCCTCACGCGGCGGCTGCCGGAGGGCGAGCAGGTGCTGGCCTCCGCCGAAGTGCAGGTTGAGCGCGAGCGGTGGCACGAGTTGCGGCTGCGCATCTCACGCGGGCATGTGCTGGCCGGGGTTGACGGGCGCGACCTGCTGCATGTCGCCGACGATCTGCTGCGCGGCCGTGGACAGATCGGCCTCGAACTGGTGACGGATCATCCGGATGCCTACGCCTACTTCGATGACGTGCACGTGCAACCGTGGGAGGCGGTGCCGCAGCCGCTGCTCGGAACGGGTGCCTGGATCGTCGAGCGCGGTACGCTCGAGCAGCAGGGCGCGGAGGTGGCGCTTGCCCCCGCCGGATCAGCGCGCGCCATCGCGCCGGTCGCTCAGATGTCCGACCTGAGAGCACGCGCCAGGCTCAGGCGCGGAGATGCCGACTCGGCCGCGTTGCTGCTGCGCTACCAGGGCCCGGGCGATCACTACCGACTCGAACTGGTCGGGAGCGGCGGCGATTCGCAGTTGCGCCTCGTGCGAGTGCGGCGTGCGGAGGAGACAGTGCTGGCGGCCGCGCCTGTGGATGGGAATGGCGGGCGCTGGCATGAGGTGGAAGCTGTGATGCAGGGGCGGCACATGGTCGTGATGGCGAACGGTGTCCGCGCCTTCGAGGTGGCGGACGATGCTGTGGGCGCGGGAGGCTTCGGGCTCACCTGCACGGGAAGTACCGCGCAATTCGCCGACGCCACCTGCTGGCCGATCGACCACGAGAGCTTCGCGGCCGACCCACCGACGCCGCCCTATGCCGGGATCATTGACGAGCATACCTGGGCCGGCGCCGGGAGCGGCTGGCAACCGTCGCCTGATGATCTCGACCTCTTCTGGCACCGCGGGCTCTATGTGGATGACGTCGAGATCCGTCTCGGCGTACATCGCGCGGCGAACGGAGAGGCCTCTGCGTCGCTTTACTCGGGCAATCCGGCGGCGCCGGAGGATGGCTATGTGCTCAGTGCGTACCAGTCGTCATCTGCTGAGCCGGTGCGGCTGCAGCTTGACCGGGCCGGCGAACAGGTTGCCACCGGCGAGATCCGCAACTGGGGCGCCGAGGGCTACGCTCTCAGCCTGCAGCGCATAGGCAGCCTGCTGGTTGCTCGCGTCAACGGACAGACCGTCTGCGACTGGCGCGATCCCGAACCGCTCGCCGACGTCCGGTCCGTGGGCTTCCGGCGCGACGTGGCCGTGATAGACCCGGCCGATGCCGAGGTGGTCTCTTCGGCCCTGCGCACCTGGACCTTCGAGTCGGCACCCGCCGACTGGCGCAGTGAGAGCGGCACCTGGGAGATCTCCAACCGCTGGTCCTGTTCGCCGCAGTGGACATGGCTGGCGGGCTGGAATCAGGACGGAGAGGCGCTGATCCACAGCCGTCGCGGCTTTGTTGGCGATCAGGTCGTTGACCTCTACGTCGGTGCGAAGATGATGCCCAATCCAAACGGCAAAGGGCATTACGAGGAGCTTCGCGATCTGCATTTCGGCCTCTGCGGTGATGCCGGCGGCGGCGGCTACCGTGTCATACTCGGTGGCGAGAACAACACGCGTACGGTCCTGCTGCGCAATGGCGTGCAGGTCGCGGAGGCAGCGGGCTACACTGTCCCGCAGGCCGAGAGGCACAACAACTGGCTGCTGGTGCGGCTGGTGAAGAGCGGGCCGACGCTGTCGGTGCGTGTCTGGGATAGCGAGGTCCTCAGCTACACCGACCCGGAGCCGCTTGAGGCAGGCAGCTTCTTCATGGGCACTGAGCGCAACGGCATCATCATCCCGCGCGTCACAGTCTACGCCCGGGGGACCATCGAGTGATGGATCGCTTCGGTCCCGCCGGAGGTGCTGCACAGTCATCGGCGAATTGTCTCCACTCGCCGGTAATCAACGGATGAGGGGGTGGCGCGGGAGATGAGTCTTCGCCTTCTGGCCCGGGCAATCCTGATTGCCGCTAGTGTAGCCTGTCTGGAGGGCGATCAGGCATTGGGAAGCGACGAGTATCACGCAGTGACGCTGGTTGACGTGAACAACCCTCTTTCGCCTGCATGGCTGCAGCAGGCCGGTGTGGACTACCTCTATGCCTCGGCGCCGCCACTTGAGGTCGGCGAGGACGGGCGGCCTGCAATCGCCGCCGGCAGCCGTGACGCGTGGGAGCAGATGCTCGCCCTCTACGGCGATACCGGCGTCAAAGTCCTCCTGATGCGCAACTTCTACATCAAGCCCGCCGAGGAGCACGAGGCGGTGGATGTCTTCGGTCGCAAGCACCCCATGGCGTGTTTCCGCCACCCCGGTTTCCAGCAGGCAATGACCGGCGCAATTCAGGATCTGATCGCGGCTTTCTCCGACTACCCCGCCTTCGGCGGCTTCGTCTTCGATGACGGTCCTCACGTGCGGGTGGACTGCTGTTACTGCCCCCAGTGCGTTGAGTCTTTCCGGCAGCAGCATGGCGTCGAACCTCCGGGCTTCAAGCCACATGATGAGACGGGGCGGGTAAGCGATCGGGCGCCGGTTCTGCTGTGGGAGCAGTTCCAGCAGGAGAGCTGGCAGATCTACCTGCGGACGCAGTCGAGCGCGGTCAGGTCTGTTGAGGGCGCCGAGGGGCTGCTGATGATCACGATCCCCTCGGACTCCTACTTCTACGGGCGCTTCCTCGGGGTGGACATGGCGCGGGAGGAGTCTCCGCTCGGCCATGGCGCGCGCCTGCAGCGTATCGAGCGCATCCAGGTGCGGGACTGGACGATCTTTCAAAGCTTCCCGCTTTCACGACTGCCCGAGGCCGACGAGCGTGGGCTGCAGAGGTGGGCGACGGGTGCGCACATCACCGCTCAGTCGCCAAAGATGCTCATGCAGACCGAGGGGCCGTACGCGCCCACCTACGGCCGCCTGCAGTACATGAGCCCCGCGGAGATCGAGCGCATGGGACGGGTGACGCTCACCGAGGGCGCGGGCAGCATCTGCTATTGGACTTCCGCGCAGCCGCTGCCGTCCTATCCGGCGGCCTTCGATGCGATGTCGGAGATCAAGCGCGAGGTAGATGCCATTGGCGACACGCTCCAGCGGCGGCGGCAGTTGCCCGCGAGTATCGGGCTTGTCTACTCCACCACGACTGAGGTGATGGAGCAGCCGTGGGAGCGCAATACCGCCGACCGCTGGCGCCATCTGCACGCCTTCGAGGGCCTTGCCTACTCACTGCGGCGCTCGAACATCCCCTTCGAGATCGTCATGGAGAGCGACATCACCGCCGATCGTCTACGAGGTTTCCGGGCGCTGATTCTGCCCTCCGTGCGCTACCTCTCAGAATCGGCGGCACAGATCATCGAGGATACCGCGGCTCATACGAATCTGCAGGTGCTGGGGGCGGGCGAATGTCTGCCCCTGCGCGGGATGGTCTTAAGCGCTTGCGACCCGCTGATCTGGCATAACTGGGCCCGCCGTGGCTACAGGCAGGAGCGTTACGCCAACCTCCAGTGGCAGGAGGCGCGCAGCACGCTGATCCAGCGCCTGCTGCCGCTCGTCGAGGCCCCCGTGCGGGTCTACTCCGAGCGCGCGATCGGCCAGGCCTTCTCACTCGGCGACGGCGACCTGCTGCTGATGGTCACAAGCTGGGACCTCGACGACATCTGTGAGGTGGCCGTTGAGGGTGAGGGCACTGCCACCGACATGCTCAGCGGAAGGGATATTGGTCCGCTGAACGGCCTCGGCAGGATCACCGTGCCCCCCGCCGGCTGGCGTGTGCTGCGCATCACGCCCTGATCCTGAGGCTCCTCCGCGGCCCGATCCGCAGTGAGGAGCGACGCCACTGCGGCAGGTGCGCGGGCGAGGTGTGGCGAATCCTCGGCCAGAGCTTTCTGATCTGCAGAGCGAGGTGGCACAATGGCCAATGATCGCCCACCCGAATACCCGCCTCATCCGTCGCCACCGCCTGAACCACCAGCTTCGAATGTAACCCCCGCGGGCGCCGAGGTGATTGCGCCGCCCGACGAGACCGCGGCCGCCTCCCGCCGCACCTGCACAATCCTCGGCGTCATCGGCGGCTGCGGCTGTCTGCTGCTGATCGCCGTCTTCCTGCTGTTCTTTGGCGGGGTGCGGTGGTTCACCAGCACTCTGGAGGAGGACGGTCCGGTCATTATCGAGGGTGACGAGACGCCCGGCATTCAGGATCAGGGCCTGCCTGATGTCGAGGGCATCGTTCCGGAAGCCACGCCTCCGGACTCAGTTGACCGGCCCACCGGTGACGGGGAGGCTCCGACGGCAGCGGCGCCGGGCGAGGAAGCGGCGAAGGCCGCAGCCCTCGCGGCCATCAATGAACCCGAGTGGGTGACGCGCGTGGATGACCACAGTGCGGATTGGCGGACGGCGGTCATTTCAGCAGGGCCACCCAACTCCGAATGGGTCTACGTGGTGACACTGCAGTGGGATGAGAGCCTGCAGGGTTATGCGCTGGAGTCTGTAGATGATGTTGACTATCCCGGCTTTGATTGAGTGATCGCAGATGCCCCTGGAGGTCATGGACCGCCGGGCCTCAGACAACGAGTACCTCCACCGCGACTTCCACGGCGCGCTATCGAGCGCCCTCATCTACCTTGAGGAGCACTTCGGCGCCGAGGGCCTACGCGATTACCTGCGCCGCTTCGCGCTGAGCTACTACGCCCCGCTGCGGGAGGACATCCGCGAACGGGGGCTGATCGCGATCGCCGACCGATTGCGGGCGATCTACGATCTCGAAGGGGCGGACTACTCCCTGCAGATGGGCGCTGACGAACTGCTCGTCGAGGTGCGCGCTTGCCCGGCGGTGGCACACATGCGCGCGAGTGGCTACGCAGTAGCGCCGCAGTGGCGGGAGACGGTCCGCACGGTCCATGAGGCGATCTGCGAGGGCAGCCCGTGGGGCTTCGAGCTGCTGGAGTATTGCGAGGAAACAGGCGCGAACCGGCAGCGCTTCTTTCGCCGGAGTGATGCGCAATGATCTCCTGCACGGAGTTCATCCCCGCGTACAGTGAGCTTTTCCGCTACCTGGAGGAGCGTGGCGGGCGGGAGGAGGTCATGCGCTTCTGGGAAGACCTCTCCGACCGCTTCCTCGGCAACCTGCGGGCGCTGGTGGAGGAGCATGGCCTGCGCGGCTGCTGGCTCTACTGGTCGCACACTCTCAATGAGGAGGCCGCCGACTTCCGCATGGAGCTCGACGAGGAGGCGGGGGAGTTCCGCATTATCATGCGCCACTGCCCGTCGAAGGGGCTGCTGATGAGCCTCGATCACATGGAGCCCTACCACGATTATTGCGGCCACTGCGACGTACTCTACCGCCGGGTGCTGGAGCCGCTGGGCTACGAGTGCGTGGCGGACCTGAGCGAGTGTGACGAGGCGCGCTGCAGCATCACAGTGCGCCGGAGCGCGAATAAGTAGCGGCGACGGCATCGGAGTATGTCGTTCCGTGGAGGGGCCGGTCGCGACCGCGTCGCCGTACGATTGCCCCTCCCCCCTCGATCCCCCTCCCCCTGCACTTCGCTTCGCGAAGTAGGGCGGGAGAGGGGGAGGAACGACAACGGCAACGACCGGCGCCTTCGCCGGTGCAAATCGCGTTAGCCGCTACTCGTCGCCCCACAGGCCGAGCAGCGCATCAATCGTGGCATCGGCCACCTTCCGCCCGCCGTCGGGGCCGATCGGCGTGCTCGCCGGAACCGAGCCGTAGCCGCCGCCCGCGATCGAGCGCTCGCTCGGCACATAGCTCCCCGACCCCGCAAGCTGCACGAGGAACGTCTGCGTCGCGGGTGTGCGCGCCTTGATGTAAGTGCCGAAGTCAAGGTAGTACTCGAACGGGTTGGTGGCGAAAGCCATGTCGCCGAGGCGGACGATGTGCAGCGTCACGTCGCGGTAGGGGTCCTCTTTCTGCTGCAGATCGTAACGCTCCCGCACGCGCTGGTACCACTGCATCCGCCGGTAGGCCTTCGTGACCTGCACATACCACCGCGGCTCGTGCCAGCGCGGTTCGTCGCGAAGATCAGGGTTCGCCTCAAGCTTGGCAAGCTCCGCCTCATACTCGGCGCGCCAGTTGGCCGCCTCGGCATCGGCGGAGAGCGCGTCCTCCTCGTTCAGCTTGCGCAACGGGAGGCGCAGTTCGACCGTTTCATGCTGCAGCAGCGGGGCATCCTCGCGCGTCTCGCGGATGAAGGGAAGCGTCTCCTCCACCGCGTCCGCGATGCGATGGGCGATCTCTTCGCGGGAGGTGCGGCCCTTGAGCCGGAGCATCCGCTCATGCTCGCGCTTGCCCCAGATCAAATGCGGCGACTGGTCGCCCGCCGCCGAGGGCTGCGGCAACACGAACAGCCTCTCGCCGAGGCGCCTGCGCAGTTCCTCGCGGGTGTCATGCCAGAAATCGGCGCTGATTTCGAAGAGCCCCTCCGTCTCCTGGGCGGTGCAGGCAATGTTGACGACAACGCCGGTCATCTCGCCCGCTGCATCGTAGGTCGCGAGGATGTTGACCGAGTGATCCTCGTAGCCTTCGATGTGGCTGAAGTCGGGCGTGTTCGTGTTGCCGTACATCGTCGAGGTTCCGTGGATGTCCACCCAGCGTCGGTTGCGGCCGACAACCGCCTGGCCGAGGCCGAAGGCGACGGAGCCCTCTGCGCGCGCGGCCCATGCCTCATTCACCGCCGCCGAGATGCGATCGGCTGCGAAATCCACGTAGTCCTGCACATCCATGATCGGCAGCTCGACACCCACGGACTCTGCGGTTGTGCCCGCGGCACCACCTTTTGCCCGCACCTCCGGCGCGGTGTGCGTGTGCGTGGCGTTCATCACGATCGCATCGGGTGATGGGCCATCCGCTCCGAGCCTCGCCTGCACGCCCTCCCAGATCTCGTCCGAGATAGCTACGAGGTCGCAGCTAATCAGCACTACGTGCTCATCGCCGCTATCAAGCACCAACGCGGTCGCGGTGATCGGGTCGAGGATGCCCTCGGAGACCCGCGCGTGGAACTGCCCGCAGACCATCACCGGCTCCTCGGGACTGATATCCGCCTGCGCCCAACCTAGCTTCAGCTTTCCGTCGCTCATGTCATGCCCTCTCCGTCTGTTGTTGTAGGGCGGGGGATCCTACCCCGCCGGTTATTGCTCTCGCCGGGCCGACCTCGCGCAGCCTGCGTTGCAGTTGCGCTCGTGCGGCCCCTCCACCTCAGGTGTCGCCACCCTGTTCGCCCCCGAAGCGCTGCAGCGTGTCGATCGTGGCATCCGTGCCCGCCTGTCCCGCCCCAAGGGCGTGGATTGCGGCCCCGGCGCCCTCGCCGGGGGACGCCCGCAGGGCGTCAGGACGTTCACGTTCGACGAACGGCATCGGCGCTGCACGCCGACCCTCGCGAGGGCGCGAGGGCCACAACGACTCAGATCGACGCCCCGCGCAAGCGACCGGAGTCCAGACGCCCTCGCCTGGACACGTTCGCTACTTCTTCTGCGCCTCGCGCACCGCGCCCATGTCCGTCATCTGCCGCGCCCGCGACGCCCGTACCTCATACTGAAGCTCCTCGCCCGCGAAGTGGCGCTCGATCTCATCGAGCATCGCCGCCATGTAGTGCATGTCGCGGCCTGTCCCGGCGAAGTGTGGGCTGAGGATGACGTTGTGCAGGTCATTGTACGGATGATCGACCGGCAGCGGTTCCTGCTCGAAAACGTCAAAGATGCCCATGATGCGGCCCTTCTGCAGCTCAGCAAGCAGGGGGTCGGGGTCGATCAGCGGCGCGCGGCCCACGTTGATGATGATCGAGCCGCTCTTCATCGCGCGAAGCTGCTTCTCCGCGACGCGCCCGGTGTTGGCGACGGTCATTCCCGCAAGCGTGAAGATCACGTCCGACTGCCCGAAGAGGTCGTCGAACTCGACCTTGCGCATCCCGCGTTCAGCGGCGGCCTCACTGCTGAGATGGTCGCTCGCGACCAGTATCTCCTTCGGCTCGAAGGGCCCGAGCATGTCCACCACGTAGGAGGCGATGTCGCCGAAGCCCCAGATGCCGATGGTGCAGTCCTGCGGCACGCGGATCGCCCAGTCCTTGTACTGCTGCATGCGCTCCGAGCGCAGGCCCAGCTTGATATGATCGTGCGCCCGCCGCAGGCCCATCAGCATCAGCATGATGCAATGCTCGGCCACGCTGCGGGCCATCAGGGGGTTGGCGGTGCAGACGCGGATACCGCGGTCGAAGAGGCTGTCGGGCACAACTGCCGCGACCGATCCGCCGACGTGCGCCACGATCTGCAGCGAATCGTTGCGCGCAAGCACCGTCTCATCGAGCTTCGGCGTGCCCCAGGTGGTGAGTAGCGCGTTGGCGTCGGCGATCATCTCCGCCCACTGATCGGCATCGAGCGGCGCGCCGGTCTCGTTGACCCGAATCTCCCAGCCAAGCTCCTCCGCCCGTCGCTTCGACGGCCCGCGGTAGAACCAGTCGAGCACGCCGAAGTTTTGATTCATGAAGACGATACTCGGTGTGTCGCCCATCGCAGATCACTCCCTGCGGCCGCATGATAGCAGCCGCCACTTCGTCAGCGGCCTGGACGTATCCTCCGCCGAGCCTCAGCGCGTCCTTGCCCAGCCATCTCTCGCCAGCCCTGCAAGCTCAGCGCCGGTGGCGCCACGGTGATCCCACCACAGCAGGTACCACTCCACGTCGCGAAGCGCCGGCAGGTCCGTCAGCAGCGCCTCATGCGCACCCGCGGAGTCGAAGCGCACCTCGCGCCAGCGCGCATCGCCGGGGATGCGGTAGCGCAGGACGCCTTCCGTCATCGCGTCGGCCTCCCAGCGCACCCGCAGCGCCTCTCCCGTCCACTGAAGCTCCGGCGGACCTGCAAGCTCAGGCGCGCCGGTGCCGCAGTGCTCGATCAGCTTCGTCAGCAGTCGCGCCCGCGCGTCCTCGAAGATCGCCACGTCCTCCGGCGCCTCCAGCACCTGGGCGACCAGTTCATCAATCAGCGCCTCGGCCTCATCCGCCGCCTGTGCGCCCTGCATTCGCGCGACCTCGCGCAGCAGGTGCATCGCCTTGTAATCTTCACGCCCGTCGCGGGTGGCTTCCCAGCGGCGTGAGGTGATCGGCTGCTCGGGGCCGTCGTAGATCGAGCCGCAGTCGGCGAGTTCTCCGTCGAAGTCATTCCACGGGTCACCGCGCCACGAGTTGTACGCCCAGTAGCAGGACCCGCCGAGGCCAAGCTCCCAGACACGCCACTCCTTCAGCCGGTAGTAGTCCAGCGGGCTCAGCGACTTCATGTGCGTCGAGCAGGTGTAGGTCCAGACGGGCTCGCCCGCCTCGGCGATCTGCCGGTAGACCTCCCGCAACTCCTCCGCGCGCTCGCGGGTGTACAGCGCGCTCTGATGCGGTATCCACAGGTCAACCACCGGGTCGAGCATGCGCACCTCATCCGGGTTCTGTACGCCGTCCATGCACAGGCGCATCTCCGGCACCACCTCGCGGATCAGCAGCGCGCCCTTGAGGGCAAGCTCCGCGTTGGTGTGCGTGGCCTCATCCCAGATCTGCACCGCATACTCATCGTGCGACACGCCGATGTCCTCGCGCATGTGTCGCTCGAACTCGGCCACCCAGGCGCGGAAGGCCTTCTGCCATGGCTCAGACATGAACTCCCAGCCATGCCGCCCGCGCATGGTCGTCTCGAAGTCGCGCACGATTCCGTAGGAGAAGACGATGGTGCCGCCGTTCTCCCGCGCATGGCGCAGCTTCACCTGCAGCATCTGATCGTAAACCGCCCAGTCGGCCTCGCCGGTCACGTTGCCCTCGTCGTCAAAGCTCATCCGCGGGCCGGTGCTGAGCAGGAAGCTGTTGGTGTGATGCGCCACGAGGTCCTCCACGTAGCGCTCGTTGCGCGCGTAGTCCCAGTTGAAGGTCGCGATCGGCATGCGGTCGGGAAGGCGCACCGGCAACACCGTGAGCCGCAGCGGGACGGACTTCTGCGGCAACTGCCGATCGTGCGGGCGCAGCAGCATCGTCGCCGAATACTCGCCCGGTGGCAGTCCCGAGGTGTCCACGTTGAGGAATATCTGCCGGCTCTCGCCCGGGGCGACGCGAATCACCCGCGCCTCGTTCATCACCGGGAGCGGGTCGCAGACTGTCTGGCCGATCAGCAGTTCCTGATACTCCGCCTCGTGGAATGTGATGCAATCCGGTGAGAAGCTGCTCTCTCCGCCGCCGCCCTCGACGATGCGCACGTTGTGATAGCGGATGGTGCCGCCGGAGGGGCTTGCCAGCCGCAGCACCACCTGGAAGAAGTCGGACTCAGGTGCCTCGAACGAGGTCGAGTACTCGCTCAGCGCCGAGCGCGGCGTCAGCGGCTGGATGCTGCGCGACCATGTCCACCCGCGGTTGATGATGGAAAGCTGTCCGCCTCCCGCCGGCAAGCTCTCAGCGGACATCTCGGCGGCCACCGTGTAGGTCTTTCCGGGCTCAAGCGCCACGGAGCGGCGGATCACCACCGACGTCTCGCCCTCGCCGGACAACACGAACGAGTTGGAGCCATCCGGCTGCTCCTCCAGCGCCCATGCCCCTTCGCGGCTGGTCGCCTGCCAGCCATCGGGCATGCCATCCTCGTTCGCGTCGGTGGCGAAGTCGCCGTTCGCGACGAGGTTCTGCGCGGCCGGGTCGGCGGCGACGCTGCTGCTGAAGCGCAGGTCGCCGATGGTCAGGCGGCCCTCGAAGGTTGCATCCGCGAGGTTCGTGATGTTGATCGCTCCGGACTCTACCTCATTGCCGCACGCGACCATGCGCAGCGAGGCATCCGGCTGCAGGGACGGTGGCACCGCGTCGCGCTGCAGGCCCAGCAGCGGGGACTGCGTCCAGACCACGCAGGAGATGCCGGAGATGCGCGTCAGCAGCGCCGAGTGCTCCGCGGCGGTGGTCGCCCACTGCGCCTGCGTCATCGGCTCCTCGCGCTGAAGGTTTCCCTGCACGAACTGCGTGACGAGGTCACTCGTGTCGGCGACAAGCTGCGTCAGGTCGTCACCGAGGCCCTCTATCGCGGCCACCCGGCCCTGCAGCGCCGCACTCTCACGAGCAAGCAGCGGGAGCTTCGGCGCGGGGGTGATCGTGATCGGCACCGCCTGGCGGAAGAGCAGGTCCTCGCCAGCCCGCTGCTCGATCACCAGCCCCTGCTCGGAGCCGTCAACGATGCGGTAGCTGCCCAGCCAGTGGTGCGCAAGCTGCGGGTCTGCCGGATCGGCGCCGGCCACCAGTGTCGGCGCGGGGAAGGCTGCCGTGCCGGCGCCCGCCGATGTGTCGCGCACCACGTTCAGCGACGGAGTCGCCTCGCGCGCGGAGCTTACTGCGACGCGGCAGGGGCCGAAGAGGGGCTGGTCGAGCAGTGTCCAGGTGACGCCGCCGGGTTGATCGGAGAGCAGGAGTTCGCCGAAGCGCGCGGGCTCGAGGAACTTGCCGTAGGTGGGCGACCACGCGCTGAGTTCAGTGCGGGAGATGTTGCGCTCGCGGCCGATGTTGAGGCCCCAGCGGTCGCCCGGTTGCGCGCCACCGAGGTCGGCCAGCGGGATGGCGACCTCCACCGTCCACTGCTTCTCCCCGCGGCTGCCCGCGGACTGCACGTTGGCGTTCCACTCGGCGCTCCCGGGGCGCACCTCGTCCCAGACGGTGCCGAGGGCGTTGATGGCGAAGTGATAGAAGCTGCTGCGGTCGAGGTTCGTGTCAATGAAGATCTCCACGCAGTCGTCGCGCCAGACTGCGTCATCGCGCTCTTTCATCTGCGCTTTGACTGCCTTCATGTTCGGCTCATCGCAGCGCACGCCGACGTAGAGGTGCTCGGCGTCCCAGCAGACGCGGGCTTCAGTCGCGGGAGCCGCGAGGCCTGAGCCGTCAAGCTCGACGAAGCTACCGAGGATCGCGGCGCTCTGCCAGCATGTATCATCAAGCGCGCCGTCAATGACGGGAGGCGCGTCGGTCATGCCGGCAGTCGCGGCGGGAGTGGGGAGCATTTCTGCGGCGAATAGCGGCGCCGCGATGACGATCAGCAAGGCGGCCAGAGCAGTTAGACGCATGAGCGAGACCTCCGGGCGCGTCGTACGCACGGGAGGTCAGTTCCGGCAGAGGCGGCGGAATCCTTCCGGGAGAGAGCAGCGGGGGTACGCCCTCGCCCGCTCATGCGAACGACACACGGCTTTTTCAACAGGGCGGCGCTATCGCGCCGCACAGGTGGCGGCTTCGCCGCCGACAAGTGACGGCAACGGCTGAGAAGGTGGCGGCACCGGCTTCGCCCCTCCCGTAGAGCGGCGCGCCCCGGCGAGGCACCGGGGCCACAACGACGAACGGCCGACGCATCTACACGACGAGATCCGTCGCTCCGAACGGCGACGGCCGCTGCCCCGTCAGTGTATCGTCGGCTGCAGGGACTCGCGATCCGAGCGGATCTCCGAGAGCCGCACTGCACGGCCACCCTGCTGCTGCGAACGCTGCGCCGCCAGCAGCACCACGATCGCCTCCAGCATGTCCTCGCAGTGGATCGGCGGCTCGCCCGTCTCGATCATCGCGAGGAACTGCTGCATCATCCGCCTGTAGAAGGTCCCGGCACGCACCTCAAAGCGCACTGAGGTCTCGCTGGTGAAAAGCTGGCCCTGATGCCGCGGCGCTGGATCGCGCAGAAGCTGCAGCGAGGCCGAGCGACCGTCCGCGTAGCTCACCGAGATCAGGTCGAACTCCATCTCGCCGAGGTTCGCCACCGCCTGCACGCCCGGCCCCATGACGGCGTTGAGTATGTCCGTGAGGTGGATGCCGTAGAAGAAGAGTTCGCCGGGGCCGATGAGGTTCGCATGCACGATCTCCCCGTCGCCAAGCTGGGCCAGCGCCGCCTCAAGTTCCTCGCAGTAGCGCAGCCCCGACGCCGACATCAGCGGCGCGCCGTTCTCCAGCGCCAGGTCCAGCATGTCATGCGCATCATCGAGCGATAGCGCCAGTGGCTTGTCCACGAAGACCGGCATGCCCTCCTCGAGGAACGGGAGCGCCTGCTGGAGGTGCAGCGAGCCATCGCGCGCGCAGAGCAGCACCGCGTCCACCATGCCGAGCAGGTCTCGCGGATGCGACATCACCACCTCGACGCCCCACTGTTGCTGAAGCTGCGCCACGCGCGACGGGTCGTCGTCCTGACTGCAGAACGCCGAGATCACAGCGCCCTCGAGGCGCAGCGGCTCTGAGGAGTCGGAGTTGAAGATGCGGCAGAACGCGTCCACATGCGTCGACTCAAGCGAGACGATGCCCAGTTGTATCACGCTGATCCTCCTGAAACGCCTACTGCTTCTGCTCCCTGCGAATGCGCACCCGCTCGGCCCAGCCGTCAATGGTGCGCTGATCGGTCCGTTCGATAGCCAGCGCTCCCGGCGGCACGTCGTGGGTGATGACCGACCCGGCGGCGGTATACGCCTCGCGGCCGATGGTGACGGGCGCCACGAGGATAGTGTCACTGCCGATGAAGACGCCATCCTCGATCGTCGTCGGGTGCTTGTCCACGCCATCGTAGTTGCAGGTGATCGCGCCCGCGCCGATGTTGACGTCCTCGCCCACCGTTGCGTCGCCGAGGTAGGAGAAGTGCTGCATCTTCGAGCCGTCGCCAAGGTGCGAGCGGTTCATCTCCGCCGATGATCCCAGCTTGCAGCCGCGCCCGACAGTGCTGTTGCCCCGCACCAGCGAGAACGGCCCCACCTGTGCCTCGTCGCCGACTGCGCTGTCTTCGATTACCGTATGATCGCGCAGCAGCACACCGTCGCCAACGGTCGCCGAGCGCAGCACCACATGCGAGCGAATCTCGCAGCTTGATCCCACGTTGGTGGCGCCGATCAACTGACAGCCCGGGCCGATGACCGTGTCCGTGCCGATGGTGACGCGGGCGTCGATGAAGGTCGATGGCGGGTCGAGCAGCGTCACACCGGCGAGCATGTGTCGCTCGCGGATGCGGTCGCGGGCGATGCGCTCGGCCTCCGCAAGCTGAATGCGGTTGTTGATGCCCATGACCTCCGCGCAATCCGCGGTCTTCACTGCGGCGACAGGCCTGCCGGCGCCGACGAGTATGCCGATGGCGTCGGTCAGGTAGAGTTCGCCCTGGTCATTGTCAGGCCTAAGCTGATCGAGTGCCGCGGCGAGTGCGTCCATGCGAAAGACGTAGATGCCTGCGTTGATCTCGCGGATCGCGCGCTGCTCTTCGGTTGCGTCACGATGCTCCACGATCGCCGCGACCGCGCCGGATGGCTCGCGCACAAGCCGGCCGTAGCCGGTGGGGTCCGGCACCTCCGTGGTCAGCACCGATGCGGCAGCGTCCTCTGCCTGATGCTGCTCGACCAGCGCCCGGAGCGTCTCCTCGGTCACCAGCGGCACATCGGCGCAGGTGACCAGCACATCGCCCTCAAAGCCCTGCAGCTCCGGCATCGCGCAGAGTACTGCGTGGCCCGTGCCAAGCTGCTCGGCCTGCTCGCAATCGGTGGCGCGCCCGGAGACCGCCTCGCGGATCAGCCCGGCGCCCACCCCGACCACGACGACAGTCGGATCGGACCCAAGCCGCTCCACGGTATCCAGCACATGCTCGATCATCGGTCGCCCGCAGACCTCGTGCAGTGGCTTCGGGGTGCTGGACTTCATCCTCGTCCCGCCACCGGCGGCGAGGATCACGCATGCGAGTGGTTGCACTGTCATCGCTCCCATCGTTACCTCAAGCGGAAGCGGCGGCCCCCGCTCCGGGAACCGCCGCGTTCATACGGATGTGTCTATTGTACGCCCGCTACTGTCCCTCCTGCCGGAAGCAGCGGCAGACAGGCTCCTCAGGCGCCTCGGCAGCTTCCGCAGTCGCCGGTTCCTCCGCCGTGGTATCAGTAGCTTCGGTAGTTGGCTCCTCAGGCGTATCCACGCCCAGCGCCTGCGCGATCACGCGCGCCAGACGCACCTCATCGCCCTCGGAGTAGCCCTCGTGGTAGTAGACTATCTTGCCATCGCGGCCGATCACGAAGATGGCAGGTAGCGCCCGGACGCCGTACACTCCCGCCACCAACTGCTCGGGGTCGAGGACGATCGGGTGCGCGATCTGCTTCTCACGCAGCAGATCGCGTACCTGCTGCAGGCCACGCTCGCCCTCATCAAGGCTGATGGAGAGCAGGCGCATCCCCTCGGCGGAGTAGGTGTCCTGAAGCTCCTCCATCATGTCGAGGTGCTCGGCCGCATCCCGATACCAGGTGATGAAGTAGTTCAGCACTACGACCCTGTCCTGCCACTGCGCGAGTGTGACGGGGACGCCCTCGAGGGTGGTGGCGGTGAAATCCGGGGCGATGGCTCCCGGCTGAAGAGGCTCGCGCACGGGTGCCTGCGCATCGCAGATCGTTGCGGCCGTAATCAGCACGACTATGAGGAGAGCAAGCCGATGTCTCACCTGTAGCGCCTCCTGCGCGTGGTTGCTGGTCGGCAGGGAAGCACTTTCGCCGCTACAGCCCGGGGGACCTTCCCTGTGCTGAGGAGGCATGAACGCGCGCAAGGGCGGCGGTATCCGCGGGCGGTGCGGTAGCGATCAGCACGTAGCGCCGCCCGCCGGTCACCCATGATGTCATGGAGTGATCGCCCACCTGCCGCACATTGAAGCCGTCGATGCGCTCGGTAACGCGCCAGCCCGAGCGGTAGGGCTCCCATGTCGAGGGTCCATCGAAGACCGATACCGGGCAACTGCCGACGCGGTAGAGCGTGTAAGTAACGAGTGTGCCCTCAGGGCGCATCAGCGCCCGGTGCAGTTCAGTCCACCCATCACGACTGGGATTGCAGCTTATCTCGGCAAAGCCGCCGCCCGGGATCGGGCCCGGCATGCCAATGACCTGCTGGTGCATCTGCGCCAGCGCCAGCGCATTGTCGTTGCTCATGAAGAACATGGTGCTGAGGATGATGGCAATGCTTACTGCGATTGCTCCCGCCGCGGCCAGTGCCGTCACACGGCGGGCCGGTGCAGAGCGGCGGACATGCTGCCGAACGCCATCTGCCTGATCGAGCCCTGCGCGCAGTCGCGTCATGAAGTCCGCCGGGACCGGCGCATGCTGCTCCTCGCGCTCCACGAGGCCCTTCGCGGCCATCACACGTCCCGCCTCCGTGCTGCATTCGGGGCAGACAAGCAGATGCGCGGCCACCAGCTTGCGGCGAGTCTCGCTCAACTCGCCATCAAGCAGTGCTGAAAACGCTTCCCTGATCTCCTCACACTCGTGCCTCATGTCAGATTAGACCTCGTGCCTCCGCGTATTCGCGCAACCTCTCCTGCAACAGCCCCCTGCCCCGCGCGATCCGAGAGCGGACGGTGCCGATCGGCACCCCAAGCGCCTCCGCGATCTCGTTGTAAGCCAGCCCCTGCATGTCGCAAAGCAACACTGCTTCGCGGAACACCTCCGGGATCTCGCTCAGCGCCTGCTCTACCTCGGCGTCAAGCGCATCCTCCAGCAAAGCCACCTCCGGGCGATCCTGCGCATCGTCGCTGGAGACCTTCCCAAGCTCCTCCCGCGGGAGCAGGTCCCACGTTGTCATCTCCGGCGTTCGCCGCCGCCTGCGGAACTCGTTGATGTAAGTGTTCGTAAGGATCCGCAGGATCCACGCCCGGAAGTTCGTCCCAAGCTCGAATCGCTCGAACGCGGCGTATGCCTTCAGCAGCGCCTCCTGCGCCACGTCCTCGGCATCGGCATGGTTGCCGGCCATGCGCAGGGCGGCATTGAAGATGTCGCGCTCGTGTTCGCGGACCAGTCGCTCGAACTCCCTGCGAAGGCGGGACTGGTCGCGATCTGCGCCGATGAATCTGAGCGTCATCCGGGCTGCTCCCAGTGCGGGGCCCGCATGGGCCTCCGCTGATAATAACGCCACGGGTGAAGTCCGTGGTTCCCGCAACGTGAGTCAATTGCCGGGCGATGCGCCGCGTTCGGTGGCGCCGGCCGCCATTCGCTTCACTCTGTCACGTATATACGTGCGTATTCGCCGGAACCACAGCTCCGCCGGTGTGCGGTAGTGCAGGCGCCGCCGCTCCTTCTCGCTGAGCAGTTCCGGCGCAACGCGCTCCTTCAGCTTGGCAATCGCGCGGTAGTCATTCGCGCACACATGCGGCAGCGCCAGAGCCGCCAGCGGGTTGAGGCCGGGCATGATCGCGGCGGCGAAATCCACCACGGCGGGGCTCCCATCATCCATGACGAGGATGTTGTCGAGCTTCTCAAGGTCGCCGTGGGCCACGCCGCGAATATGCAGGTTGTCCACCAGCCGCTCCAGCTCGTCAAAGTACGTTACGTCGAGCGCCCCCGGTTCAACCTCAGTCACGGGCTTGCCGGGGAGGTACTCGATGACGATGATCCACAGCCGCGGCCTGCCGAGCACGCGCGCGATGTGGGGCAGGCCCTCAGCCCGGCGCAGGGCGGCAGCCTCCCGCGCGACGAGGAAGATGCCCAACAGGTGCTTGAAGATGTTCGCCTCCCGCCCGTAGTCCTTCACCACCGCGTCCTGCCCGCCCATCCGGATATGCCGCACCTCGGGCCGGGCCTTCCACGCCCGGCGATGGATCTCCACCGTGAGCCGGTTGATGTCGCCGCGGTGCAACGAGTCCCACTCGCTACGCTTCACCACGGCTCACCCTCGGAGGACTTCCGGCAGCCGGGGCATGAGAAGGCGGTCGTGACATGGATCGCATCGAAGGGACATTTCGCGCACTCCATACAGCTTATGCAGGCGTTCGATTCAAGATCGGTGCGAGGGTCGATCCCGGCCGGGCAGGCGCGCACGCACCAGAGGCAGTCGGTACACTTGTCGCGGTTGTAGTGCATCCGCAGCAGACTGAAGCGGTTGCAGAGCGAGAAGATCGCCCCAAGCGCGCAGAATGAGTGGCAGAAGGGGCGGCGCACGAAGATGGCGGCCACCACGAAGGCGGCCAGTATCCCCATCTTCAGATACCACCAGTTACCGATCCAGTCACGAAGCTCCGGATACAGCAGAGGCTGGAAGATGCCGCCCTGCAGCGCGCCCTGGGGGCAGAACTCGCAGAACCATGGCGTGAAGGTCAGGTAGGGCAGGATGACGCCGAGGACGATGAGGATCGCGTACTTCAGGTAACCCATGGCGCGGGGCATGCGGTGCCGGGCGCGTCCGAGGCGGGCCAGCAGGTCCTGCAGAAAGCCGAAGGGGCATAGCCAGCCGCACATCGCGCGGCCGATGATGGCGCTGACGGCGAGAATCGTGCCCAGCACGTAGAAGGGCAGCAGCAGCGCGCCACGCATGGCGGAGATGCTCACCTGCAGTGCGCCCATCGGACAGGCGAAGGAGGCCGCCGGGCAAGCCCAGCAGTTGAGCACCGGAAAGCAGATGTGTCTCAGGTCGTAGAGAAACAGGGCATTGACGGCCAGGGCAGTCGCAAGCTGCACCCATCCGCGGATTCTTAGGTAGAGCGGCGGGCGAGGTCTCCTGTCGGCCATGACCATATCACTCCACGGTCAGGCCGATGCAGGCGGTACACAGCGTCATGGCATGCCGCTTCACAGCGTCCGGGCGGCCGATCTCTACGCCGTAGAGCAGCATTGCTATCCCGACGATTGTCAGCGGCAGCCAGAGCCAGCGCAATCCGGTCATCCCTTGAGGTTCTGCAGGAACATGCAGTCACGCAGCACGGCCGCGCGCTTGTCCGCGACATTTGAGGGGCTGAACTCGACAGCGACATAGCCGGCATAGCCATGCCGGCGCAGGCGCTCGATCAACGGCGCGTAGTCTATGACGCCCTCGGCCAGACTCGCGCGTTCGAGCTTCGCAGCGCCGTTGCCGAGAGCAGCGTAGTTCTGCGCGTGCATGTGGATCACCCACGGCAGAACAGCTTCCAGACGCCCCAGCGCATTGTCATCGAGCCTTGCCAGTGGCTGATAGTTGAGGCCGAAGTTGTCCCGGCCAACCTCCTCCACCAGCCGCTTCGCACTTTCGGCCGTATCGGCGAGAGTGTTCGAGTGCATCTCCGCGGCCAGACTCATACCCATTCTCTCGGCCGCCACAGATGCCTCCCGGCATCTCTCGATCGTGTTGCTCCAGACTTCGTCGTCGGCTTCATCCGACCCTACATTGCTGGCCCAGACGCGAACGATGGGCGCCTCCAGTCCCGCCGCTATCTGCAGGACGTCGCGTAATGGCATGCTCTCCGTCTCCACCGCGCCGGGGCGGAGGTAGGAGCCGAAGACCGCTACTTCAAGGCCGCGATCGTGAACCATCTTCCGAGCAGCGGCGACGCGGTTGGCATCGTACTCCTCGGAGATGTGCGGCTCGCGTCCCCATATCTCCACTCCGTCAAGGGACGACTCGCAGGCGATGTCGAGGCTGTACTCGAGCAGCCGCTCGCGAAACGCGATGGTACAAAGGGCAGTCCTTAGCTGACCGTTGACCGATGGCACCCAGCCGACTACCTTTCTCCCCCTCCGTCCCGTCTGTCGGCATACATTTGCAGCCGCATATCACGCCCGGCGCGGCTGTCCGCTCCACCAGAGGCCGGTGTGTCAGACCTCTACGGGCTCACCTGTGCGGGCCGACTCGTGGATGGCGACCAGCACGCGCGTGTTCTGCAAACCATCAGCGGGCGTGACTACCGGCTCGCGCCCCTCAATAACACAGTCGGCGAAATGGCGGATGCTCTGAACCCCGAAGCCGTTGGGCTGACCGTGGATGTCCGTAACAACGGCCACATCCGGGTAGCTCGGTCCCTCGGGGGTGTAGGTCTGGAGCATTCGGTGCGAACTCGCGTCAACAAAAGCGGTGCCCTCTGAGCCAACTACCTCCATCTTGAAGTCGAAAACCGTCGGCATCTCCGTGGACATGATCCAGCAGTTCTCGATGTGCGCCACTCCACCGCCCGCAAGCTCGCAGATGGTGTGGAAGAAGTCCGGGGTGTCAACCCCACGCTCCGCCAGCACTCGCGAGCGCGAGACGGAGTAGACGCGGACGATCTCGTCGTCAAAGAGCCAGCGGACCAGATCCACGGCGTGGCTGCCAAGGAACCAGATGACCGTGGACTTGCCGCCCCAACTGAGCATCTCAGTGGGGACGTAGATCGTGTCGTTGAGGCGCACCGTGAGCATCTGCGGCGTGCCCATCTCTCCCGAGACGATCCGCTGCTTGATGCCCCACATCGCCGGGTTCCAGCGGTTGTGGAAGTCCACCATCAGCGTCACACCATTGGCCTCCGCGGCGGCGATCATCGCCTCGCAGTCTTCGACAGTGGTAGCCATCGGCTTCTCGAGCAGAACGTGCTTCCCGGCCTCAAGAGCGGCGGTGGCTATCTCACGGTGGAGGAAGTCAGGGGTTACGACGGAGACAGCGTGGACGTCATCGCGCTCAAGCAACTCGTGGTAATCGGTGGTCCAGCAGCAGCGCGCGCCGTACTGCTCGGCGCGTTGCCGGACAAGCTGCTCATCAAGGTCGCAGATGCATACGAGCTCAGCCCCGGGGTGCGTGGAGTACGTCTTGAGGTGTGTCTCTCCCCACACGCCCGTACCAATGACACCAAAGCCGCGGCTCTCGGTCACAATCAGCACCTCACCCGCATCAATCCGCTCACGCGTTCCGGACACTACTATACCGAACGCCCCCGTAGGTGACTGTTCGGATTATATGCGATACCTGAAAACACTGTCAACTTGCGGCCCCTGCGCCCCTGCAGGGGGTGGCGCAAAGTGACGATGTCGTTGTAGGGCGGGGGCTTGTACCCCGCCCCGCCATTGTTGTCATTGTGGCCCCTGCGCCCTTGTCTGGTCTTTATGCACATCTCGGAATGCGGTCGTTTGCCAGTGGAACCGCCGCGCGAGGGCAGGTTGCGAAGCAAGCTGCGCGAGGTCGGCCCATTCGGTTGTTCGGTCCACCACCCATTGAGACGACCGTAGAGGGCCGACCTCAGCCCTCGCAAACGACGCTCAGGCTTCGTGCGGCCCCTTCACGGCGCCGCGCGAAGCAAAGCCTCTCGTCGCGAGATGTGTGTGAAGGAGGCGCCCTTGCAGGGGGCGGCGCAAAGTGGCGATGTCGTTCGGTAACGGCGGTCCGCGATTCAGCCCGGGTACAGCACGGGCCGCGGCGAGAGCTACCGCCGCGACCCTGGTGGAACTTGCGTCTCGCGACTGGCGCTCAGCGGCGATTGCCGGCGCCACGTCCGCCCTGCCGCATCGCAGCCTTCGCCGCGAGTGCCTCCTCTTCGGTGATCTGGCCGTTTGCGTCGGCGTCGAGGCGATCGAACGCGTGGTCCTGGCCGCGGAACTCCTCGCGGGAGATGGTCCCGCTCTCATCGGCGTCCCACGTGGAGAGCATCTGCTGCCAGCGCTCCGCCGGGGCGAGCCGCGCGCCTCGTCCGCCGCCCTCGCCATCCTGCCGCTGCTGCATCCGCGGAGCGGCGGCGAGGACCTCGGCCTCAGTCAACTGCCCGTCGCCGTCGGCATCGAGCCGGGTGAAGGCGTGATCGGGGCCGGAGAACTCATCCTGCGAGACAGTCCCGCTCTTGTCCGCATCCACATGATCGAGCATCCGCTGCCAGCGCTCGGCGGGGTCCACTGTCGCCTGGAACTGCCCGCGCGTCCCCTGTTGCTGGTGTCGCGTCGCCTCGGCGGCGATGGCTTCCTCGCGGCTGATCAGCCCGTCGCCATCCGCGTCTATGCGGATGAAGACATGATCCTCGGCAGCGAACTCCTCAAGTGAGATCATCCCATCGCCGTTGGCATCGTTAGCTTCGAGGTACTCCTGCCAGTTCGCACTGTCCGGGCGACACTGTCCGTCGCACTGGTGCTCAGCAGCCGTCGCGAACCCGCAGACCAGCCCACCCAGCACAAGCCCCGCCACCGCAATACCCATCAGCACCTTCGTCAAGTTCATCTATACACTCCTCTGCTACCATGATGTGTCGTTCGCTGGTAGTGACGGGGAGTGCGCTCAGATGATTCCGACTTTCGGGCTACACGCCCAACCCGCCTCTGACGCGGAGCAGGCGGCGGATGTCGCTCTGGCTGATGATCCCGATGATGTTGCCCGAATGGTCGGTGACCAGCAGCCGCCCCATGTCATACTCGGCCATCTTCATCATCGCCTCGACGGCCTCAACGTCCGAGTTCACCGTCATCTTCGCCGGCTCGAATTGCTGCATCGCCTGACTGACCGTCGTCATGCCCCACTGCTCGCGCGGCACCTGCTGCAGGTCGTCGAGCCGGATGATGCCGGTAAGCTCGCCTTCGCCATCAACGCCGAATGCGCTGAAGCGAGCGGTCATAAAGTACTCTTCGGCCGCCTCCTGCAGCGTGGCGTTCGCGGGTATCGTCTGCACGGGGCTGCTCATCAGATCGTGCACGTACACATCCCCCAGCGCCCGCTCAAGCTGCAGGCGCTGATAGCTCGCCCCCGCCGCGCTGGAGAGCAGCCAGCCGAGCGCGACCAGCCACAGGCCGCCGATGCCGCCGAAAAGCATGGCGAAGAAGCCGAGGCCGATCATCCCGTAGCCGAAGAAGCGGCCCATATTCGACGCTACGCGTGTCGCGCGGTCGAGGCTGTCCCATGCGTTCCAGAGGATCGAGCGCAGTACGCGGCCGCCGTCAAGCGGGAAGCCCGGCAGCATATTGAAGATCGCCAGAGCGAAGTTGATCTGGCCGACCCATAGCAGCGCGGAGTACCACAGCCGCGGCAGTTCGGCCTGCCGCGCAATGAAATACAGGCCGATGAAGAGCCCGCCGAGGATCACGCTCGAAAGCGGGCCGACGATTGCGATCTTAAACTCGCTGCTCGGGGTGTCGGGCTCGCGCTTCATCTGCGACACGCCGCCGAAGACGAAGAGCGTGATGCGCGAGACCTCCGCGCCGAGGCGGTTCGCCATGATCGAGTGCGAAAGCTCATGGACCACCAGTGAGCCGAAGAACAGGAGCGTGGTGATGAGCCCGGTGATCCACAGCTCAGTGGGGGTGGCATCGGGCGCCGCGCCGGGAAGTATGTTGGCGGTGACGCTCCACAGTATAAGGCCAAAGATGATCAGCCACGTGAAGTTGATCTCAATCGCAATGTTGAAGAGCCTGCCGATATGCCAGCCGTGCATGAGCGCTCTCTCCTCCGCCTCGGTGCCTCACTGCGGCAAGTGGACCCATGTGGGGCTTGACCAGGCGATGCCGCCGCCTCCCTGGGTCACCCGCGTGTAGTAGTACCCCAGTCCCGGCGTCGAGCCGAGGCCCTCCATCTGTCCCTCGTGCTCGAACTCGAGGGCCATGTCCCAGCGGCCCTTACCGGTCCAGCTTCGCAGTGTCTCGCCGTTGTGGATAAGCTCGATCGTCTCGATCGGCGCGGTGCCTGCCACCGATATATCGATTCGACGCGGCTCATCCGGGGCCTGCAGCATTATCTCGTCACCCATCATCGCTCCGCTCACCGTTGCATCGAGCAGAATGCGCTCGCCTCGCGTGGCGTAGGTGCGGCGGTTCCAGAGTGCATCCCAGATGGCGTAGCGCGAAAGCTCGGTAGCCCAGACCGCCGTGAGTCCGGGGAGCCGCCCGTGTCCGAAGCTCGTCTCCTGATAGGCGGCCGGCGCGCCCATGTGCGTGTCGGTCCCGGCGGTGAAGCCGAGCATGTGCCCGAGGTCGAGGCCGTCGCGTGAGGTCCTGCCCTCACTGAGCCGCCCAACCGTTGGCCCGGGAACGTCCATCGCCTCCGAGCCGCCGAAGAACGAGTAGACCTCCACAAGGCGCGTATAGCCCTCGACGATCCTCGCCCAGTCGGTCATCTGATGCGAGGTGTGATCCACGAGCATGAACTCGCCGCCCCAGGCCTCCAGCCGCTCGATAAGCTCCTCGATATGGGTGTAGGTCTGATTCGCCCGCGACTTGCCGTAGGGGCTGGACGACCAGAACGGGGGATCGTCGTCGAGGAAGTAGACGTTCTTGTGGCCGTAGGTCGCGCCCTCGGTCAGACCGGCGTGCGAAATCTCCCACGCCGGCAGGGTAACGAAGCGCCCGGACTCGTTGAAGTCACGCGCTGCCTCAAGGATGATCGCCCAGTACTTCTCCGGGTCATACAGGCCGATACCGAAGTCGTGGTCGGCGATGGCGCAGAAGTCCAGCAGCGCTGTGTCGCGGCCGTGGTGGTAGAACTGCTCGGGAGTGCGCTGTCCGCCGTCGGAGATACAGGTATGACCGTGGATCTCGCCCCAGTAGAGCCGGTATTGCGGCTCCTCAACGATTCCGATCGGGTTCGATTGCCCCTCCAGCCCCACGCGCTCATCCTCAAGCCGCACGCGGTCTATGATGTAGGAGCCCTCAGCGAACTCAGCGGCGGTGGGATCGTTCTGTGCGGGAGGGAACTGCGCCCGCACGCGCCGGATCGGATTGCCGTGGGCGTCGAGCACCACGTGCGCCACCGGTATCTCCTCATCCGGTGCGACCACCGACGGCGCCAACACCACCAGCCGCTCAGGCTCACTCGGCTCCACCACCAGCACATCGCCGCCGAGAAGCTCAAGCGGTGCTGCTTCGCTGCGCTCCACACAGACCCAGTGCCGCCAGTCGCTCTTCGCCTGCCCCGGCACCTGCATCCCCGGCGAACCGCCGGAGGTGCCGCCCAGCGTCACCCGGAGCACGTCGCCCGCCTCCAGCCGCCCCTCGGCAACCTCGATCCGCAGGATGTGCAGGTTCAGTGAGGAGTACATCCCCAGCAGGTCGCGCCAGAAGTAGGACTCGCTCTCGATCTTCTCCTCCAGCGTGGTTGCCCCATGCTGCGCGTGATGCGAGCGATAGCCCTCCAGGCGCAGCGTGACACCCTCAGGCCCCTCGCAGGTGGCGTAGTTGGCGGCTGTGGCGTCGCTGGCCTGTGGGAATGCGTCGTAGCCGGACTCTCCGCGCAGGTCGTAGGCGATCTTCACGCACCCGCCCGTCTCCACCGGCGCGCCGCGCAGGACGATCTCGTAATGCCACGTGGAGAGTGTGCCGGCAATCAGGGGAGCGGGGGAGATGGCCGCGACAGCGCGCATGATGGGTGCCTCCTTGTTCTTCGTGAACGGGATTCAGTTCGCGCCGCGGAAGAGGAGACCTGCCATGCGCAAGGACTGTCGGCCGCGCGAGGCGAATAGAAGCAAAGTCCGCCCGGCTTTCTGCGACAGCGGAGGCAACGGTTCGATCCGAGGTGAGAGATGCCACGAGCGACCGCAATACTGAGGCACCGGGAGGAAGTAGTTTCGGGTCACTATCTGCTTACGCTGGATTGCCCGGAAGTCGCGAAGGCGGCGCAACCGGGGCAGTTCGTCCACCTGCGCATCGGCGATGGGACGGACCCGCTGCTGAGGCGCCCGTTCTCCATCCTGCTGGCCCAGCCGGAGACCGGCGAGGTGCAGATACTCGTGCGCACCGTCGGACGCGGAACCGGGATCATCGCAACCCACGATGAGGGCGTGGCTTACGACCTGCTCGGGCCGCTGGGCAATGGCTGGGAGGCACCCGCGGGTGGCGAAGACGTAGTGCTGGTCGCGGGCGGCATTGGCGTCGCACCGTTGATCTTCTTCGCCGATGGCCTGCGGCTGATGGAGCGCCAGCCCTACGTGCGCTCCATCTTCGGCGCCGCGAACCAGGAGGCCCTCGTGTGCTGGACGGAGTTCGCCGCTCGCTGCGATGAGTTCACCGCGGTGACAGAGGATGGCAGCGCGGGAGAGACCGGCCTCGTGACGGATGTGCTGGCGCCTGAGCTTGAGCGCGACCGGCCTCAGCATGTCTACGCCTGCGGCCCCGACGGCATGCTCGCCGCGGTCGCCCGCATCTGCCGCGATGCAGGCGTCCCCTGCTACGTCTCGATGGAGCAGTGGATGGGCTGCGGCGTCGGCGCCTGCCTCGGTTGCGCGGTTCCGGCCAGCGCGGGCGGCTACGTCCGCGTCTGCGCCGATGGGCCGGTGTTCGATGCCACGGAGATCGACTGGGAGAGGATGAAGCGCCGATGACCGTCACCTGCCCCGACCTCTCGGTCGAGATAGCCGGATTGCATCTGCAGAATCCCGTCATGTCCGCCTCAGGCACCTTCGGCTACGGTGTCGAGTACGAGCCCTACCTCGATCTTTCGCAGCTTGGCGCGATCGTCACCAAGGCCGTGACGCTTGAGCCGCGCGAGGGCAACCCACAGCCGCGTGTGCGTGAGACGCCCGCCGGGATGCTCAACGCGATCGGCCTGCAGAACCCCGGTGCTGAAGTCTTCATCGACGACAAGCTGCCGGCGCTGCAACGATTCGGGGTGCCGGTGATCGTCAACATCTCTGGCCGGAGCGTGGAGGAGTTCGCGCGTCTGGCGGAGATGCTGTCGATAGACGGAGTGGACGCGCTGGAGGTCAACATCTCCTGCCCAAACGTGCAGGAAGAGGGGATGACCTTTGGCGTGGACTGCGACATGACCGGGCGGCTGACCGAGGCGGTATGCGCGGCCACTGACCTGCCGGTGATCGTGAAGCTCTCGCCGAACGTGACGGACATCACCGTGATCGCTCGTGCCGCCGAGCAGGCCGGTGCGGACGCGCTCTCGCTCATCAACACTTTGCTCGGCATGAGCATTGACGTCGAGCGCCGCCTCCCGCACCTTGGTAACGTGACCGGCGGCCTCTCCGGGCCCGCCGTGCGGCCGGTCGCCGTCCGCATGATCTACGAGGTGGCGCGGGCGGTTGACTTGCCGCTGATCGGCATGGGCGGCGTGATGAACGCGGGCGACGCGCTGGAGCTCATCCTCGCCGGCGCGACCGGTGTCGCAGTGGGCACCGCGAACTTCGTCGAACCGGCCGCCATGCACCAGGTCATTGACGGCATCGCCGCCTACTGCCGCCGCCATGACGTCGCGCGCATCGCTGACCTCGTGGGAGCAGTGGCGGCGGATCAGGCTTAAGAAGAAGTAGTCGCTCCTTGCATGGAACCCCGATGCCCGTCGCTCCGTCAAGCACGGTGGCGTTGGGCGCATTGACGCGCAGGAGGCTCACGCTACACCCATGAAACATTTCCTCAGACCCGTCGAGATAGAAAGCAGCGTAGTTGATCGCGTCGAGGCAGTGACGAAGAAGTGTCTCGACGCCGCCCGCATCAAGGCCGATGACGGCACCTGGATCTTCCAGCCCGATGGCGCGGGGAAGTACCCGGGGCGCATCTACTTCCGCGACTTCTGCTACGCCGTCGAGGGCGCGGGGCGGCTCATCCCGCCCGAAGAGATGGCCGCCGCGATCGACTTCCTCATGGCTGGGCAGCGCGAGGATGGCCTGATGGCCAACTGCGTCTACACCGACGGCCGCGCCCGCTACACCATCCACGGCGACAAGCCGCCCACCGACAACGCGCAGTTCGCGGTCAAGCTCATCGACGCCTACACCGATCATACCCGTGACTTTGAGCTGCTGGACCGGCACAAGAACGCCATCATGGACGCCATGGAGACACTCCCGCTGTCCGACGACCACCTCGTCTGGATAGATCCTGCCAACCCGCACTCAAGCTACGGCTTCACCGACACGGTAGGCATGACCGGCGAGGTGCTCTACTCCTCGCTGCTCTACTGGGAAGCGTGCATGATCCTCGCGAAGATGTGCCAGCGGATCGAGGACCATGACGCGGCCCACACATGGTTCGAGATGGCGGACAAGGCCTCGCAGCGGATGAGCGACTTCCGCGACGAGCGCAACGGGATGATGCACGCCGCCAGCGTCGAGTGCAATCAGATCGACCTGTGGGGCAGCACGTATGCGGGAGTGGTCCGGGCGCTGAGCAAGACGCAGACCGTGCGCGTGGGGGAGTGGCTCTTCGACCACTACGACCGCTGCTTCCTGCGCGGCGCGGTACGTCATCTGCCTGCTCCGCGCTACTGGCAGCAGATGCTCGCCGACTACCCGCGCGGCACCTATCAAAACGGCGGCTACTGGCCGGTGGCGACAGGCTGGGCGGCGATGGTGCTGGATCGCTACGACCACGCCACGGCCGTAATGCTGCTGGAGGACGCGGCGGACCTGCTGGAGCAGGAAGACGCTCCCGAGTGGGTAAACGAGACGGAGGCCGACGGGAGGCTCTATCTCGCCAGCGCCGCCAACGTCCTCGGCGCAATGAAGAGGGCGTAGGAGATGTTATAGGGCGGGGGCTTGTACCCCGCCGCCGTTGTGCCGTCACTTGCCGCCTGTCACGTTCCGGCTCACCGGTTTCGTTCACTACCAAGGAGGTCCTGCACATGAGGTTCAATCCACTGTTGATAGGTGTGGTCATAATGGCGACTGCCGCGGGCGGTGCATTCGCTGCCGACCTGCCGCTCAGCCACGTCGTGCTCTACTCCAGCGGCGTGGGGTTCTTCCAGCATGAGGGCATGGTGAGAGACGACCAGTCGGTCGAGCTTTCATTCCGTGCCGAGCAGATCAACGACATCCTCAAGTCGATGGTGCTGCAGGACCTTTCCGGCGGCACAATCGGCCCCGTGACCTACGCCCCGCGCGACCCACTGGAGCGCACCCTCGGGTCCTTCGCGGTGGATATCGCGGATGAGCCTTCCCTCGGTGAGCTTCTCTCGCGCCTGCGGGGTGCGGAAGTCGCCATCACCACAAATGATGGCAAGGAAGTTCGCGGCACGATCCTCGGCACTGAGTGGCAGGAGAAGACGGTCGAGGATAACGTGGTTCGCTTCGAGGTCGTCAACATCGTCACCGACGCGGGGATGCAGCAGGTCGCGATCTGGCATATCAGGGACGCCAGGCTGATCAGCGACGAACTCTCCACCGACCTGCGCAAGGCGCTCGCCGCGATCGCCGCCAACCGCGACGTCTCCAAGCGCGGAGTGGAACTGCATTTCAACGGCCAGGGTGCGCGGCAGGTGTCCGTGGGCTACCTGCTCGAGACCCCGGTCTGGAAAACCACGTACCGCCTCGTCGCGGATCGTGGCGAGAGCTTCCTGCAGGGCTGGGCGATCGTGGAGAACACGACCGACACCGACTGGGAGCAGGTCAACCTCGCGCTCGTCTCCGGCCGCCCCGTGAGCTTCACGCAGGACCTCTACCAGCCGGTCTACGTGGACCGGCCAGAGGTCCCGGTGCAGACGCAGGTGGCTGCGCGTCCGCGGATGTACGGCGCGGCGCTGGAGGAAGCTGAGGCGGACGAGGGTGCCAAGGAACCCGAAGAGGAGCGTGCGATGGCGCGTATGGCCGCTCCCGCGCCTTCGATGAGTATGATGGACAGCGGGGTCGGTATGGCCGCACCCGGCGCACCAGGCGGCTTCGGCGGCGGCATTGCGGCCGATGCGCTTGCGGGCACAGGCATCGCAGCCGCCGCGGCGGGCGAGGAAGTCGGCGAGATGTTCCACTACGCCATCAACCAGCCGATCTCGATCAACCGCCAGGGCTCGGCGATGATCCCGATCGTCAACCAGCCGGTCGAGACCGACAAGCTCTCCATCTACAGCCCGCAGGCAAACTCGAAGTATCCGATGCACGGACTGCGGCTGACCAACTCCACGGGCCTCGCGCTTATGGGTGGGGCGATCACCGTCTTCGACGGCGGCGCCTACGCGGGCGACGCGCTGGTGGATGACCTTGGCCCCGGCGACAAGCGCCTGATCAGCTACGCGATGGACACCGCGGTTGAGGTCGCCCCGGAGGCTAAGGGCGGCGATCAGACTCGCGAGTCGATCAAGATCGTCAACGGCGTGCTGATCGCGCAGCTTACGCAGACAAACGACATCGAGTATACGATCAAGAACAACGCCGAAGAGGCGCGGACGGTGCTGATCGAGCACCCGCGCCGAGGCGGCTGGGAGCTTGTTGAGCCGGCGGAGGCGGCCGAGACCACCCGTGACCTCTACCGCATCGAGGTCGAGGTGCCTGCTGGCGCCACTGAGAAGCTCACCGTCAAGATGCGCCAGCCGATCACCGAGCGCGTTGCGCTGACCTCAGAGAGCATCGATCGGGTCGGCTACTATCTGCAGTGGCGCGAGCTTCCGGCCGACGTGAAGGCCGCGCTGGAGCAAATCATACAGATGAAGCAGCAGATCGCCGGCATCGAGCGCGAGATTGCGACACGGCAGGCACGCCTGGAGCAGATCGGCGAGGAGCAGGACCGCATCCGGCAGAACATGGAGCAGCTTGACCGTGACAGCGAACTCTACACCCGCTACGTGACGAAGCTCACGGAGCAGGAGGACGAGTTCGACCGGGTGCGCAAGGAGATCGACGACCTCACCACGCAGCGCAACAATCTGCAGAGCGAGCTTCAGGATTACATCGCGAAGCTCAACGTGGGGTAGTCTGAGACTGAAGACGAGGAGGGGCCGCACGAGGACGCTCGATGGGAGCGGCCGAGTCCGGCCCCTTCGGTCATTCATCGGGAGGACCAGACATGCCGATCTACTGGGGCGACCTGCACAATCACAATGCCGCGGGCTACGCGAAGGGATCGCTCGCACGATCGTTTGAGATAGCCCGCGAGCACCTCGACTTCTTCGCGCACGCCGGGCATTCGCAATGGCCCGACATGCCCGTGATGCCGCAGAACGCGCACATGAAGTGGGTGCATGGCTTCGCCGATCTGCGCGCGCAGTGGCCCGAGGTGCAGCGCCTCACGCGCAGCTACTACCGTCCCGGCGAGTTCGTCACCTTCCCCGGATGGGAGTTCCACTCGATCTCGTGGGGCGACTATCACATCGTCTTCCCCGACGATTCCGGCGAACTGCGCTACTTCGCCACGCTCGATGGGCTGAAGGCTTACGCGCGGAAGATGGGCGCGCTGCTCATTCCCCACCACCCTGGCTACCCCCGCCTCTGGCGCGGGCAGATGTGGGAGCACGTGGATACCGACCTCTCGCCGATCGCTGAGATCATCTCCGAGCACGGAGGCGCCGAGCGGGACCGCGGCCTGCACGACTACATCCGCCACTCGATGGGCGGCCGCGCTACTTCCAGCACATGGCAGTGGGCGCTCGATCAGGGCATGCGGCTCGGCTGCGTCGGCTCGACCGACGATCACCTCGGTTATCCCGGAGCGTGGGGCGAGGGCATAGCCGCGGTGATAGCGCCGGAACTCACGCGCGAGGCGATCTTCGACGCCCTGCGCAAGCGCCGCTGCTACGCCGTCTCGGGCGACCGCATCGAGATCGACTTCAGCGTGAATGGGCAGCCGATGGGCAGCGAGCTTGAGGCGAGCGATGTGCGCGAGATCGCCGTGAGCGTCATCGGCTGGGATGAGATCAGCATGGTCGAGCTTATCCGCAACGGGGAGCCGATCGCGCGGGCCTTCGGCAAGCAGAAGCCGGCGCTCGATCCATGGCCCGGCAGGGCGCGCTGCCATGTCCGCTACGGCTGGGGACCGTGGGCGACGCTCTCGATGCCGCGCACCTGCGACTGGGAGATGGAACTGCGGCTCGATGGCGCTACCATCGTCAACGCAGTGCCCGCGTGGCAGGCGGCTCCCTATGAGGAATATCGCCGCGACCGGGTGCTCGAGAGAAGCGACAGCGCGTGCCGCTGGCAGTCCTTCACCGCGCGCGAGGGTGCGCTGGCGGAGGACCCGACCAAGCGCATGTACTTCGAGATCGCAGGCCCCGCGGATGCGCAGGTGACGCTGCGGGTGACGCGGCCTTCATCGCTGACGATCGAGCGCACGCTCGGGGAACTTGCGGCGCAGTCTGAGACGGCCTTCACCGGCGCGTTCACTACCGAGAACGTGCAGATCGATCGCCTCGTGCTGCCTGAGAGCTATGAGGCGTCGCTGGAGATTGAAGACGAGGGCTCGGGCGAGGGCGCCGACTACTACTACGTGCGCGTGACGCAGGCCAACGGGCAGATGGCGTGGACCTCGCCGGTGTGGGTCGGGAGGTAGAGAGCGATGCCTGCGGCGGGCGACGCGGAAGAGTACACTACCCTCGATGGTTCGCGGATTCTCGAGCTTATTCGGCCTGAGCGGGAGGGATCCCGGAACCTCAGCCTCGCCCGGGCCGTTATTGAGAGTGGCAGAAGCACTCTTCGCCACCGGCACGCGGAGGCGGAGGAGATTTACTATGTGCTCTCGGGGCAGGGGATGCTGGAGATCGGCGGCGAAGTCGAGGAGGTCGGGCCTGGCGATGCGCGACTGATTGTGCCCGGCGCCGAACACCGCGTGACCGCTACCGGCATCGAGCCGCTGGTGATCCTTTGCGCCTGTTCGCCGCCGTATGAGCACAATGACACGCAGGTCACCGAGGCGGTGCGGGTGTAGCGAACGGCAGCAACGAAGGCAGCGGAAGCAACGAAAGAAACGACAGCGACGGCGACGGCTCGCGGCAGACTTACGTCCATCATGTGCCACGGGCGCCCTCGCCCGTGGGCCGTTGTCGTCGCCGTAGCCGTTGGCATGCGTCGTGTGCCGTTGGAGAGGTCGGCCCCCGTGCCGACCTGTGCCGTCGCAGTTGTCGTTTGCCGTTGCCGGAGTCGTTGTGTGGCCCCTGCGCCCTCGCAGGGGGCGGCGCGAAGCGACGCGGTTGTTCTGTAAACGGCAACGGCCGACGCATCTCAACGGCAGATGCGTCCCGCAGGAGCCTGAATGTTCGAGGAAGTCGCCTGTGGATATCGACGCCCGCATCGCCCAGGTCGAAGAGGCGGTCGGCAAGCGGCTGATCGTCCGCTCCGTCCGCACGCCCGAGCGCGATCTGCGCGGCTGGGTAGAGGTGCGGCCGTCGGTGGTTGTCATCGAGTATGCCGAGGAGCTTCCCGGCTACTTCTGGGGCTATGAGTTGCTCGAACGCCTCCTCGAATGGGTCGAGGAGGGCGGAGGCTCCGCGTGGTTCTACGAGAGTAACGGTAGACTGATCCGAGTGGCCTCTCGCGAAGAGGGCACGTGAAGGGGCGTTGTGCCGGATGACGCTGTCACTGAGGATGATCCGAAGCTGTCTACTTGTCGCCGCGGTGGTCCTCTCCGCGGCAGCACTGACATCATGCACTCCCGCTGAGGAGCGGGCTGTGGTGGCGCGCATTGATGGCACCGCCATCACCGCCGGCGACCTGCTCGATGAACTGCGCATGCGCCGCGGTCCGGCGGTGCTGGTTGACCTGATAGACACCCAGTTGATCCACCAGGCGGCCGCCGCAGCCGATCTGACTGCCTCCGACGATGAGATGGACCTCCGCTGGCAGCGTGCGATGGCCGAGGCGGGCTCCGAGGCCGACATGCTCGCGATCCTCCAGCGCCGCAATGTCAGCAGCGAGCAATACCGCGAGCAGCTTCGGACGGACCTGCTGCTGGACAAGCTCGCGCGGGCGGCGATGACCATCGCCGACCAGGAGATCGCCGACTTCTACCGCGAGCAGCGGGAGGACTACCGACTTGGCGAGCGGATGAAGGGCCGCCTGATCCTCGTGGGGAGCAAAGAGGACGCTGAGGCGATAGACGAAACGCTCAAGGCCGGTGGCGATTTCGAGGGACTGGCGCAGGCGCTTTCGATCGACTCGGCGACTGCCGAACAGGGCGGCGACATGGGCTGGTTCCAGCGCGATGACTACACTCGCGCCATCACCGACGTGGCCTTCGAGATGGAGCCGGGGCAGGTTTCCGGGCCAATCGAGGTGCCCGACGGCTGGGCGATCCTGAAGATCGAGGACCGGGCCGGGGCGGGCTATCGGCCGCTCGAGGAAGCGCGCGACGAGATACAGGCGCGCATCGTGCGGGCGAAGCTGCCTTATGCCCGCGCCGACTGGATCCACGAGGCGCGCCGTGGGGCGGCTATCAGGATCAACGACGAGAATCTGCGCGAGGCGACGCTTGAGATGCTGCAGAGCGCACCGCCGCCGCAGTCTCCGTCACTGCTGCCGGTTCCGCCGCCGCAGTAGTCTCTGGGCCATGCCACATGTTGCCCCTTTGCGCGCCGATAGGATATAATGCGCGCGTGCGACTGGTTCCACGCCAGAAATCACGAATCTCACCGAATCGAGTGACGATTGATGCAATATTCCGAGAAGGTCATGGATCACTTCGAGAACCCGCGCAACGTCGGCGTGCTTGAGGACGCCAACGCGATTGGCGAAGTGGGCAACCCCCGCTGCGGCGACATAATGAAGATCACCATGCGGATCAACGGCGATACCGAGGTCGTCGAGGACATCAACTTCCAGACCTTCGGCTGCGGCGCCGCCATTGCTGTAAGCTCGATCCTCACCGAGATGGTCAAGGGCAAGACCCTGGAGGACGCCCTCAAGGTCGGTAACGCAGATGTCGTGAGTGAGCTTGACGGCCTTCCGGCGGTGAAGGTGCATTGTTCGGTGCTGGGCGAAGAGGGCATCGCGGCAGCCGCGAAGTACTACTATGAGCGCCATCCGGAGAAGACGCCTCCCGCGAGCCTCGAGGAGAAGATCAAGCGGCTTGAGGCGCTCGATGTGCATGAGCATGGGGAGGGCGGGTGAACCCGACCCCGAGCGTCACACGCACGGTTGATGCCGAACTTCTCGCCGCGCTCCCGTCAATGGAGCTTCGGGCGCGGGCGATGGTAGAGGGCTACTACTCCGGCCGCCACCGCAGCCACTTCCGCGGCGCATCCATCGAATTCGCCGATCACCGCGCCTACTCGCACGGCGATGAGCTTCGGCACCTCGACTGGCGGCTCTACGGCCGCAGCGACCGCTTCTTCGTGAAGCAGTTCGAGGCCGAAACCAGCCTCAGCGTCTGGCTGGCCGTCGATTCCTCCGCCTCGATGGGCTACCCTGAAGGGGCCGTGACCAAGCTTGACTGCGCCTGCTATCTCGCCGCCGGGCTCGCATGGCTGGCATGGCGCCAGCGGGATGCCGTCGGCCTGAGCCTCTTTGATGATGCCATCCACGATCAACTGCCCCCACTGACCCGCAGGGGGCATCTGCAGGGCGTCTTCGACCGCCTGGAGGGGGCCCGGCCAGGTGGCGAGACTGCGCTTAGCCAGGCCCTCGTGCAGCTTGGCGGCAGCATCCGGCGCCGCGGCCTGATCGTGTTGATTTCGGACCTGCTCGATGACCCGGAGGCGATACTGAGGGCCCTCGCCACACTGCGCCGTCGAGGCCACGACCTGATCGTCCTGCAGGTGCTGCACCGCTCTGAGATTGAGTTGGGCGTCCACGGACCGGCCCTGGTCGAGGATATGGAGACCGGGGAACGGCTCGCCACGGACGCAGAACAGGTGCGGGAGCAGTATCAGGCGGCGATCCGGTCACATGTTGACTGCCTGCACGATGGCTGCGTGGGGCGTGGCATGGATCACGAGCTTTTCGTTACGGACATGCCGCTGGGCCGCGCGCTGTCCACCTACCTTGCCAGACGCAATTCGCGCACGAAATAGACCATCTGCGTTCCACCGAACGTGACTGGCCCGCAACAGCGCCTACGGGATGCCTCCTGCCCGATTGGCCGGCCCTCAAGTTTGACTTCCGGCAACAGCCTGTGATAGGCTTAACTTTGCGATGACAGGCCCTGCTGTGTGCGACTGCGGTTATTGCCGACAACCGCAGAGGGTGGGTTCGGTGCACGGTGGAGGAGGCTCGACGTCGATGGTCCAGATGACGGTCCAGCGTGTGGGGATAGATCCGAACCGGCAGGCACTCGTGATTCTCGCCGATGAGGAAGAGCGCCGGCTTCTGCCGATCATGATAGGGCTCTTTGAGGCGCAGTCGATCGCTATGGCGATCAGCGGAGAGGACATCGGGCGACCGCTCACGCACGACCTGCTGCTGGCGATCATCGACGAGACGGGCTGGGAACTCAACCGAATTGAGGTTACGCGACTTGAGGACCGCACATTCTTCGCGCTGCTGCAGGTTACGCGCGACGGTGAGCGGCTTGAGATTGATTCACGACCGTCTGACGCGATAGCTCTTGCTCTACGTGCCGACGTGCCGATCTTCGTGGCCGAGGATGTCCTGAAAGTCGCGCAGATCGTGGATGAGACGGTGGAACAGAGTGAGCAGGACCTCGAGAAGTTTAAGGACCTGCTGGGCAGGATCGAACTGGACGAGGATGAGCCGGAGCAGTAGCCGCCATCCGCACAGGCCACGATGAACCATGCCCCCGGCACGAAACCACGCTCTCGGGCACCCGCATGCGTCCTATCCGCACATGCCGTAAATGAATCGGAGGACTTCATAGGTGGCAACTTCCAACCGTTGGGTTCTATATCTGTTCGCTGTGGTCTTCGGCCTGGTGCTGATCGCCAAAGGCCTGACGCTCTACACCGACTATCTGTGGTTCGGCTCGTTCGGGCAGGAAGCGGTATTCACCACGATCTTCTGGAACCGCGTAGTGCTCGGCGTGGTGGTGGCCGGCCTGTTCTTCGCGTTCTTCTACGCCAACCTGCGCTTCGCGCGCAGGCCACTGCCCGGTGATGTCACGTTCATCGGCCGGCGGCTGCTCCCGGAGGAGGAGCGCGAGCAGATCGAGCAGTATGCCGACCGCGCTCTGCTGCTCTTCGCCGCAGTCGGCGCGGTCATGGCCGGCGTGGTCGCGAGTGCTCACTGGATCGAGTGGCTGCAGTATGCCAACTGGGTCCCGTTCAACCAGGCCGACCCGGTCTTCGGCAAGGACGCCGGCTTCTACGTCTTCCGTTTGCGCTTCATTGAGTACATGTGGCAGTCGCTCTACTACGCGCTGGTAGTGACCTTCGTCTTCAGCGTAGTAGTGCATCTGTATCAGGAGGCCATCCGCCTCGTCGGGAACACGGTGCAGGCGATTCCGCGAGCGCGCGCACACGCCCTCGGCCTTCTGGCGGCCACGCTGCTGGTGAAGATCTACAGCTACCGGCTCGCCCAGTATGATCTGCTCTTCGGCAACGCCTCCGGCGCCTTCCGCGGCGGCGCGGGGTGGACCGACATCCACGCCCGCCTGCCGGTGCTGTATCTGCTGATGGCGGCGTCGCTGGCTGCGGCAATCATCGCCATCGTGGCGATCCGCACCCGCAACTACAAGCTGCCCGCAGGCGCGGTCGCGGCCCTGATCCTGCTCTCGCTGCTCGGCGGCACAGTCTATCCGCTGGCCATGCAGAAGCTCGTGGTAGTGCCGAACGAGCTTGAGTATGAGCGGCCCTACATCGCACGGAACATCGAAGCAACCAACTTCGCCTACGGTACGCATGAGGTGGAGGACCGAAGCATTGCGATCAGCAACGACATCACCCCCGAAACGATCCGCGATAACTGGGCGACGATTGAGAACATTCGCCTGTGGGACCATCGCCCGCTGCAGCGAACCTACAACCAGGAGCAGGCGCTGCGCGCTTACTACAACTTCCCGGACGTGGATGTTGACCGCTACATGGTAGATGGCCGGATCCGCCAGGTCATGCTGGCGCCGCGGCAGCTCAACGCCGATAAGCTTCCCGGTCGGGAGCGATGGGTCAACAGGAACCTGAAGTACACCCACGGCTACGGCATTACGCTCGCGCCGGTCAATGAGACTAATGCAGAGGGCCGCCCCAACTACTGGGTGCATGGCATTCCGCTGACCGTCTCGCAGGATATCGGGATCCCGAGCCTCCCGCAGCAGGAGAACACGCCCAACCTCGGGATCTACTACGGCACCGCCACGCATCCTCGGATGATTGAGCGGATGCGCCCGCCGGAGCAGCCTCTGACGACACAGCAGCCGCAGGCGCAGCCCGGAGCAGAGACTCCGGAGGGGCCGGGTACCGGTCAGCCTGCAACCGGCCCGAATCAGCCGCGACGCGGCTACGGCGGCACGCCCGAGGACATCACCGCTCAGGAGTTCGTCATCGTCAACACCAAGGAGCAGGAGCTTCACTACTCCCGCGGTGGCGAGGGCACTGGTGAGATCGACAACGCCTACATCCACTACGACGGCACCGGGGGCGTGCAGCTTTCGTCCTACTTCCGGCGCTTCGCCTTCTTCGCCCGCTTCTTCCCGGACGTGCGCATCCTGTTCACGAACCTGACGACGCACGAGAGCCGCATCCAGATCAACCGGACTCTTCCCGAGCGGATGCAGGCCATCGCGCCGTTCATGATGTATGACCCCGACCCCTACATCGTCATTGATGAGGACGGCTCGCTCAAGTGGATCAACGACGCCTATACGATCTCGGGTAAGTATCCCTACTCGCAGGGACTGCGACCGCTGGGGAACTACTTCCGCAACTCCGTTAAGGTTGTCTGCGACGCCTACAACGGGACGCCCGAGTACTACATCGTTGACGACACCGATCCGCTGGTGCAGTGCTACGACAAGATCTTCCCGACTTTGTTCAAGCGCGGCGAGGAGATGTCCGATCACCTGCGCAGCCACCTGCGCGTCCCGCAGCTTCTCTTCACCCTTCAGGTGGGCGTCTACGCCGACTACCACATGAAGGACCCCGAGGTCTTCTATCAGGGTGAGGACCGCTGGGCCATGCCGCCGGAGATCTACTCCTTCGGCCGCCGGATGGTCGAGGCCTACTACGTGGTCATGCGACTCCCGGGAGAGGAAGAGCCCGAGTTCCTGATCATGATGCCGCTGGTGTTGCAGGGCCAGGAGGAGCGGAACATGGTCGCGTGGATGGCCGCCCGCTGCGATGGGCCCAACTACGGCGAGCTTATGGTCTATCACTTCCCGAAGGGGCAACTGGTGTACGGCCCGTGGATGATCGAGTCGCGTATCGGGCAGGACCCGACAATCTCGTCGCAGATAACGCTCTGGAGCCAGGCGGGCTCGAATGTGATCCGTGGCAACCTGCTCGTGATCCCGCTCGAGAACTCGCTGCTCTACGTGGAGCCGCTTTACCTCGAGGCCGAGGATACCGGTCTTCCCGAGCTGCGCAAGGTCATCCTCGTCTACGGCGATTCGATCGCCTTCAGCGACACCATCGAGGGCGCACTGACGCAGATCTTCGGCGACCTCGGAGTCGAGGTGGAGCTGCCCGATGACGCGTTTGAGCCGCCCACCGCCGCAACACCGGGGGCCGAGTCCGGGGTGCTCGAGACGGTCCGCCAGACGCTCGATCGGATCCTCGCGCTCAATCGCGACGCCGAGGCGGCCCGTGCCCGCGGCGATGTGGTCACCTACTTCGAGCTCAACCAGCAGCAGACGCAGTTGCTGGACCAGCTTGGGCAGCAGATCGAGCAGGAGACCGGAGGTGCCATCAATGGCACAGGAGCCCCCGCCGCTCCCTGAGGTCGTTCAGAGGCTCATCGACCCGGAGGTCACAGGCCTCCGGGTCGTAACCGACAGTAGTGCCACGTACGGTGACCGCGTTCGGGTCACCGTGCAGGCACTTAACGGCATCGGCGCCACCGCCACCGACGGCGCAGGCACCGCGGCTCTCAGCCTCGTCGGTGCAGATGGCCCCAGCGATCTCGATAGTGTGCAGATTGACGAAGGTCTCGGGCACCTGGAGATCGTGGCGCCTGAGGCGGGCGTCTATCACATCGAGGCCACCCTCGGCGGCTTTCACGCGGGCTCCGATCCGCTGGAGGTAAGCGTCGAACCAGGGCCGCTGTCGCTCTACTGGGGCGATGTCCACTCGCACATCCGCGAGCGGCCCGCACAGGCTCTCATCAGCGATGCGGACCTGCTGATGGGCCCGCCTACTGTCGGGGATGCACTCGCGTGGGCGCGCGACGTGGCGGCAATCCACTTCGCCACCGTCTCCGACCACGACCTCAACCTCACCGATGACGAATGGGCGCAGCAGATCGAGGTGCATCGGCGGCTGAACGAGAGCGGCCGCTTCGTCACCTTCCCCGGCTATGAGTGGGGCAACTCGCAGGACATGTCGCGCAACTTCGGCCACCGGCATATCATCTACCGCCGCAACCGTGCGCGCGGCATCGAGCAGGTGCCGATCTTCCGTTCAAACGAATATGCGACACATACCGCCGAGGGTCTCTTCCGAGCACTGCGCGAGGCGATGCCGACTGCGGATGTGCTCTCATTCCCGCATCACACCGCCCGCGGCGGTGGCAACACGTGGATGAACTGGGACTACAGCGACGCGGAGCTTGAGCGCTGCTGCGAGGTGTTCTCCATCTGGGGCAGCTCGGAGAAGCCCGGCGAGCCCTACCCGATCAAGTATCTGCCCTCGGGTGGCTACTTCAAGACGGGCGAGGCTCGCGGCCACCATCTGCAGGACGGCCTCGCGCGCGGCTGGCGCTTCGGCTTCACCGGTGGCTCGGAGTCGCACGACGGCCGCCCCTCGCGTCCGCTGGTACACGGCTGGCATGTGATTGCAGAGACCGACTTCCTCGCCCCGCCCGGGATCACCGGCGTCTGGGCGGACAGCCTCACCCGCGACGGCATCTTCGACGCGCTACGTGCCCGTCGCTGCTACGCCACCACCGGCGCACGGATCATCGTCCGCTTCAGTCTCGGCGACACGCCGATGGGCGGCGAGATCGCCGCTGAGGAGATCAGCGGCCCCGCCGAGTTGCAGGCCGAGATCATCGGCACCGCAGCGCTGAGCGCCATCGAACTCGTGAAGAACAACCGCGAGATCGCGACCGTGTCATCGGCTGACAGCCGCGCCAGCGTCACCCTCAGCGACGCTGAGCCGGCGCGCCCGGGCGACTACTACTACCTTCGCATCACTCAGGCCGATGGCGAGATGGCGTGGGCCTCGCCGGTCTTCATCACATGAGCACTCAACCCGAGCAGCAGCAACTCATCTTCGACCCGGCCGCGATCCGGGCCGTCGTCTTCGACTTCGACGGCACCCTCGCGGAGACCAACATTGACTTCGCCCTCATGCGGCAGCGGGTGCTGGAAGTCGCCGAGCGGTGGCGGCTGATCGAGCACCTTAATTCGAGGCGCTACATCCTTGAGATCGTGCAGGACGCGATGGCGCTGCTCGATGAGAGCGATCGTCAGCGTTTCCACGAAGAGGCGCAGCAGGCGATGCTGGAAGTTGAACTGCTTTCCACCACGACTGCCGCGCCCTTCCCCGGAGTGCCGGAGACGCTGGAAATGCTTCGCGCCTGCGGTCATCGCGTGGGCATCATCACACGTAACTGCCGCACCGGCGTCGAGAGCGTTGTGAGCCGCCACCCGCTGCACCACGAGGTGTTGCTTACGCGTGACGACGTGGTGCGCGTCAAGCCCGACCCCGAGCACCTGCACCTGGCGCTGGAGGTGCTCGAGGCCACGCCCGCGCAGACGCTGATGGTGGGCGATCATATCACGGACATCGAGACCGGCAGGGCCGCGGGAGCATGGACAGCGGGCGTCCTTACAGCCGGCACCACGCGGGAGCAGTTCGAGGAGCTTGGCGCCGACCTCGTGCTGGACTCTGTCGCCGACCTGGTGGACGTGTTGTGCCTGCGGGCGGAGGAGGCCTGAGCCTTGCAACGCCGGCTGCCGGTTGGCAAGCTCGAACCGGAGTTCCTCGCCGAACTACTCGGCGGTCTGAGCATCACTGACCCGGCGGTCATCGTCGGCCCCGGCGTGGGGCGCGATGTGACGGTGCTGGAGTGGGGCACGGGCGACAGCTACCTCATCGCCAAGACCGACCCGATCACCTTCGCCACCGACGAAATCGGCTACTACGCGGTTGCAGTCAATGCCAACGACGTGGCCACGTCAGGTGGCGTGCCGCGCTGGTTCCTCGCCACGCTGCTTCTGCCCGACGACGCCAGCGACGACGCTCTCGTGCGCACCATCTTCGATCAGATCAACGCCGCCTGCCGCGACCTCGGCATTGCCCTTGTCGGGGGGCACACGGAAGTGACATGGGGCCTCGACCGTCCGCTCCTCGTCGGCTTCATGCTTGGCGAGGTGCCGAAGGATGCCCTGATAAGCTCCGACGGCGCGCAGGTCGGCGACCGGCTGCTGCTCACCAAGCGCGTGGCGGTGGAGGGCACCTCGATCATCGCCCGGGAGATGGGCGAGCGGCTTAATGACGCCGGCTTCGAGGCGGAGACCATCGAGCGGGCGAAGCACTTCCTGCACGATCCGGGCATCAACGTGCTGCGCGACGCACAGATCGCCGTCAACGCGGGCGAGGTCCATGCGATGCACGATCCCACCGAGGGCGGCCTCGCCACCGGGCTGCATGAGCTGGCGATCGCCAGCGGCAACGGGGTGGCGGTGCGCCTTGATGACATCCCGGTCTACCCCGAGACGGAGCAGTTCTGCGAGGTGCTGGGGCTGGAGCCGCTGGGGCTGATCGCCTCAGGTTCGCTGCTGCTGGCGGTGAGTGCCGACAGTGCCGGAGGGATCATCACCGCCTGCCGGGAAGAGGGCGTGGAGTGCGCGGAGATCGGTGAGGTGGTGGAGGAGCGCCATGGCATCAGGATCCGCCGCGGGCTGAGCTGGATGGACCTGCCGCGTTACGATCAGGATGAGATCGCGAAGCTGTTCTGAGCCGCCGGTTGAGCAGGGGAGGCGATGATGGCAATGAAGGCGCCGCGTGTTGTGATGATCGCGCTCCTGATGGTGCTGCTGGTGATCGCCACCGTCTCAGCACAGGAGGAGCAGCCGCCGCGGCACGAGCCGTTCAGCTTCGCGGTCTTCGGCGACTGCCAGCCCTACGGCCGCGAGTTCAGCCCCATCATGGAGCGGATCGCCACCGAGGTCGGGCAGCTTGAGGTGCCCTTCGTCATCGGCTGCGGTGACTACATTGACGGTTCAGCGAATCAGACGACCGTGCGGCGACAGTGGAACGGCTTCTTCACCGCCATCCAGCCCCTGCAGGCGAATCGAACCATCCCCGTGGCCCTCGCTCCCGGCAACCACGACATCCGCGGCATCCGGCGCAACGCGGAGATATTCTGCGAGCACTTCCGCAAGCTCTACCACTCCTTCAACTTCGCCGGCTGCCACTTCATCATCCTCGACTCGGAGACCATCGGCGCCGACGCCCGCGTCACCGGGACACAGCTTCAGTGGCTAAAGCAGGATCTTGAGGAGGCGAAGGACGCGAGGTTCATCTTCGTTGCGATGCACCGGCCGCTCTTCCCAGTTGGCGCCAACATCGGCTACTCGCTGGACAAGCACCCGAGGGACCGCGACGCGCTGCATCAGCTATTCGTGCAAAGCGGCGTTGACGCGGTCTTCCACGGGCACGAGCATCTGTACAATCACAGGGAGAAGGATGGCATTCACTACTTCATCACGGGCGGGGCGGGCGCATCGCTTTACGCGGAGCCGCAGAACGGTGGCTTCCATCACTACCTGTTGGTGAAGGTGGATGAGGACGCTTTCACGGTGGACGTCCGGCGGGTGACGCAGTAGCGCGGCGGCAACCCAGAATGCGCCCGCTGCTCGATCCTTCGCGCGACATGCGCCCTGTCCATGCGCCGCAAATGTGTTGTCGTTGTGACCCCTGCGCCCTCGCAGGGGGCGGAGCGAAGCGACGCGGGTCGCAGTACGTTGCCGTTCCGTGGCACGGACACTCCTGTCCGTGCGGTCCAGTCGCGCCCGCTGCACAGAAACGACCACGAAGAGGTCCCGCCCGCGGGCGGGAGGACCGCCCTCTCCTGCGGCAACGGCTGCCTCACCCCCCGGCCCCCTCTCCCTTCGGGATGAGGGGGAGGACTCAAGTGTTAGCGACAGGCAGGATGAGCGCGGGAGGAGAAACGTTCGCAGGCCCCTCCGGAACGGAGGGGGGCGAGGCAACGACAGCGGTGCGTACGCATTGATGATCGGAGGAAGCAGCAGATGCGCGAACAGATTGGCTGGAGCGCCTCAGGCTCCGGCGGGGCCGTGGCCGCAGGAGGCACTGGCTCTGTCGCCGCCGGCCTGGAAGTGCTGGCGGAGGGCGGCAACGCGATAGACGCCGCGGTCGCCACGATCCTGGCGCTTGCGGTCACAGACTACGGCCTGTTCGCCATCGGCGGCGAGATTCCGCTGATGCTCTACGAGGCGCGGTCGCAGCAGGTGCGTGTGCTCAGCGGCATCGGCCGCGCGCCGCTCGATCCCGCCTCAATCGCGTGGTACTACGAGCACGGGATCCTCGACGAGGGCGACTACCGGGCTATGCCCGTTCCGGGTGCTCTGCACCTTTGCCTGACGGCGCTCGGCAGCTTCGGCACAATCGGCTTTGACCGGGCAGTGGCGCCGACGCTGCGGCTGCTCGATGCGGGCGATGCCGACTGGCACCCGCGGCTCGCCGAGACGCTGCGCAGGCTGGTGGAGGCCGAGCGGCGGAGTTCCGGCCCGCGCGAGGCCGGGCTTCATGCCGCCCGCGATCATTTCTACCGCGGTGACATCGCGAAGGAACTGCTGGCGTGGTACGCCGATGTTGATTCACCGCTGACCGCACGCGACCTCGCCGCGCAGGTGCCCGCGCTTGAGGCGCCCGTGTCGGTGGACTTCCGCGGCTTCGCGGTGCACAAGTGCGGGCCATGGACGCAGGGGCCGGTGCTCTGCCAGTCGCTGCGGCTGCTGGAGGAGCGCGATCTGCAGGCGATGGGACACCTCTCGCCCGACCATCTGCATGTCGTGACAGAGGCGATGAAGCTCGCCTACGCCGACCGTGATGAGTATTACGCGGATCCGGAGTTCGTGGGCGTGCCGCTGCCCCGGCTGCTCAGCGACGAGTACACGCAGATGCGCCGCCAGCTTGTTGACATGGCGCGGGCGTCTCAGGAGCGGCGTCCGGGCGACCCGTATGCGATGCTGCAGCTCATCGGCGGCGGGCCAGCAGCGGCGAATGAAGTCACGACGCCGATCTCCGACACCACCACCTGCGTCGTCGCGGATCGGTGGGGGAACGTCGTCGCCGCGACGCCAAGCTGCAACCTGTGCGGCAATCAGCCTGACCCGCGCACGGGCGTCACGCAGGGCAATCGCCTGCGCTGCATGAACACCAACCCCCTGCACCCGAACCGCATCCAGCCCGGCAAGCGCCCTCGCGTGACACTCACCCCGACGCTGGTGACACAGGAGGGGCGGCTCGTGGCGGCGATCAGCGTGGCGGGTGGCGATCTGCAGGACCAGACGACGCTCAACGTGCTGCTCAACCATCTTGAGTTCGGGATGGCTCCCGCGGAGGCGCTGACGGTCCCGCGCTTCTCCACCGATCACCTGGAGAACTCGTTCGACTCCGACCCTGATCGCTCTCGCGCACTCAAGGCTCCCGGCAGCCTGCAGGTGAACGCAGGTGTGGGGGAGGACGTGCGGCAGGAGCTTGCGGGGCGCGGGCATGACGTGTCGGTGACCGACGGCTTCATCGCCATGCCGGTGATGCTCGCGATCGAGGAAGATGGGACGATCCACACGGCCGGCGACCCGGCAGCGGGCCGACATGCGGGGGCGCTACAGTAGACTGACGCACAGGGAGATGACAATGAGCGAGACCTGGGGAGCGGCAATCAACGCCTGCGGCTGGGTGGCGTATGAGCACGCGAAGGCATACATGACGAACCCGCACACGCGGATCGTGGGCGTCACCAGTCGCACGCGCTCAAGCGCGGAGAAGCTCGTGGCCGAGCTTGGCCTCGACTGCCGCATTTACGCCGACTACGACGAACTGCTCGCCGATGATGAGGTGGAGATCGTCTCGGTCACCACGCCGAACTACCTCCACGCCTCGGATGCAATCGCGGCGGCGCAGGCGGGAAAGCACATTGCGCTGGAGAAGCCCGCCGGGATCAGCGAGGAGGAGCTTGACGAGCTGGCCGCGGCAGTCGAGAGCGCCGGCATCAAGAGCGTGATGAGCTACGTGCTGCGGTGGAACCAGCAGGTCATCAACGTCAAGAACCTCGTGGATCGAGGGGCGCTGGGGGAGCTGTTCTACTGCGAGACCGACTACTGGCACGGGGTGGGGAGCGTCATCCGCGCCGACAGATGGATCGCGAAGAAGGACCTCGCCGGCAGCGCGATGCTTACCGGCGGCTGTCATGCGGTGGACATGGCGCGCAACTTCATGGGAGAGGTGGCGGTCGTCACTGCGCACTCGCACAACAACCCGTCGCTGGGCTTTGAGTATGACACCGCGACGGTCTGCACCTTCGAGTACGCGAGCGGGGCGATCGGGAAGACGTCGGCGATCCTTGAGATCGTCTCGCCCTACCGTTTCAACGTGAAGGTCATGGGCAGCGAGGGGACGGCGCTGGGCAACGAGGTGTACTCACGCGTGCTGGCGCCCAAGCAGCAGGAGTACATGAAGATCCCGTGCGTCACGCCTGACTCAGGGGACGTAGCCCATCATCCGTTCCAGCAGGAGATAGACCACCTCGTTGAGTGTCTGCTTGAGGGGCGCGATGCGGTGCCGGATATCGCGGACGGCATCCGCACCAGTCGCGTCTGCCTCGCCGCCGATCGTTCTTCGGCCAATCGCGGCAGGCCCGAGATGCCGCGCGGCTGATCTCAGTGTGTTCGGCCGGTCAGTTGGCGCTTGATCTTCCTGTAGCGCTTCTTGCCCGGATCAAGCTCGATCGCGGTCTCCGCCTCTTCGAGCGCGCGGTCGGGTTGACCGAGCTTGGAGAGGCAGACCGAGAGGTTCGCATGCGCATCGGCGAACTCCGGCTGCAGATCAATGACGCGCTGGAACTGCTCCGCCGCGCGACCCCACTTGCGCTCGTACATCCGGGCCAACCCGAGATCATAGCGAGCGGAGGTATCTTCGGGATTCTCGCGCACCTTGCGCTCATACTCCGCGGCCATCGCGATCATCGTCTCGGATACATCCATCTCCTCCTCGTTCCCAACTCCGGCCCCGCACTCAGCGCAGAACTTGGCGTCCGCTTCGATCGTCGTTCCGCAGATAGAGCAGATCGGCATCTTTGACCTCCTGCAATCGGTATGCAGCCGTGCCCCGGCTGGCTCCAGCGAATCTTCGACACGCCACCGAACCTGACCTCTCGCTTGAAGGCACTCGTGTCCGCCACGGCGAAATGCGAGTCGGTCTCAGATGCCTGACAACACTCATGGCGACGAAACGGTCCGTGTAGGTCCCTACGCGGTGCAGGATGTCATCGGCTCCGGCCCGCACGGCACCGTGTACGCGGTCCTCGACGAGGAAAAGCACCAGCGTCTGGCGCTCAAGCGGTTGCATGAGCCCGTCAAGGGCAGTCTCGGCGACGCATTCAGCCGGATCGCGCGCGTCGTTGTGGCGATGACACACCCGACCATCTGCAACGTCAGGCACATCGTGCTGGCGGGCAAGCATGTCGCGATAGTCGAAGAGGTCGCCGGCGGGCGCTCACTCGCCGAGGTGCTGGAGCATGACGGCTTGCTCGATCCGCAGGAGGTTCTGTCAATCGCGCGCCAGCTTTGTGCCGGCCTGCAGTACGCCCATCAGCGCTGCGTGTATCACACGAGTCTGCGGCCCGAGAACGTCTTCCTGATGCCCGACGGTGGCGTGCTGATCACGGACTTCGCCATCGCCGCGCTCTACGCCAACTCTACCCGGAAGCGCCCGCGCTACTCCGCGGGGCACGAGCTTTCCTTCGCGCCCGAGTTCCGCAATGGCGGCATCATCAACCCGCTCTCGGACATCTACAGCCTCGGTGTGCTGCTCTTCATCGCGCTTGCGGGCGTGCCGGATGCGACGCCCGCGGCGGGAGTCGGGCGCTTCTCATACCTTGAGGTGGGCGGGGTCGCGTTGGCCTCAGAGGGACTGCCGCCGCTGGAGATCGACCTGCTTCCCGCGGCTACCCCCGCCGGGTTGCGCGGCGCGATCGCGGCGGCGATCTCCGATGAAGCTGACCGGCGGCCTCTCAGTGTCAACGCCTTCGGCGACATGATCCGTGGCGATCGCGCGCGCAGGTCCATGCCCGCCCGCGCCATCGGCCACGGACCGGATGTCGCACCCACCGCGGCGGGTCCGCGCGTACGCGTCTGCACCGCATGCCGTCGCCCGGTATCGCCCGCCGGCCGCGTCTGCCTCGCCTGCGGCCTGGTGCAGAGCGAAGGGCCCGAGGCCGATGAGATGCAGGAGTACTATCACAAGCATGCGCGGAGGCTGCTGGCGCAGGGCGACCTGCGGGCGGCTGAGAGCGCGTATCGTCGAGCCATCAGTCGCGACCCACAGAGCGCCGCACTGCACAATGAGTTGGGGGACCTGCTGGCGGTCGGCAATCGTTTCACTGAGGCCGTGGCGTCATACAAGAAGGGGCTGCGGCTGGACGCGGAGGACGATGACGCCTGGCATGACCTCGGCGTGTCGCTGGCGGCACTGCAACGGCGGAGGGAGGCACGCGAGGCGCTGGAGCGGGCGGCGAGACTGACAGAGCGGGACGAAGTGCGCCTGTCGGCGCGGCTGCACCTGGGCGCGATCGCGGCGGATGAGGGGCGCACCGATGAGGCGCTGCGGCTGTGGCGAAGCGTACTGGATGAGGACCCGGGGCTGATCCCGGTGCGGATGGCGATGGCGTCGTCGCTCGCGGCGATGAGGGATTTTGAGGGGGCGGAGGAGCAGTTGCGGGCGGTGCTCTCGATCGAGCCGGGACTGCTGGAGGCGCAGAATCTGCTGGCGCGGGTGGGAGAGCGGTCTCAGCTTGAGCGCGCTGATGCGGACCACAGCTTCGGGCTCACCGGCGACCTCGGCGGTGGGAGCACGTACATCGGTCCGGGGTTCGGCTGGGTCAGGTTCCGTTGAACGAAAGAGCGCAAAGCTTCCCCTGTAATTAGTTTTTGTGAAGAGGCCTTGCACAATTGGCGCGAGTGTGATAGGGTATACAGGAAGAAACGCGGCGGAACGCCGCGCGGAGGATCGATGTTCGAGTCGCTCGTGAGCTTGTCTCCCGGCGGACGGGCAGAGATGCTGCGAAGGAAGTACAGGAGGCAGGACACAGATGGCGACTGGAACAGTCAAATGGTTCGACGACGGCAAGGGCTTCGGCTTCATCGAGACCGAGAACGGCGAGGATGCATTCGTGCATTACTCCGCAATCGCTGGTGAGGGCTACAAGAGCCTGACCGAGGGTTCGAAAGTCGAGTTCGACATCGAGCAGGACGCGAAGGGCCCCCGTGCCACGAACGTCGTTGTGATCGACGCCGCCCCCGGTGGCGACTCCGCCAGCCGGTGGTAGACTCATCTAGCTAAACAGCTATCGAACACCCGGTCCTTGAGGCCGGGTGTTCGCTTGTACGGGGGTTCTGCCTGTGCACATCGGCCAACGGCGAACTTGCCATCATCAGCACCCTCCCGGTATAATGCACCCGTTGCAGATGTCGGGGCGACGGGGGAGGCCCGAGGGTATGTGCCCCTGCTCTACGCACACCTCACCGGCGCAATCCGCTTTCCCACCGGCAATGCCCGTTCACCCTGGAGTGACCTGAATGTTAGGCGGACACGGACGCGGCCGAGGCGGTGGCGGCGGACACCATCGCGAGGCAGATCGCTACGAGGAGCAGGTTGAGCCTCTGTCCATCACGGACCGGCGCATGCTGGCGTGGTTCGCCGCATACCTCGGCCCCCACTGGCCCAAGCTGCTGCTCGGGCTGATCTCGATGCTCGCCGCAACCGCGGCATCGCTTTACTACCCTCAGATCCTCAAGCAGATATACGATGACGTCATAGCGGCAGGCGATCTTGGCCCGCTGCCGCGCCTCGGCTGGCTGCTGCTCGCTACCTTCTTCGCCATGGAGCTTTTCCGCGCCGTCCGGATGAACGTTATGCACCAGCTTGGTCAGCGCTTTGTGCTTGATGTGCGGCTCAACGCGTACCGGCACCTGCTGCGCCAGCCGCTGGAGTTCTTCGAGACGCGGCGCACCGGCGACATCATGTCGCGCATCTCCAACGATGTGAACGCAGTTGAGGACATGGTGGTGCATGGCGTAGACACCCTCATCTCGGACTCGATCACGGTCATTGCCACCATCGCCATCATCCTCTGGATGAACACGCACCTCGCCCTCGTCGGAATGGCGCCACTGCCGATCTTCGTGGTTGGCATCGTCATCTTCGGGCGCATCATCCGTCCGCTCTACGAGCACATCCGGGAGAAGCTTGGCGACATCAACGCCCGGCTGCAGGAGAGCCTCGAGGGCACGCAGGTCGTGAAGGCTTTCAATCGCGAGGAGCACGAGTACGGGCGCTTTGCCGACGAAAGCACCGACTACTTCCGCTCTAACGTGAGGGGCATCTGGCTGTGGACCACGTTTTTTCCTGCGATGGGCTTCATCACGTCCATCGGTCTGATCCTAGTGATCTGGCGCGGGGCGGCGATGACCACCACCGGGCTGGTCACCGGCGGCGATGTCCTCGCGTTCCTCGCCTACATGCAGCACTTCTATCAGCCGATCGGCAGCCTCGTGCGTGTGCATAATGTATTCAACCGCGCGCTCGCGTCGCTTGCCCGCATCTTCCAACTGCTCGACGAGGAGCCGAAGATCAAGGAGAAGCCGGATGCCATCGAGCTGCCCGAGGTCGAGGGGCACGTCGAGCTTGACGACATCACCTTCCGCTACTCCACCGGGGAGATCGTGCTGGAGCACGTGTCGGTGACGGCCGAGCCCGGTGAGACGGTCGCGATCGTGGGCCGTTCGGGTGCCGGGAAGACTTCGCTGGTGAACCTGATCCCCCGCTTCTACGACCCGCAGGAGGGCCGGGTGCTGGTGGATGGGCATGACGTGCGCGACGTGAAGCTTGACAGCCTACGGTCGCAGATCGGCATCGTGCTGCAGGACACCTTCCTGTTCAATGACACGGTGCGCAACAACATCCGCTACGGCCGGATTGACGCGACCGACGAGGAGATCGAAGAGGCCGCGGAGCGGGCGTACGCCTGGGAGTTCATCAAGGACCTGTCCGAGCAGTATGACACGATGATAGGCGAACGCGGCGTGAAGCTCTCCGGTGGACAGAAGCAGCGGATCGCGATTGCTCGCGCGCTGCTCGCTGACCCGCGCATCCTGATCCTTGACGAGGCCACCTCACTGGTAGACACCGAGGCCGAGCAGCTCATCCAGCGCGCGCTGGACAACCTGCGACACAATCGGACCACCTTCGTGATCGCCCACCGGCTCTCTACCGTGCGTGACGCCGACAAGATACTCGTCATTCAGGGCGGGCAGATCGTCGAGGAGGACAATCACGAGCAGCTCATGGCCCGCAACGGCGTCTACGCAGAGATGTACAACCGGCAGTTCCGCCTGCAGGACGTGTGGTTCGGGCAGGGACGTCCGGATTTCGCGGGGCCGCCCGAGGAGTAGACCCAGCAGCATCCGGAGGATGCGCCTGTGACGCCCGTCAGGTCTGACCTCCTGGCCGCACTTGGGCCCTACGTGGTCCGCCGCCGGCTGCTCGCGGCGGCGGTCGGGCTGCTGCAGGGCCTGGCGGTTGGGGCCATCATCGCGGCCGGGGCGCTGCTGCTGATGGGCCGCGAGGTGCTGCAGAGTCCTGCCGCGCTCCTGCTGTTGCCGGTGGCGCTGCTTCCGGCCCTCGCACGCATCGTATCGCCGCTGAGGCCGCTTGACGCCGCACTCGCGGTCGAACGCGCCTTCCCGTTCCTGCAGGATACCGTCGCCACCGCCGTGGACCTGCTCACACGTGATCCCGGGCGCGCCCCGCGCTCGGAGGCCGCGGTAGTGCGAGTGGCGCGAGAGGCGACCTGCGCGCTGAATGACCTCCCCATCGCGCGTGCCGCGCCGGTACGGATGCTGCGGACTCCCGCGGTGACAGCATGCCTCGCGCTGGGCCTCGCCATGCTGGCATGGGCCGCCGCTCCCTCCGCGCCAACTCCGGCAGTCGAAGCGCCAGCGTTGACTTCGGCGGAGGATGCTGAGCCGATCGTGACGCAGCCGCCGAGCATCTTCGACCTGTCCCTCGTGATTGACCCTCCCGCCTACTGCAACCAGCCCCGTCGCACAACCACCTCCGGCATTGATGCTGTGCGCGCGCCTCTCGGCAGCAGCATCACCATCAGTGCAACAGCCATCCCCGAGAGCGCACAGGCGATCTTCACGGCTGAGCCCGGCGGGGATGCAGAGATGGCCGCGCAGCCGGATGGCCGCCGCGTGCACAGCTTCACGCTCACGAGCCGGCTTCGCTGGCGGCTGACGTCGCGTGACGCAGGTGCCACCACCGCGACGCCATGGCGGGCGCTGGAGCCGGTCGAGGACCAACCGCCGCTGGTGCGCCTCGTGCGCCCTGAGAGCGATCTTTCGCTGCTGATGGCCGCGCCGGTGGAGGTGGCAATTGCGGCCTCCGACGACTACGGCATCAGCACGCTGGGGCTTCGTTACCGCCTCGGCGAGGATGAGCAGTGGCGGTCGCTGCCCCTGCAATCGGCGCCGGGTGCCGTCGCTTCCGCCAACGCACGGTTGAACCCGGCCGCGCTCGGGCTGAAGCCCGGCGGAGAGTTGCTGCTCTGCGCATACGCGACGGACAATGACGCCTTCAGCGGGCGGAAGACGTCGGTGAGTGCGCCGATTCGCATCACGCTTGGCGCCGCGGCTGAGTTCGAGCAAGCCGCGCCTGAGACGCCGCTGGAGCAGGCACAGAGTGAGGAGGCGGATGCGCTGGAGGAGCTTCAACGGACCGCTGAGGCGCTCCAGCGGGAACTGACCGAGGCGCTGCGCGGCATCGCGAGCGGGGATGCGGGCGGCGCGGATGAGGAGGCCACGCCGACGCGTCCGGGCTTCGAACTGCAGGAGGCTGCGCGGCGGCTGCAGGAACAGGCGGGGCGGCTGGAGCAGGCGATGCGGAGGGCGGAGGAGCAGCTTGCCGAGTCGGGACTGATGACGCCGGAGCTGGTGGAGAAGGTCCGCGAGCTTCATGAATTGATGCGCGACGTGATGGACGAGGAGTTGCGGAAGGCGCTTGATGAACTGCAGCGGGCGATGGAGGCGCAGTCGCCCGAGGAGATGCGCATGAGCCTCGAACGTGCCCAGGAGGCGCAGGAACGCTTCATGCAGCGGCTCGAGCAGACGCTGTCGCTGCTGCGCCGGGCGCGCCTCGAGGCGCTGCTGGGGCAGTTGCGGCAGGAGGCGGAGCGGCTCCTCGCACGCCAGCAGCAGTTGTCCGAGGAGACCGCGAAACTTCCCGATGGTCGCTCCGATGAGAGCCGGCGAACCGGAAACGAGCAGCGCGCCCTTGCGAGGGACACCGCGCCGCTGAGTGAGCGCGTCGAGGCGGGCGTGGAGCAGGCGCGAGAGGTGGATGCTGAGGTGGCGGCGCGGCTCGGGGCAATCGCGGACCGGCTGCAGAGGGAGGATCCGGCTGCGCAGATGCGACGCGCGACGGGCGCCATCGAGCGCGGCCAGCCCTCTGATGCGGGCGAGTCGCAGCAGCAGGCCTCGCGGTCGCTGGAGGGTGCCGCCGCTGATCTGCGCGAGCTTGAGGAGCAGTTTCGGTCAGACTTCAGCGCCGAGGCGCGTAAGCGGTTGGCGGAGATGTTGCGCGACACGCTCGTGATCTCGCAGGGCGAGGAGGATGTGACGCGGTCGGTGGCGGAGTCGCGCGGACGGTCGCGCAATGACCTGTTGCTGGACAAGCGCCCGACGGCACCGCTCCGACGCAGGCAGAGCACGCTGGCTTCGGCCGCGGGGCGGCTGGCCGAGCGGATGCACGAGCTGGCCGGGCAGGCGCCGGTGATCAACCCGATGCTACCGGCGGCGGCACGCGTTATTGCCGACGAGATGGGGCAGATCGCCCGGGAGATCGAGGGCGCCGACATCATTACCGCGCACGATCGCGGCCGGAACGTGATGCGCGGGCTGAACGAGCTTGCGCAACTGCTGCTGGAGGCGGATGAGCAGCTCTCACAGCAGTCGGCCCAGTCCGCGCTGCAGCAGTACATGGAGCAACTGAAGTCTCTGTCTCAGCGGCAGCAGGCTCTGAACGAGGAGGCTGCCGGGAGTGAGCAGGGGGGGCGCCAGCCGGGGCAGATGCCGGGGATGAGCCCATCGCAGATGGCCTTCGAGCAGGCGCTGATCCGCCGCGCATTGGAGGAGATGATGCGTCGCGGGGGTGAGGCGACCGGTTCGATGACGGATCAGCTTGGCGGGGTGCCGGGCGAGATGGAGAAGGTCGAGGGCGACCTGCGTTCGGGGCGGCTGCAGCGCGAGACGATCGAGCGGCAGGGGCGCATCCTGGAGAAGATGCTTGAGGCGCAGCGCTCGCTGTACACGAAGGAGCGGGAGAGCCCCGAGCGCAAGGCCGAGCGCCCGAGTGCGTTTGAGCCGCCGCCATCCCCGCCGGCGCTGTCGCCGAGCCTGACGCGTACCCGCGGCATCGAGGTGCATCGAGGGCGGGGAGCAGACCGCCTGCCGCGGGGCTGGGAGGACCTCGTGCGGGAGTACTACCGGGCACTGGGGCGGGAGCGATGAGGTGCACGGCGATCGTGCTCGTGCTTGCGGCGCTGATCGCGGCGCCGGCGCTGGGACAGCAGGCGGACCTTGAGGCGCTGCTTCGGCAGGCGGCTGCGGAGGCCGCTGCGGGCCGGCCCGACGCCGCCGAGCGCGCCTTCGAGCAGGCGATGCGTGTCGCCGCAGATGACGATCAACGCGCGCATGTGCTGCACGCGATGGCCGGCGCGCGCGAGACAGCAGGTGACCGCAACGGCGCTATCTCCGCGCTCTCGGCGGCGCTTCGACTGCAGGGCGGCGGTGAGTGGCTCGTAGCGTGCCTGCAGCGCCTCGGCTGGCTGGCGGACCGGCACGGGCGCAGCGACCTTGCGCGCGACGCGCACACGCGCCTGCTGGAGGTCGCGGGCGACGATCACCCGCTGGTCGGGCACGCACTGCTGTCGCTGGCGCAGGCTGAGTTGGATGAGGGAGATCATGCTGCCGCGATCACCCGGCTTGAGCGCCTGTTGGCTCAGCCGGTGCATCGCGGCTGGCATCGCCAGGCGCGGGACCTGCTGGTGAAGACGCTGCTTGGCGCGCTCAAGCACGGTGAGGCGCTGGCTGCGGCCCGTGCGGCCGAGGATGCTTCGCGTCGGGCCTCGCTCATGGCCGAGGTGGCGCAGAGCCTGCTTGGGCTGGGTGCCATGCAGCAAGCCGAGGAGATCGGCTGGGAGATCCTGCAACTCGACCCGCGACAGCCGCAGGCGATGCGGCTGATCTACCGCGCTGCCGACCGTGAGCGGCTTCTGCAGCGGCTTCGGACAGACGCCGATGGCGATCGGCCTGAGGACGCGCTGGAGTTTATTGCCACCATCGCGCGCTGGGAGGATGACGCCGAGGGGGCGCTGGAGGCATGGGCGCGGTTGGCGGAGCTTCGGCCGGATGACCCCGGCACACTGATCGCCTTCGGCAACGCTGCGCTGGAGGCGAACAGCCCCGCCGATGCCGAGCAGGCGCTTCGTGAGGCGCTTCGGCTGCGCCCCGACGACCAACTGGCCGCCACCTCGCTTGGCGATGCGCTTCTGCACCAGGGGCGCACTGATGAGGCCGTCGAGCAATTCAAGGATTCAGTCGGATACAATGCGGCCGACGAGACTTCAGTGCGGTCACTGTGGAACCTCCTGCGGCGCAGCTCGCTCCACGGCGCGGCGATCGAGGCGATCACGGAGGCGCGGGAGGCGACCGGCGATCCGGGGCTGCTGGGCGCGGAGATGGCGCGCGCTTACGAGGGGGCGCTGCAGTACGAGGAGGCCGCTCGTGAGCTGCTGACGGCACTCGGACGCGAGGATGAGGCGGCGTATGTCGTAGGCATCGAGCTTGAGCGACTGGCGCGTGATGAGATCGCCGGTGAGATAGTGCTGCGGGCGGTCGAGGAGCACATCGCATCGGCGGATCCAGCGCCGGTGCAGCGCATCGCGCTGGCTCGCGTCTACTTCGCGGTGGGCATGCACGATCGGGCGGCGGGGCTGCTTGCCGAGGTGCCGGGCGCGGGCGCTGAAATCGCCGAGATTGCGCGTGATGCACGGCGTCGCAGTGAGACGGACCTCGCGCTGCGGCTCTTCACGATGGCGCTGACGATGGACCTGCCCCCGATGCACAGGGCGGATGTCGCGACTGAGCTTGCGCGCCTGCAGGCGGAAGCAGGTGACTGGCGGGAGGCGCTGGCGACGCTGGACGGGCTCGAACAATCCCCGGAGCCGCTGCTGCTCAGGGCGCGTCTGCTCACCGATCGCGCCCGGCGAATTGACGAGGCGCGCGAGGCATGGCAGGCGCTGGAGCAACACTTCGGTGGTGAGCCACGCTACGCGCTTGCCGCTCGCGAGGGCATCGCGCAATGTCTCTTCGCCGAGGGGCGGCTTGATGAGGCCGAGCAGTCCTGGCTGGAGCTTTCGGCGCAGCAGTCGGCAACGCCGTGGGAGACCCCACCGCTGCCACCGGGCTTCGTTCACCTACCGGAGATGCCCGGCGTACCATCGCTTACACCGGCACCGGGCGATCTCGCTGCCCGGGCCGCACTGAGGCTGGCTGAGATCGCTCTGCGGCGGGGGGACTTCGATGCCGCGCGGGAGCGCTTCCTGCTGGTCGCGCGCGATCATCCGCACAGCGATGAGGCGAATGATGCGCTGGAGCGGATAGCGTTTGTGCGCGCCAACTTCGATGGCAACGGGCGCGCGGAGAAGCAGTACCTCGAGGCGCGGGGGCTGTGGGAGCGTGGCGAGTGGCGGCTGGCGCAGGAGATGTTGCTGGAGATCGCCGGCACGCGCGATGAGCCGCTGGCGGATGATGCGCTGCTGCTGCTGGCGGAGATGCGGGCGGAGCAGGATGACCCCGGCCGGGCGGCGGAGACGTGGCTGTCGGTGGCGGAACGCTTCCCGGAGAGCCTGCTGGCGCCGGAGGCGCTGCTGTTGGCGGCGGAAGTGCTGGCCGGGCCGCTTGATGAAATCGCCGGCGCAACGGAGGCGCTTCGGCGGGTGGTGGATGAGTACCCGGCGTCAGCGGCAGCGGATGAGGCACGTTTAAGGCTGGAGATGCTGCGACCGGGTTCGTAGGACTGCAGTGAGATCGAATGCGCCGGGGAAGGCAAGGAGCCGAGGGAGCCGGGGAATGACGGATCGCACGAAGGGTCTGCTGCTGGGGTTGATCGCGAGCGCGCTGTGGTCGAGCGTCTTCGTTGCGGCGCGGTATACCACCGCCGGGCGCGGTGTGGACCCGATCCTCACCGCTGCGCTCCGCTTCGCCGTCGGTGCGGCGGTTGCGGTCATCTTTCTCGCCATCACCGGCCGCTGGCAGCGGCTGATGCGCGCCGCCGAGGAGATCGTGCCGCTGACCATCCTCGGCGCGATCGGCATCTTCGCGATGGGCATCTTCGTCTTCATCTCCGCCAGCCTCACCACCTCGATGAATGGCGCGCTGATACTCAACGCGAACGCCATCTTCATCGGCGTCTTCGCGCTGCTCATCGGCGAGCGCGTCCCGCTGCTGCGCTTCATCGGGCTGCTGATCGGACTCGGCGGCTGCGCGATCATCGTGACGGGCGCACCGGCGCCGCAGGCGCTGCCGGTGATTGACAACGTGCTCGGCTCGCTGGCCGCGCTCGGCGGGGCAATCTGCTGGGCGGCATACACCGTCTGGGGCAAGCGCTACGTGCGCCTCCTCGGCGGTCCCGAGGCGGCAACGGTCACGCTGATCGCCGGGGCGCTCATGCTGATCATTGTGGCGCTGGCGCGGCGGCCCGACGTCATGCTCGGCTGGCGTGAGTGGCTTGCCGTCGCCTGGCTGGGCATATTCCCGACCACCATCGCGATGCTGGTCTGGTACCGCGCGCTGGAGCTGGTAGATGCGAACATCCTCGGGCCGACACAGTATGTTGCGCCTCCGCTGGCGATGCTTCTCGGCTGGGCGCTGCTTGGCGAGGGGCTGACATGGCATTTCGTCGCCGGAGCGGTCGCGATCATCATCGCGGTCTGGCTCGCCACGCGGCCGTTGCCTCAGAGTAAGACGTGAAGGTCCGCAGCCGCCCTCTCCCGAACCTGCCACCGATGGCCTACGCTCTTCTCCCGGAGGCACACTATGCGCAGCAACATCTTCCGTCCGGCAATCGAGTTCGTTCCGCGCGAGGTCGATCCGCGCTCAGGCTCGCAGGTCACGCAGCTTACCAGTGGCAGCCGGATCGGGTCGAACATCTACTGCGAAGTTCGTTACATGGATGCAGGCTCGCGCTACGTGATGTACACGCTCGGCGATACACCGCAGGGACCGTTCGAGCTATGGCGGGCCGATCTGCAGCGAAGCTGGTCCGAGCCGGTCGCCGAGCACGTTGAGCAACTGCGCGGGGCGGCGGTGAGTCCCGATCAGCGCTACTTCTGCATCGCCTCCGCCCGCACCGAACTCCCGGTCACGATCGTGCGGGTGGAGATAGAGACGCTTCAGCGTGAGAAGATCGTGCTTGAGGGCGCGCCACGACTGCGATCGATCGGCACGTACAGCCCCGATGGTCGCACATACATCTACGCCGCCCGCCTCGAGCCGCAGCTTTTCGGCATCGTGAAGGCGGACCTCGAGGACGGGACGTGGGAGGTCATCCACTCCGATCCGGAGATCCCCAACGCGCATGTGCAGATCGATCCCGGCGGCGGCGAGCTTTGCCTCGTGCAGCACAATCGCGGATGCATCGTGGATGAGCGCGGGCAGATGACGCGCAATGTGGGCGAGCAGGGCTCCACGCTCTACGTGATCGACATGCAGGGCAACCCGACGCGACTGCCGATCGGGCTGCCGCATACGCCCCGTTGCCAGGGTCATGAGGCGTGGCTGGGGGAGAGCGGCGAGATCCTCTTCACCGTCTGGCACAGGGACCCCCGCGAGGCGCTGAAGAGGGGCAATCTGCTGGCGGTGCGCCCGGGTGATGCGTCCGCGCGCGCCATCGCCGGCGGATGGACCTACTGCCACCCGAACGCCTCGAAGGACGGTCGCTTCTTCGTCTCCGACGCGCGCGAAAAAGGCCACCCGATCATCGTCGGCTCAGTGCGCACGGGCCGCTCGCGGGTGCTGTGCGATTCGCTGGCATCCATCGGCCGCCCGCAGTACACCCACCCGCACCCCTACTTCAGCCCTGACTGTCGCTACGTGATCTTCAACTCCGACCGCGATGGCATCCCCCGCCCCTACGCCGCGACAGTGCCTGACGGCCTGCTCGAGGAGCTTGAGGCGGGGTAAGCGGAGGAACACGAGCCGCGTCAATGCTCAGCGCATTGACCCGAGTTATCATATATGTTAACATACACAATGAATGCCCTTCCCGGGGCTGCTGGAGATGCGGACTGCATGCTGAAACGTGAGCTTGTTACGGCAGGGAAGCTGTATGTGATCGTCGCGCTGTGCACACGAGAAGGCGATCTCACTCTGTTCGATCAGTTTGTCGAGAGTCTGCCTGAAGCCGGGCAGAAGAAGATTCATGCAGCGGCTGAACGCATGTGCAATCAAGGCCCTCCTCGAAACCTTGAGAAAGGACGGCCGATCAAAGGGCAAAACAATCTATTCGAACTGAAAGAGTACCAGTCACGCGTGTTCTGGTTTCGAGCTGGCAAACTGCCTGACGGCAGGGGGCTCATAGTGTTGACGCATGGCTTCACGAAGAAGACAGACAAGACGCCTCAGGCTCAGATAGACCGAGCGGTTGCCTTGAAGAAGCAGTACCTGGCGACTTATCCGGGTGAATAACAGCGGGCGGAGGAGGACCAAGACATGAAGCAGTCAGAAGCTTATCAGGAGCGCAAGCGTAGGTTTGAGGGCGACCCTGATTACATTCTCGATGGTCTGTTGTACGATCTGGCGGAAAAGATCTACGCTGCGATGGAGGAGAAGGGATACACGCAGGCGGAGCTGGCGGAACTCGCGGGCATGCAGCCGAGTGCGCTGAGCAGGTTCCTGAACACGCAGCATAACACGACGGTGCGCACGCTCGTACGATTGGCTACGGCATTGGGCTTGGATATAAAGTTCAGTTTGAAGCAACGTGCCGACTCGAAAAAGCATTCGAGCCTGTCGCAGTCTGAGATCATTGAGGCGATGTCCTCGGGAAGATGAGCAGGCTGCACCGATGGGAGTTGCAAAGGCCCCTCGAAGACGCGGAAGAGCTTTTTCTCCCACGTCGAGGGGCCTTTCTTGCAGCGAAACCGGTTCTTCCGCCTACCGCGCCCGGAACGTATACTCCAGCCCCGCGCGCAGCGCGTCCACCATCAGCGCCTGGCCGGATGCGCTCTTGATGAACGCCTCGTCCTGCGCGTTAGTCAGCACGACCATCTCGACCGTGAGCGTCGGCACCTGCGAGAAGATCGAGCCTGTCAGCGCGCCCTGCCGTGAGCCGACGTAGGTGGCCGAATCACCATGCGTGCCACGCCCGGGGAGCGTCCCGCTCAGCACCGACTTCATCCCCTCGTAGAATGAGCCCATCGCGGCCGTGCTTCGCTGGATCACCGACTGGCTCGGGCCGGTCACGCCGTACTTGGTGCCCTGCCTGTCCGGCGCGAAGATCGCAAAGCCACGCGCTGATGCCGCGTCACAGTGCAGGCGGATCATGATGTCCGCGTTGGCAGCGTTGGCGATTTCCGCGCGGCGCCGGTTGGTCACATGCTCGTTCTCACTCTGCTTGGTCATCACCACGGTAGCGCCCGCAGCCTGGAGATTGTCGCGCAGCTTGAGCGCCACCTGCCAGTTCATCCGGTTCTCACTAACCCCGGTGGGGCCGGCAGTGCCCGCGCTGGTCTCGGACGGATGCCCCGGATCTATGCAGATCGTCCGCCCGCCCAGCGCCGACGGAAGCCGCTCCATCGTGGCATAGAGCGCCTTGTTCTGCCCGGCGGCGAGCACAATCTCAGTGTCATAGGGCTTGAAGCCGGGCAGGTGGAGCGTGAGGCGGTAGTTTGCCGGAGTCGCGGTGGCGGAGGAAATCGTGATGGTAGCGGGTGTGCGGCCTTTGTAGTAGCCGTTCACGTAGACCTTCGCATCCGAGGGGTGCGACGTGACGGCCACGGTGGCGTCGTCTGCAAACACTCCGGTGAGGCTTGCGATCAGCAGTGCGAGTGTGATAGCGAGTCGCATGGTCTGAGATGCTCCCGATAGTTGCGGCGGCGGGCCGCTGCCTGCGACCCGCCGCTTTTTGTTGTCATTGTCGCCTGACTTACGGAGCAGTTGCTGCTCGGCCGAAGACGGCCTCCTGATACTCGCGGATGAAGACTGCATTGCGCGACTCAAGCTGCGACAGCCGCCTGTCGCTGTAGCCGCTATCCGCGGTGTACCAACCGGTGCCCTGGAAGTAGGCGCGAATCTGCGCATTGCTGAACGGACGCCCGTGCCGCGCGTAGATCTCGTTCCGGGCGAGCGTCAGGTCCCAGTTGCCCAGTCCCGTCACATCGCTGCCGGTGAGCGGGCGGTCGTCGCTCTGCGGCAGCAGTTCGTTCCTCACCGGCAGCACCGGCGGTGGAGGCGCAACGGGTGGCGGTGGAGGCGGTGTGGTGTCAGGCATCTCCACCGCGCTCGTGAAGGGTTGCTCGCGGGTGGCCGCGCCCGTCTCAGAGGTAGCGGCACCCGCGGTCAGTTTGCCCTGACCGCCCGCCGGTGTGCTCTCCGCAGACGTATCTTCAGTCCGCGTAGCAGTAACGTCGCCGCCTGCTGCATCGTCGCCGGACCTGCCGATGCGCATACCCACGAACACCGCGATGCCCACCAGCACTATCATCGCGAATGCCGCCGCAATACCGATAGCCCACTTCATCGTCGCTCCTCGCTCCATCTACCTTTACGCCCCATCAAGGAGAGGTAGCGGGTCGCCCGAAGACGCCCTCCTGATACTCGCGGATGAAGACCGCGTTGCGCGACTCTGTCTGCGAGAGCCACGATTCGCGGAAGTTGGCGTTCGGCCTGTACCAGCCCGTTGACTGGAAGTAGGCGCGGACGCTAGCGTTATCAAAGGGTCGGCCGTGACGGGCGTAGATCTCATTCCGCGCAAGCGTCAGCCGCCAGTTGCTCATCCCGGCGAGGTCTGCGTTGTTGAGATGGCGGTCATTGCTCTGCGGCAGTATCTCGCCACCCATCTGCGGCGGTGGCGGCAGCGTGCTGCCCTGCAGCATGATCGTCAGTTCCGCGTTGCCGCCGGAGGATATGACCACCCGGTCGCCCTGATAGTTCACCGTCTTGCCCATCGCCTCGCCCACAAAGCGCAGAGGGATGTGCACACGGCCGCCGACATTGCGCGGCGGCACGTCGAGGTAGTAGGCGGCCCCGTCAATGTAAGCCTGCGGGTTGTTCACCCACATGGTAATCGCGCGGCCCTGGTAGTTGACCGTGGCACTCTGATCGTAGCCGCTCCAGTCCACAGTCGCCCCGAATGCCTCAAAGATCCCGCGGACCGGCACGAGCAAGCGTCCATTCTCCTCAACCCGAGGGGTCCAGATCGTCTGTGCGCTCGCAATCCCGGCGACGAGCACGAGGAGCAACAAACAGGTCACCATGCGTCGCATCTTCCGGCACCTCCCTGAGAGACTCATGCCCCGCAGGTCCCGCCCTGCAATCCCCCGCGAAGCCCTCTGTTGATGACGCGCGTACCTTTCCCTCTGTCGCATCCCCGCACCTCCCGCCGCGCATCGTCCTCTACTTGACCTTCGCAGAGGTCAAACGTTACACTCCTGCCATCGAAACGCAGTGGGAGGTCGCGAAATGCGAATCGCCGTCCCCGCCGAGGTGCAGGATCAGGAGAGCAGAGTAGCTATGACGCCGGAGGGCACGCGGCAGCTTGTCGCCGCGGGCCACCAGGTGACGGTGCAAAGTGGCGCCGGTGTCGGCGCGGGCTTCAGCGACGCCGACTACGAAGAGCAGGGAGCACAGATCGCGCCAGATGCGGCGTCTGTCTGGGCCGCCGGCGACCTGATCGTCAAGGTCAAGCAGCCTACTGAGGCCGAGCGCGAGGTATTCCCGCGCGGAGCCATCTTCTTCGGCTATACGCACACCGAGACGCGGCCGTGGCTGGTCGAGGCGCTGCTGGATCGGGGGATGACCGCCATCTCGTTCGAGCGCGTTCGGCTTGAGGACGGCTCGCTGCCGCTGCTCGCTCCGATGAGCCGCATCGCCGGGCACATGTCCGTGCTCATCGGAGCGCAACTGCTGCAGACCATCCATGGCGGTCCGGGTGTCATGCTCGGCCAGATGCCCGGCATCGGCCAGAGCGCTGTCGCCATCATCGGCGGCGGCGTGGTCGGCGAGGCGGCGGCGCGAGTAGCATCGGCACTTGGCGCTCGCGTCAGCATCTTCGAGCTGCGCGAGGAGCGTCGCAGTCAGCTAATGTCGGCACTGCCGGGGATAGAGGCGCTTCCGCCCGATCCCGCGCTGGTCGCTGAGGCCGTGCAGGGTGCGTGGCTGGTCGTGAATGGGGCCACGGTGCCCGAGGGCTCCGAAGAACACGTCGTCACGCGCGAGATGGTCCGAGCGATGCGCCCTGGTGCAGTCATCATTGACGTCACGGCCGACCTCTGCGGCGCCGTCGAGACCTCAGTCCGCAAGACCACTCATGCCGCGCCGACCTTCGTCGAGGAGGGCGTGACGCACTACGTGGTGCCGAACATCCCCGGCGTGGTGCCGCAGACGGCCACCGTGGCGCTGGAGCACGCCACGCTGCCGTACACGCTGCAGATCGCCGATCAGGGCTTCGATCGCGCCATCGAGACCAGCCCGGCCCTTGCGGGGGCGGTGCTCTGCCGGCATGGCACGCCGGTAGCGCCGGATGTGGCTGAAGTGGTCGGGCGCTGACGCGGAGGAGACCGCCACCGTCGCGCGGAAGCAGATGCTGTCGTTGCCTCAGATGCGCGCGATGCGTTCATTGGGAGGGCTCGGTATGCGGGAGTTGCTGCTGGCTACGCTGGTCGCAGGCCTCTTCTCCGGCGTTGATGTCGAGCACCTGCTGGATACGCCCATCCTCGGCACCGAGGCGATCTTCGCCTATGACGCCGATGAGCTTGCGGCCCGTGCTGAGGGCGCGGTCGTAGAGGAGCGCGACGGGCGCCGGGTGCTGGTAACCACCGAACGGACCTTCCGCCTCAGCTTCACCGCCGACCTGCTACCCGGTTCGCATGTCCTGTCCATCGAAGCCTCCGCGCCCAATCGCGGCGCCGACTCCTACTGGCTGGTGGTGGATGATGAGCAGCTATCCACTCCGATCGCGCCGCCGATTGAGTCCTTCGGTGAACGGGCCGGTGGCTTCCGCATTGAGGAGGCCGGGCCGCATGTTGTCTCGCTGATCCTGCGTGAGGCGCCCGGCAGTGCGATCTCCCAGGTGAGCCTCCGACGCACCGCCCTTAGACCGCCCATCGAGCCGATGCTGCCTGAGTTGGCCGCAGCGCGACCGCGCATGTTCTTCACCGCCGATGAAATCCCGGTGATGCGCGAGCGCCTGCAGGACGAGCGGGTTCAGCGCTACTACCACCCCGCCGGGCCACTGACCCGCAAGCCCCCGGCATTCAGGCCCGGCGGACGCAACGGCGGCGCCTTTCGCAGCCTTCCCGGCTACGCGCTCTCGCACGTGCTGGAGCCGTCGCCGGAGAAGCTTGAGGCGCTGATCGAGTGGCTGGAGATGGCAACCACCTACCCGGACATCGGCGTTGACCTCGACGCCGAGTACTTCCTCGAGGGCGTGGCGCTCAGCTACGACTGGCTCTACGACGAACTGCCCGAGGACCTGCGGGCCCGCTTGCGGGAGAACATCTGCGCTCATGCCCGGCGCCTGTATGATGCCTCACTTGCCGGTTACACCGGCGGCGGCCTGAGCTTCCAGCAGAATCACTACTGGTACGCACACCTCGCGCTGGTGCTGGCCGCAGCGGCGGTCTACGACGAGGTGCCCGAGGCCCGCGACTGGCTTGCGTGGGGGTGGGATCGTGCCGAGCGCATCTTCATCACCTTCAGCCCCGACGGCGCCTTCCACGAGGGCCCCGCCTACTGGGACTTCTCGATGCCCACGCTCTACATGCTGGTGGACCTCTACGAGCAGCTTAGCGGGACACCCGTGCCATGGGCCGACACCGGCCTGCACGGCCAGGCGATCTTCCGGACCCACCACCTCTATCCGGGGCTGGAGCGATCGGTGGCGCTTGAGGACAGCACCGCCGGGATCGGGCGCCCGCCGATTGGCCTGTTGCTCTGGGAGGCGAAGCGGTACCAGGACCCGGTAGTGATGGGGATCGCCGGGGCCTTGCGGCGCGATCCGGCCATCAGCGCCTTCAATCTGCTGTGGCTCGATGATACGCTGGAGGCCGCAGACCCCTTTGCCGAGGTGCCGCTGGCACAGTACTACCCGGACGTGGAGACGGCCTTCGCTCGCACGTCATGGCAGGACGACGCCACGCATCTCGCGGTGGTGAGCAGGCCGCTGGGTGGGCACTTCTACGCTGAATTGTGCGCGCGCTACGGGATCGGCGGGACGGGGCATAATCACCCGGCCCAGGGGCACTTCACGATCTTCGCGCGCGGTGAGCCGCTGGCTTACGATCCCGGTTACACCTATGAGAAGCGCACGCGCAATCACAACACGATACTGATCGACGGCCAGGGGCAGTTCGGCGATGGCGAAATGTGGCCGGGGCCGAAGCCGGGGCGCGCCCGAGTCACCGGCTTCGTGAGCGACGGTGACGTGACCATCGTCGCCTGCGACCCCTCCTCCGCGTATCCGCCGGAGCTGGGCCTGCAGCGTTTCGAGCGCACGGTCGCCATGGCGGGGCCGGACCTGGTCGTTGTGCGCGACACGCTGGCGGCAGACGCTCCGCGAAAGTTCTCATGGCTGTTGCATCATATCGGGCAGGCGGAGGAGATGACCGGAGGATGGCGGGTAACGCGGGGCGAGGCCACGCTCGCGGTGGTGCCGCTGCAGCCGGACGGGGTTGAGGTGCTGAGCAGTCGCTATCTGCCGCAGTACGTGCACCCCACGCGTGACCTGACACCGAAGGAGGACGCGGAGATCGGGTTGCTGGAGTTGACCACCGATCCGGTGGAGGAGGCGACTTTCCTCGTGCCGCTGATCATCGGTGCGTTGGGTGAGCCCCTGCCGGAGGTCATGCCGGTGGGCGACGACACGTTCAGCGGTGTGCGGGTGGGGGACAGCCTCATCGCCTTCAGCCGCAAAGCGGGCGAAATGACGCTAACCCTGCCGTGGGGCGAGAGCCATCACACCACAGCCCGCGCGGTAGTGGCGGTGCTTCGCGATGGCCAGAGGAGTATCGTCGAGCTTCCCGCCGGCGGCCCGGTGGCGGACTGACAGAATTCCGCTGTTGTCGTGGGGGCAGGTGCTGTGATATGCTGACAAATCGCACAGCATCTGACGGAAGCTTGGGTGAACGATGCGCGTCGCGCTTTTCACCAACACCTATCCACCCAGCCTCAACGGGGTCGCGAACGTCACGCACTTCTACCGCCGCGGCCTGCTCGAGCGCGGGCATGAGGTGCATGTCTTCGCCCCCGCCCCCGCCGCAGAGGATCCGTTTGCGGACGACCCGTATGTCCACCGCTATCGCTCCGTGCTGCTGCCGGGCGAGGTGGACTACATGCTCGCCCTGCCGGTGCTCAAGAACGCGTCGGAGCAGTTGAAGCTGCTGACGCTCAAGGTTGACGTCGTCCACAGCCAGCACCCCGCGTGGGTGGGCGCATGGGGTCATCGCTGGGGACGCCGGCGTGGTAACGCCTTCGTCTCCACCGCACACACCCAGTATGAGCTGTACGCCGATAGAGCCTTCCTGCCGGAGAAGTGGGTGGAGCGCGTTGTCAGCCGCCACGTGGGGCGCTTCTTCAACCTCTGTGATGTGGTGACCACGCCGGTTCAGTGGATGCGACAGAGGCTGATCGACAAGGGCGTCACTTCGCCGATTGAGATCGTGCATAACCCGGTGGACCTTGCCGAGCTTGACAGGGCGGATCGCTCCGGGACCCGGAGCCGGCTCGGGATCGCGAGCGATGAGATCGTGCTCGGCTTCCTCGGGCGCCTCTCGCCGGTAAAGAACGTGGAGTGTCTGGTGGATGCGGCTGCGCTGCTGGCCCGGCGGCGACCGAACATAAGGCTGCTGATCGTGGGGGACGGCGGGAGAAGAGAGGCGCTGAAGGCGCGTGCCGCCAAAGCGCTCGGCGACAGGGCGATCTTCACGGGCAGTGTGCGGCACAGCGAAGTGAAGCATTACGATGCTGCGATGGATATCTTCATGACCGCCAGCCGCAGCGAGACGATGCCGCTGGCCTACACCGAAGCGATGTATGTCGGTACGCCGCTGGTCGCCCATGCCACTCCGGGAGCGGCAGACATGATCCGGGATGGCGAGAACGGGCTGCTCGTGCCGCCTGAGCGCGGCGCAGAGGGGATAGCTGAGGCGGTGGAGCGAGTGCTCGATCAACCGTCACTTCGTCGGCAGCTTCTCATCGGCGGGCGGCGCTTCGCAGAGACGTGCTCGATCAGCGCCATCGGCGAGAGGCTCGAAGAGGTCTACGAGCAGGCTCGCGAACTCAACCCGGCCCGCTCCTGAACCGAAGCCGCTCAGTATCCCCTGTACTCCTTGATGCGTTGGCCGATCAGTATCTGCGCGCTCTCGACAACCACGACGTTGGACCCGCCACCGGCGTACTGCGTGAACTTGATGCTGTTTTCACCTGTGTGCAGCGCCTCTCGGGGGATCAGCAATGTGAAGGTGTCGCTGGTCGAATTGCCGGTGATAGGCACCGCGATCTCCTCGCCGCCGTTGATCGAGACAATCAGTTCGCGAGGGTAATCCACATCGTTGGCCCCGATGCGCAGCGCGTAGGTGCAATCCTGCGGAAGCTCCTGCATCTGCCATGTGACCGTCTCGCTGGTGTTCGCCTGCAGCGCGATCCGATCGGTCACTGGAACCGTCACGTCAATGATATCCGGCTGATAGCGTGCAGAGGACACGAACGGGGCGAGGTGTTCGGGGTCTTCCGCAAGATACGGCGGCACCGGGCCTGAGAGATAGAGCAGCACGTCGTCAAGATAGAGCCGCTCGTGCTCGGGATTCGTCACCGTCACCCGCCAGATGGCATCATCCGCTCCCTCCGGCACCTCGATATCGATGCGCTCCTCGTTGTCGAAATCATCGGTCCTGTCCAGCACAACTGAGCCATCCGGCGCGTACAGCCTCACTGTGGCGCCCTCGTTCGTGACACTCGCAGATAGATGCAGGACGAACTTCGTTGCGCCTTCGAGCACCTTGAAGTGCAGCGGGGCCATGCCACCGCAGATGTTGATCGGCACGTCGCGCCATGCCACCAGCGCCCACGCCGCGCCGGAGATGCTGGCGGTCGCGGTATTCCAGCCCGTGGAGATGCGCACGGCATGAGCGCCGTCGGCCGCAACGGAGTAGTCGATGACTCTCGTCTCGTTCAGCGGCACCAACTCGCGCAGAGTGCGCTCGCTGTCCGGGTCGATCACCTCGACGATCACGTCCTCACCGTACTGCGCTGACTTCTGAAAGGATTCGACCTCGATCGCGATGCTCTGGCCGGCCTGGCCGTCGAAGACGAGGAAGTTGTCATGGCGCAGGATCGTCTCGTCCTGGGCCGCCGCTGTGGACGCCGCGAGGATCGTGAAGAACAGAACGGTCAGCATGCCGCGCATCGTATGCTCCCTCACACCCGGTGTTAGGCTCCAACGTCAGTCTCCGGCAAGATCGAGCACCGCCGCACCGGAGACCTCGCTCTCTTTCACCCGACGAAGCGCCTCGTTCGCCTGTTCGAGGCCGAAGGTCGTCACATCCGTCTGCACGGATACTTCCTCGGCTACACGCATTAGCCCTTCCCCGTCCGCGCGTGTCGCGTTCATGACCGAGCGCAGTACGCGCTCGCCGTAGATCAGCTCGTAATGGAACTCCGGGATCGGTGACATGTGGATGCCCGCACAGACCAGCGTTCCGCCCCGCTCAAGCGCCGCCAGCGCCTTCGGCACCAGGTGCCCCGCCGGGGCGAAGATGATGCTGGACCGCAGCCTCACCCCCGGATCCTCATCCGCCTCGCCCACCCATGCCGCGCCAAGACTCTCGGCGTGGCGCTTATGCTCGTCGCTGCGCGTGAAGACATAGACGTCGCAGCCGCTGTGTCGGGCGATCTGAATCGCAATGTGCGCAGAAGCGCCGAAGCCGTAGAGGCCCAGCGTTGGGGCGGCCTCGTACTCCGCCAGCCGCAGCGCGCGATAGCCGACGATCCCCGCGCACAGAAGCGGCGCGGCATGGGCGTCATCTATCCCCTCCGGCACTGCGTAGGCGAACTCCTCCGGCACCACCATGTACTCGGCGTAGCCGCCATCAACATCCCATCCGGTGAACTTCGCCTCCGGGCAGAGGTTCTCCAGCCCGCGCGCACGAAACTCGCAGTCCTCTGGCGTCGAGTAGAGCCACGCCACGCCGACGCGATCGCCCTTGCTGAAACGCCCGGCTCCCTCGCCGAGCGCATCCACTCGGCCGACGATCTCGTGGCCGGGGATGATCGGGCGCTTGTGAAGCTCAAGGTCGCCCTCGACCTCATGCAGATCGGTGTGGCACACGCCACATGCGCTCACCCGCAGCCGCACCTCACCCGCGCCGGGCTGCGGGTCGGGCACCTCCTCAAGCCGCAGAGGCGCCTTTGTGATATCCGCCTGCTCGTGCAGGACCATCGCCCGCATACTGCCACCCCTATTCCTCCGGCGCGCTCACATCTCCCACGACCGCAAAGGTGCTGAAGCCGGTTATTGATGCGGAAACGGAGTTGTCTGTGGCATCAATCACCGAGGCAGCAACGGGGACCCATTCGGAGGCTTCCAGCCGCGCGATCTGCAGGCTCGCCTCATCAACGCCGGTTGGGATGTTCGCCTCGCGGTAGTTGATGGTCAGCGTCACCGGAGCATCGAAGAGGTAGCCGTCGGGGCTGAAGCGGTAGGCGGTGTCAGCGACGAGGCCCGGGTCCGGCTCAGGGCTTCCGATCTCCTGGCAGGTGAACTGCTGGGGCTCGTCTATCGCCGCATCGGGAACCTCGACCGTCGCATTCCTATCGGGGGAGAGGATGGTACCGCCGCCGGGGCCGATCAGCGTCCCCCGCTCAAGTCCGTCAGTGGTCTCGCCTCCTTCGCAGCCTGCGAGGATCACTATCACGCAGAGCGTCATCAGCACGATCAGCCGGCGATCCAGCATCTGAGCTACCTCCGGATGGCGGTTCTATCAGCACCTTGCCGCAGCGGCCCGCCCCGGGCAGCGTGGAATCGCTGACCCCAAGGGTGCGATTGCCGGTGAAGAAGACGCCTTCATGGTGCAATGCCTATCCCGCAGGCGATAGCTTCGCCTGCGGGATAGTGCGCCGCCGGAGAGCGCGAGACCTTCAGTTCACCGCGGGTTCGGACCGGTCACCGTCGGCTGCAGGCGATGCAGCCATTCGGTGTATGAGCCCTCGTAGATCAGCACGTCGTCATAGCCGAGCAGATACTTGAAGATCAGGAACTCCGCGGTGGCCTCGCGGCCGGTGCCGCAGGAGCAGATGATCCTCTTGTCCGGCGTGGCGCCATGGGCTTCGGCGATAGACTTTATCTCCTCATCGGTATTGAAGAGGCGCGTGTTGTCATCGTGGAAGAGCGACTTCCATGGCAGGTTCACCGCGCCGGGAATGTGCCCCGGCTTGCGCCACGGCCCCTGGCCCTGATAGACCTCAGCCGGTCGCGCGTCGAGCAGTATGACGTCGTCATTGTCCTTCATGTCCTTGAAGTCGTCATACTCCACGAACAAGTCACTCTGCACACCGACGCCGAAGCGGCTCGACTTGATCTCCGGGTAGAGCTGCGACATCTGGCGGCCCTCATACTTCCAGGTGTCTATGCCGCCGTCGAGCAGCCACAGATCCTTCGCACCGAAACGCAGCAGGGAGTAGGCCACCATCGTCTGCTCGAGGCCATCGCCCCAGCCCTTGAAGGGCCCGGTGCCCGTGTAGATGACCGTAGGGCGGCTGCTATCCACGCCGACGCGCCTGAAGAGTGCCTGTGCGGCATCATCGGGGATGTAGCGTCCCGGGACACCGTCCTCCGAGACGCGGAAGAGCTCCGGGTTCATGTAGACCGCACCCGGAATATGTTCCTGAATGTAGTCGTGGATGTTAGGCTGACAGTCAATCAGCAGAAGGTCATCGTCAATATGCTCCTCCAGCCACTCCGTGCAGGTCCATTGTAGATCGCCCTCGCCCAGCGGATACTCCGCGGTGGAACGCGTTGTGCCCATTCGACCCCATCCTCCCTCAAATCCACTGCAGACATGATCTGACGTCCGTCGTTTTCAAGGATTCGGGGGCGGGAGTTATTCTCCTACCCGAACCACCGCCGGTGCGGGGAAGGAGTTCGTGGCCGGACGGGTGAACGGAGCCTTAGACTTAGTGCCAGCTATCCGGGGCGAATGCAGGATGAATGCCGCAACCTTTTACGACATCGTCGTAATCTACGTAAGCTGGAACACGCGCGATGAACTCGCGGCGTCGCTGGAGGCGCTCGCAGCCGCCGAGGGCCTGGAGGTCGTGGTGGTTGACAACGCGTCGTCAGATCGCACCGTGGCAATGCTGCGGGAGCGCTTCCCCGACGTGAGGGTGATCGCGAACCCTGACAACCTCGGCTTCGCCGCAGCGTTCAACCAGGGCTGGCGGGCCTCCGAGCGGCCGTTTGTGCTGCAGATGAATCCAGACACGATCCTCCCGCCGGAAGAGCTGGAGGCCATGCGGCGTTGCCTCGGCGAGGACGCCAGCCTCGCGGCCATCGCCCCCCTGCTGGTGGACGAGGATGGCGCGGATACCGACAACGCCCGGCCTTTTCCGCCCCTGACGCTGCGCTCAGAAGGCGATAGCCTGCCGCCGCATGGGGAGAGCCTTCAGCTTGAGGAGTGCCGCCCCGGCTCGATACTCGTGCACTGGTTCATGGGTGCCTGCGGCCTCTTTCGGCGCGAAGCACTGGTCGGGACGGGCGGCTTTGATGAGGGCTTCTTCCTCTACGGCGAGGACATAGACTGGTGCCTCCGCGCGTGGCGAAGCGGCTGGCGGCTGGTACAGGCGCGGGGCATCTCGGCGGTGCACCTCGGCAACCGCTCGGCGGCACAGGTGCCGTCGTGGACTTCGGTGATGCGCAGGCACGACGGCTACTTCCGCTACCTCGCGCAGGCGCATGGCCCGTGGGCCGCACGTGGCAATTACCTGTGGTGGCTGGCGAGGGCGGGGATCGCCACGCTTGTGCTTGCCCCGGCCTCACTTGTCCGGCCATCCTTGCGCCCGCGCCTGTGGCATGAGTGGGGGAGAGTGCGCTACTGCCTGACGCACCTTGGCTGGCCGTTCCTGTGCTGCAGCTTCGGCCGCAACGACGCACCACGCCGCGAGACAAAGGGGTAGTCGCAATGAGCGCGTCACGCCCGAACATTCTCTTCCTGTTCACCGACGACCAGCGCTTCGATGCAGTCGGGGCGCTGGGCAATCCCGAAGTCATCACGCCGAACATGGATCGCCTCGTGCAGAACGGGACCGCGCTCACGCATGCCACGGTAATGGGATCCACGGTCCCGGCGGTATGCCAGCCATCGCGCGCGATGCTGATGACCGGCCGCACGCTCTACCACGCACCGCGCGACTGCGGCGAGTTCGTCACACTACCCCAGCATCTGCGCGAGGCCGGCTACCAGACCTTCGGCACCGGCAAGTGGCACAACATGCCCGACAGCTACGCCCGGAGCTTCAGCGACGGCGCCAGCATCTTCTACGGCGGCATGTCGAACCACCTCGAAGTGCCGGTCTTCGACTTCCACCCCGACGGGCGGTATCCCGAGGAGGACCGCTACATAGGCAAGCAGTTCTCCTCCAAGCTATTCTCCGATGCGGCCATAGACTTCCTGCAGCGCGCCGATGACGACAGGCCGTTCATGGCCTACGTGTCCTACACAGCCCCACACGACCCGCGCATGGCCCCACAGGAGTATGCAGACCTCTACGATCCGTCGCGGATCGCGGTGCCGGAGAACTTCCAGCCGGTGCACCCGTTCAACAACGGCGAAATGGTGATCCGTGACGAGATGCTCGCGGCTTTCCCGCGTACGCCGGAGACCGTGCAGGAGCACATCGCGGCCTACTGGGCGATGATCACGCATCTCGACGCCCAGATCGGGCGGGTGCTTGATGCGCTGGAGGAGACCGGGCGGGCCGAGGACACCATCATCGTCTTTGCCGGCGACAACGGCCTCGCGGTGGGCCAGCATGGCCTGATGGGCAAGCAGAACATGTATGACCACAGTGTGCGGGTGCCACTGGTGTTCTCCGGCCCAGGCATCCCCGCCGGCGCGCGCTCCGGCGCGCTATGCTATCTGCTGGACATTTTCCCGACGCTGTGCGACCTGGTGGACCTGCCGGTGCCCGAAACTGTCGAGGGTCGGTCCCTGGCACGGGTACTGCATGGCGAAGATGACCGGCTGCGAGAGAGCCTGCTGTTCGCCTACATGGATTGCCAGCGTGCAGTGCGCGACGATCGCTGGAAGCTGATCGAGTACTTCGGCGAGGCGGAGCGGGTAACGCAGCTATTCGATATTGCGGCGGACCCGTGGGAGACGGCGAATCTGGCCGCCACCCCGGAAATGAGCGACCAGGTGGCCCGTCTGCGGGCCGAGATGGCGGCGTGGCAGCGGCAGGCTGATGACCCGATGGGGGGCAGGGTTTGCCCCTAAATATCACGCGTGGATTCATGGGCAAAATCAGTATTTTCACCCATTGTGCAGGCCCCTCTGGCCGGGTACGATGACGACATAGCGTGGGTGCTGCGCGGGCAGCAGATCACGGCCTCACCGGACGTGGCGGCGGGAGGGTCGCCTGGAACCTTAGGGCTTGGCAACTCCGGTATCGGCGGCAGAAGCGCTGTCGCGGAGATAGCCGCGTTCTGTGAGGTGAGGTAGTGGTGGCGACAGGGGATGCAGACAGGCTGCGGCAATCAGGTCGAGGGATCGGTGCCGAAGCATTGAGCTACGAGCAACTGCTGGCGG
>JAAYJW010000330.1 GCA_012522765.1 candidate division WS1 bacterium | reverse complement strand
CGGGGGTCGGCCTCTCCAACGGCTGACGGCAAACGCCCTACGACCCGGCGCCGAACAGCCCCTCGTCCAGCCCCAGCAGCGCCTCGACCAGCTCGTCGTGGATATTCGCGAAGGGGAGTGTGCCCTGCATCAGCGGCACCTGGTCGGCGGCGTAGCCACCGCGCGCCGCCACGGTTCGGTCAGGGGCGTAGCCGAGCGAATCGTTCGCCACCCCCACCAGCAGCGGGATCGGGGCGGCCGCTCCGCCGAGGATGTCGTTCTTGACCGCCTGGAAGGTCTCGAAGGGCGCAGCATAGAGCCCCAGCGGCCCGATGCGCATGCCCTGGATGAACGTTGGATGGACGATCTGCCGCCCCTGCTCCATGGCGTCTATGAAGCGCCGGTAGGCGGTCGCCCTCACCACCGCCATCCGCACCTCCCGGTCGTCATCGCTCGGGCCGGCGTGGATGATCGCCTCCTGCTCCGCCAGCAGCGCGCGGAAGTCGTCGAGGCTGTACTCGCGGCGGCTGAACTGCACCTCCGGCCGGACCGCGTCAATGCGATCGACCTCCAGCGGCTGCGCCTGCGCAATTCCGTGGCGCACGGCACGTGCGTAACGCGCCGCAATCACATCCAGCGCCAGCAGCGACTCCTGCTCGGGCTCATGCACCACGCAGGTGTTGACGTCACCGTTGGCGCCCTGCAGGAAGAGGCCGACCGAGCCGAGGTGCTCGCGCTCGATCAGGTTCGTGCCGACGCCGCAGAAGTCGCCGTGGATCCAGCGTGTCTGCGCGCAGCAGACGACTGGATGGCAGCCGAAGGAGCCAGCGAAGCCGATCATCTCACCGGCCTCATCGCGCGCCACCAGCACGTTCGCTTCGGTGTCGGTGAGTTCGGGCTGTGCGGGTCGCCAGTCCTCGCGCAGCGCCTCCTCAAGCGTCGGGCGCTGGTCGTACTCGCGGTTGACGCCGATGCCCTCGCAGGGAACCCGGGCGTGCGACAGCGTCGCCGGGCGCAGGTCCTCGATGGCGGCGATCGCGGCTCTGGCAATGCGGTCGGGCAGAAGCTCCACCCATGGCGGGTCCGCCTGAGCCCAGCCGATCAGCCCGCCGCTCTCGGGGCCGCTATGCGTGTGCGTGCAGCACACCATCACGCGCTCGGGAGGGACGCCGGTGGCCTCCTGCACAAGCTCGCAGACGCGCTCGGTGGTCGCGCGGTAGATGACGCAGATGTCGTTGCTGACGACCACCACCGGTGCGCCATCATCAGTCTCAAAGGCCATCGCGCGCGCCCAGAGTCGATCGCGCACACCGACGCTGTGGCGGTTGATGAACGGGCCGAAGCCGGCAAGCTCCACGCCCACCCGTGGCGTCAGGTCACTTCGCCCCATGCCGATGCGCATCACTCAGTCGCCTCCTGCGCGGCAAAGTGCTCCCGCACCGCCTCCAGGCGGTCATTGACCTTCGCGACGCCCTCGATCAGTTGGTCAATGTACTCCGGCTCCGACAGCAGCGATTTGTGCGACATGACCGCGCCGGTCTCGCCGCAGGTGCGCTCGACATTCGGCAGGCTCAGGTTCGCGTAATCCTGCGTGAGCGCCGGGTCGCGGAAGGGGATGGGGCTGGTGGGGTGCTGGAGGTTCATCAGCGGGTGCCGGTAGACCGGGTAGTAGGGCACCCCGATGCCGACGCCTTCGGCAGCAAGCGCGGCAACATAGTGCGCGCGATCAACGCCGTCTGCCTGCGCCGGGTCGAAGTGCATCGTGACCGCGTAGTATGCCTGGCGGGTGATGCGTGGATCGCGCCTCGCCACGCGCAGAGGGCCGCCGATGCGCGCGAGGCCCTCAGTCAGCCGCGCCACGTTCTCCCCACGGATGCGCGACTGCTCCTCGATGCGCGTCAACCCGCCGCGCAGCAGCACGCACTGCATCTCCGTGGTGCGGTAGTTATGCGCGTAGACACCGCCCGCCTCAAGACCCTCACCATCGGCCGTCGGCGCCCAGCCGACGTGCTTGAGCGCGAACGCGGTGCGGTAGACCTCGTCGTCGTTGCAGGTGATCGCGCCACCCTCACCGGACGTGAGGATCTTGCTCTGCTGGAAGGAGAAGCTGCCCGCGTCGCCGATGGAGCCTGCTCCACGGTCGCGCCAGCGGCTGCCGTGCTGGTGCGCGCAGTCCTCAACGACCTTGAGGTCGTATCGCCGCGCGAGGTCCATGATCGCGTCCATGTCCACCATGCAGCCGTAGAGGTGGACGGGGACGATGGCGCGGGTGCGCTCGGTGATGGCGGCCTCGGCGGCGGCAGGGTCAATGCCCCACGTCTCCGGGTCAATGTCCACCAGCACCACGCTGGCGCCGATGTCGAGCGCCGCCTGCATCGTCGCAACCCATGTGAGTCCGGGGACGATCACCTCATCGCCGGGCCGCACGCCGACGGCCTGCAGCGCGGTCTGGATCGTCACCGTCCCGTTCGACAGCCCCATCGCATGCCGGGCGCCGATGAAGCGCGCGAACTCCTCGCAGAAGGCGCGCTCGTGGGGGCCGACCCAACTCCATGGGCCGGAGCGAACGACTTCATCCATCCACCGCGCCTCAAGGTCGCCGGCGATCGGCCACGGCTGGTGCTCCAGCGTCACGGCGGGCGAACCGCCGCTGATCGCAAGCTTGCTGACGCCCACGCTGCTCATTACCCGCATCCCTCTCAAGTGCGTGATTGCCCGGTTGACGAGGCGATGTTCGCCATGAACGGCGCAAGGCCTCTCTCACGCGCGTGAAGGATATTGCGCGCCCGAGGGTGAAGAACCGGCCGCACACAAGAGCCATGCGCGGTCCGCGCGTGGCTCGCTTAGATACAGGGAGTTGTGATCCGTGGCTGAACCGCTGAAAGTTGGCGTTGTAGGACTGGGCATCCGTGGATTCTGGATCGCGCAGATGGCACACGAGGGCGAGGAGACCACGCTTGTCGCGATGGCCGACCTCGACCCGAGCAAGCTTGACATCGCCCGCGAGCACTTCGAGGGCGTCACGATGTATGAGTCCGGTGAGCAGATGGCACGCGAAGCGGACATTGACGCGGTCTTCATCGGCACCGGCGACAAGTACCATGCCACCAACGCACGTGAGGCGATGACCGCCGGCAAGCACGTGCTGGTGGAGAAGCCGCTGGCGCAGAGCTTCGAGGACCTGGCGGAGATCGCCCGGCTCAAGCGGGAGACCGGCCTCACGGTCGGCACCTTCCTCGAACTGCGGCAGGGTGCGCTCTGGCAGCGCGTCAAGGAGATCATCGACTCCGGCGAGATCGGCGAGGTGCTGGCGGCGCAACTGATCGATCACGTAGGTCGCGACCGCAGCCAGTTCTTCAGCCGCGCGGCGACCCGCTGCCGCGAGGGCGTGGTGAGCCTCGTAATACAGAAGGGCGTCCATGCGCTCGATCTGCTCAACTGGTTCGTAGGCTCCTCGCCGCGAAGGGTCCATGCGGTCGGCGGTCTGCGTTTCTACGGCGGCGACCGCCCGGCGGACCTGCACTGCCGCGACTGTGAGGAGCGGGAGACCTGCCCGCATGCCCGCGAGCACACCGGCGGTCTCGCGAGGCCGCCGATTCAGATCGACCATGGCGACGACTTCTGCGTCTGGTCGGAGGCCTGTGACGTGGAGGACGTGACCTTCGCGAACCTTCAGTATGAATCCGGCGCCGTCGCGTCATACGCCGAGGTGCACTTCGCGCCCTGGTACGGCATTCACTTCACGATCTACGGCAGCAAAGCGCAGATGGACGTGGAGGCCAACCACGACACGGGGCAGGCGTTCATTGAGATCACCGAGCGCTATACGCGCAACCAGCGCATTGAACGGCCGACGCGCGACACGGGACACGGCGGCGCGGATCCGGCGCTGATCGTGGACTTCGTGAACGCCATGCGCGAGGGCCGCGAGCCAGTCTCGGGGCTGCGCGCGGGCTATGAGAGCGCGTCGATCGGCATCGCCGCCCGCAAGTCCATCGACACCGGCGAAGCGGTGGAGATACCGGACGTGGACGATCTGTGAGCAAGGATCGCCCTCGCCCGGGCACGGTGTTAGAACGGCTCCACGGGCGAGGGCGCCCGTGGCACATGTGATGCTCAACGTCATCGTTCGGCACGAAGGACCTCCCGCCGCTCGTGGCGAAATGACCTCCTCCGCGCCAGTTCATCCACCCGGGAGTTGCAGCGCCATGAACGTCGTCGCCATCGTGCTGGATACCTTCCGACATGACATCGTCGGGCCGGGGAAGACCCTCAGCCACGTGCGCACGCCGAACCTGGACGACTTCTACTCCCGCTCCGTCGCCTTCGAGGGCGCATACGGCGAGGGGCAGCCAACGCTGCAGATGCGCCGCGCGTTCTTCACCGGACAGAGAACTTTTCCGTGGAACTACAACTTCGACCGCCGCGGGCATTGGCATCATCAACCCGGATGGCATAAGATACCACCGGAGCAGGACACGCTGGCGGAGATACTCCTCGCGCGCGGCTACTACACCGGCCTCGTCGCCGATGTCTATCACATGTTCAAGCCGACGATGAACTACTCGCGCGGCTTCGCGACGCTCGACTTCATCCGGGGGCAGGAGTCGGACAACTGGAAGCCCTGCCGCCCGGAATTGATCGAGGAGCAGATGCGCCGCCACGTCCGCGAGCCGATTGAGTGGAAGCGCCACGCCACGCTGGTGCAGTACCTCTCCAACCTGGTTGGTCGCGAGAGTGAGGACGACTACCTCTGCGCGAAAGTCGCCACCAGCGCCTGCGACTGGCTCGATGCGGCACATCGCAACTCGCCCTTCATGCTCTGGGTGGAGATGTTCGACCCGCACGAGCCGTGGGACCCGCCGGTGAAGTACGCGGATGAGTATGTGCCCGACTGGGATGACATTGACCCGGTCTTTCCCGGCGCGGCATGGCAGGATGGCGAACCGTCGCCAGAGATGCTCGAGCGAATACGAGCGCTCTACTACGGCGAGGTGACCTTCGTTGACCGGCAGGTCGGGCGGATCTTTGAGAAGCTCGATCGGCTTGGCCTCTGGGAGGACACGATAGTGCTGGTGCTGTCGGATCATGGCACCGAGCTTTTCGATCATGCGCGCTTCGGCAAGGGCGGGGGAATATGCGCACGTACAACACCGGCTTCGCGTGGTACATGCGCCACCCGGATGGGCCGGAGGGGCGTGTGGTGGACGCGTACGTGCAAAGTCACGACGTCATGCCGACGCTTCTGACGATGCTGGAGGTGCCTCACCGTTGCGAGGGGATGAATATTTGGCCACTTGCTACAGGTGAGAAGGAGGTATTGCGGCCCTGGGTAGTGAATGGATGGGCCGGCGGTTCGAATGGCAACGCCTCAGGCTGGGCGTCGGTCATGGATGACGCCTGGCTTTACTACTGCCCGATCGGCCGCGATGACACCGAACCGGCGCTTTTTGCGCTGCCCGATGAGGAGCACGACCTGCGCGAGGTGCATCCGGAGGTCGTGGCGAAACAACGCGCCAGGATAGAAGAGGTCATCGATCAGCCGCTTGATAGTGTACGCTTCAACGAAGTTTGTGGCCCGGCCCCGGCGCCGTATCAGCGCTGGCTGAGCGCCAGAGGGTGAATGCTGATCCCGTGAGTTGTGCAGCCTTCAGATAAGCGGTGTTGACAGGCATGGGATGCCTGTCCTACAGTCAGTTCTCGCACCATGACAGCAGGAGGCGGAGCATGAGCTTCAAAGTTGCGTTTCTCGGTTGTGGCGGGCGCGCGAATGGGCATGCGCGAGTATACGATCGCATCACACGAGGCGCTCCGGTTGCCTGCTGCGACCTGGTCGAGGAGAAGGCGCAGGCCTTCGCGGAGAACTACGGCATACCGAAGTACTACCTCGATCTCGACGAGATGATCGAGAAAGAGCAGCCGGATCTGGTGCACATGTCCATGCCGCCGACAATTCGCTACTCGCTGATGAAGCGGCTCTCCGACCATCGCATCCCGGCAGTCATCGTGGAGAAGCCGATTGCCATCGGGGCTCATGATTACAAGCTTCTGCGGGAGCTTGAGGCGACGTCGGAGACGAGGTACACGGTCAACCACCAGCTTCGCTATCATGAACGCGTCATGGAGATGCTCGATCACATCGCCGCTGGCGACATCGGCGCGGTGCGCTGTCTCGACGCTTCGGCACGGCTGCCGATGAGCGGGCAGGGCGTGCATGTGCTGGACCTGATGTTCGCCTTCGCCCAGTACACGCCGATCCGCGCGGTACACGCGGCCTGTTCGGGCTTCGACGACATCAACGGCACACACCCGAGCCCCGAGAGTGTCTCGGCGCTGGTGACGTTCGTGGATGAGAAGCGCGGGGTGCTGCAATCGGGGGCGGGCGTGCCGGAGATGGCCACGGATGTCGGGCGGCATATGCACAAGCGTATCGCAGCTTACGGAGAAACGGGCTTCGTGCATTGGACGATGCACAGTTGGGAGAAGGGCATCGGCGGGAAGGTCGAGCGTGGCGAGCACAAGTATGGCGAGGTTGACGACATCGGGCAGATCAACCTCACCAACGCGGTCTTCGACTGGATCGAGGATGGGGCCGCGGCGACGCCGACGAACCTCGCGACGTCGCTCGACGAGTGGCGGGTGCTGCTCGCCTGCTACGCGAGCACGGTGGGGAAGACGCCCATCGAGTTCCCGTTCGAGCCTGAGGATGATCTGTTGGAACAGTACATTGAGTTCGCGGGTGCGGAGTGGACGAACCCGCACGCGTAGACCGCAACAGACGCACTACTGAGGGTGTCACATGGCAACAGAAGAACAGGCTGGAACCACAGAAGAACAGCTGACGGTGACGGAGGGGCAGCGCGTACGCTCCGTCACCATCATAGTCGCGCTGATCCTCGCCTTCTTCTCGGTGATCTGGGCGCGCGAGGCCGAGTTGATGGCGTTCGCCGTGCAGATTACCGAATCGGTACCGCCGATGACGTCGCTGGGCTGGCTGCTTCTGCTCACCGTCCTGTCGGTGGTATTCCGCGGCGTGGCAGCGCGTGCTGACGAACGCAGCGGGTTGGGACGTCTGCTGGCCCGCTTCGCCATGCCCGGCCGACAGATGATGTTCGTGTACGCGTTCATCACCATCTCCACGATCATCTTCTCAATCGGCGTGCTGGCGACGCTGCTGCCACAGGCGACGACTCTGACGTACTACGCCGACCCCAGCAACGACTTTGCTGAGGCGTCACAGCATGTCAACGGCCTGCTGCACGTGACCGACCCGGAGGTCGCGCGCCAGTTGTACGAGGGCTCTGATGAGTCGCTTACCGGCGAGGGCGCGGGCAGCGGCCTGCGCGGCTTTCTCAACGGGCCCATCTGGCGCACGAAGCTCGTGCCGTGGGCGGCGTGGATGCCGACTATCGTGGTGTGGTCGCTCTTCATCCTCGTGATGTTCGGCACCATGCAGTGCATCGCGGCGATGGCGGAGCGCGAGTGGACGCTCTCTGAGCGCCTGCCCTACCCGCTGGTGGAGATCCCGCTGGGGATCACCGAGCAGCGGAGCTTCGCCTCCGGGATACCGTTCCTGCGCGACCCGGTGATGTGGGTCGGCTTCGCCATCGGTGCCAGCTACGGGATCCATGAGATGATAGCAGCCACCACCTACGCTTTCCCGCAGTTCGGGCGCGAGTATCCGCTCAGCAGCCGACTGCTCACGGAGTATCCGTGGAGCGTCGTCGGTGGCGGCTTCAACATCTTCCTGATGCCGGAGGCGTATGGGCTGGCATTCTTCGCGCCGCAGGATGTGCTGCTCACGACTTCACTGGCGTGGATCCTGCTCACGCTCTTTAAGGTGGGCGTCGCCGCGGGTGGCGGCAGTATCCGCAACGAGACCTACCGTGACACAACAGGCGGCACTTTCGTCGGCGTGCTCATCGCGGCGCTGTGGGTGGCGCGGAAGCCTATCAGCGAGGCCCTTCGTGGCGCTTTCGGCGCCCGCAGAGCCAGCGATGAACTGCCGGCCAGTCACGTCTGGCTGATGCGTGGTGCCCTGATCGGCATGGCGCTGATGTGTCTCTTCTGGCTGTGGACGGGGCTCCCGTTCCAGTACGTGCTCTTCGCGATGTTCATGTTCATCGCAGGCGCTATCGGCCACGCGCGTGTGCGGGCGGTTGCAGGCGCGGCGACCCCGTGGGTCTTCCCGCACAGCGGGATGACTGAGACGTTCGTGCGGCTCTTCGGCGCCTCACGCATTGGCGGGGAGGGCGCTTTCCGGCCCTTCGGTGCGCTCTTTAGCGTCCGCTGGATCGACCGCGGTTATCCCCACTCGGGCCTTGCGGCGCAGCTTGAGAGCTACAACATGGCGCGTCGCGGCGGCATGGACCGCGGCGACATGACCAAGATGCTCGCGTTCGCGGTGCCGGTGGGGCTGATCCTCGGCTGGTGGATGTATCTGGGCGCCTACTACGATCACGGCGCGAACATCCTCGGCGGCGCTACCGGCTCAGGCGGCGTGCGCGTGCAGTATGCCCAGCGTGACGCCACCTGGGCGGTCGGCATGGTCACTGCTCCGCTGTCGGTGGCTCCCGCCTCGTGGTGGGGCTTCGGCATCGGCATGTTCCTCACGCTCGGCGGGCTGATCATCCGCAACGTCATGCTGCGCTTCCCGTTCCACCCGGTGGGCTTCCTCGTGGCGTTCACCTACGGGCAGCGCTTCTGGGCGCCGTTCGGGATCGTGTGGCTGGTCAAGGAGCTCATTCTCAAGCTTGGTGGCGTGGGAGCCTATCGGCGGGCTATGCCGGGGTTCCTCGGAGTGGTTATCGGCCACTTCTTCTTTACCGGGATCGTGATGGGCCTGGCGAAGACTACCGGGCTGGAGATATTTGAGAACCTGCCGATCATCTGGTTCTAGCAAGCCGGAAGATCGTCAGAGATGCCACCTGGCCGGGCGCGTTACCTGAGCTTAACAGCTCGCGCGCCCGGCCCTTTTGTAGCGGCAGAGAGGGATCGGAGGCAACTCGGCCCCGGAGGTTGCAGATGATCACGCTCACGGCGCAGTACTTCCTCAATCATCGCCTCGAACCCGACGAGATCCGGCGGCAGGTGCGCGAGATGGCACGGGCCGGTTACCAGGTGGTCTACCCCCACGCCCGACAGGGCATGCTGACACCGTGGTTCTCGGAGGACTGGTGGCGGGCGCTTGATGTCATCGCTGAGGTCTGCCGCGAGACCGGCATGCGCATGGGGGTCTGGGATGAGGACTACTTCCCCAGCGGCCTCGCCGGCGGGCGGGTTGTATGGAGCGATCCGGGGCTGGTGGCGCGCGGGCTGAGGTCCCATGTGCGGGAAGTCGAGGGCGAGGGGCCGTTTGAGCTGGACTTCAGCGACGGCCACCTGCTGCGCTGCCACGCGCTGCCGATCCACGATGAGGGGCAGTTTGGCGAGGCGCTTGATGTGACGCAGTTTGCCGGCACACGCCGGCAGCGCTGGACACACCGGTGGGTCACTCATGGGGCGTATTCCCCGCTGATCTCCCGAGTGGGGCCGCCGCACCGGCGCACTACGATGCGTGAGAACGCGTGGGCGCTCGTCTGGACGCCACCCGAGGCGGGGAAGTGGCTGATCGTCGCCACGATCGTAGACACGGGCGCCGGAAGGCTGCACCCGGACCTGCTGCGGCCCGAGGGCATCAAGCGCTTTCTGGAGATCGCCTACGAGCCCTATGCCGACCGCTACGGTGAAGGCGGAGGCGGCGACATGAGCGGGTTGATCGAGTTGGCCTTCACCGATGAACCAAGCCCCGGCGGTCCGAACTTCCCGTGGACGGAGCGATTTCCGGAGCAGTTCGCGGCCGAGCACGGCTACGACATCCTCGATCTGCTGCCGCACCTTGCGGTGGATATTGACGAACGCTCGCCCGCCGTGCGGCATCACTTCAGGCTGACGCAGGGGCGGCTGCAGCGGGAGAACTACGTGGAGCAGATCGCGCAGTGGTGTCACGCGCACGGCATCGCCTTCAGCGGCCATCTGACGCGGCAGGAGTGGCTGCAGCTTGTTGCGATCTGGTGGCCGAATGAAATACGCTGCTACCGCGCAATGGACATCCCGGCGTGCGATCCGCTCGGCGCGGCCATCGGCTGGCCGGAGGCGGCAGCGTATCACACCGGCGTGAAGGTCGCCTCTTCGGCCGCTCATCTCTTCGGGCGTGAGCAGTGCTCCAGCGACTGCCTGGCGGTGATCGGGGATAGCTGCTCGCTCGCCGACCTGAAGTACATGCTGGACTACCATCTCGTGCTGGGCGTGAATCACTTCACGGTGCACGGGCTGGACTACTCGACGGACGGCCCGCGAAAGTATGAGACACCACCCTCGCTGTTCTACCAGCACACGCAATGGCCGCAGATGGAGACCCTGCTTACGCACGTGCGCGATACGGCCGAGGCGCTGACGGGCGGGCGGCACCTCTGCGATTTGGCGGTGCTCTACCCCTCGACGATGCTCGGCGCGGCGGCGAAGGCCGACTACGACCGCTCGCAGGTGGCGCTGGAGAAGCCGGTGCACGAGTTAATCGAGGCGCTGCTGAGTCACCAGCGAGACTTCGACTTCATTGATGAGATCACCCTGGCGGAGAGCGTCTCTTCGGATGGGGAGATGACCACGCCGGAAGACTATCACACGATCATCCTGCCGCACCTGCGGTGGATTGATGAGGAGGCCGCGCAGGCGCTGCTGCGTTTCATGGACGGCGGCGGGCGAGTGCTCACGGTGGGGGAGATTCCGCTGGCGCTGACGCACGACCCGGGCGAGCCGCAGGGGAAGTGGGCGGATGAGCGCGTGGAGCAGGTTGCGGTGCTTGATGAGGCCGCGCTCGCGTCGCTGCCGGGCGCTGAAGTCAGAGGGGATGGCGCGCGTGATGTGTTCGTGCTGCGCCGAGAGTATGCCGACAAGCAGCGAGTCTTCGCGCTCAATCGCGCCGAGCGGGAGTTTGCCGGCGAGATTGAGGGCGTGGCCGCAGTGCTCCCGCCGCGCGGGAGCGTACTCATCGAAGTTGATGGCGGTGCCGCGCAGGTCTCGCCTGAGCCGATCGAGGCGGGGGAGATGGTGGCGGAGTTGCATCACGGCTGGACGGTGGAGTTCGAGCCGAATCATGTGCCGCTGAGCTTCTGGCACGTGGGCCCCGGCGATGCCGCCGAACCAGCATCCTTCACCGGCCTGCCGGCGGTGGACCTGCTCGATCGCGAGGGGGCTCTGCCCGACGAGGGCGAGGAGCCGCTGCGCTACTACTGTCGCCTGATGGTGACTGAGCGAATCGGAAGCGCCCGCCTGGTGATGGACGCGTCGGCCATCGGGGGCGAACACACAGTGCGCGTTAACGGGCGTGAAGTGACCGGCTGGCGCAGGGAGAGGGTCTACGACTGCATGAACCTCGTCGCGGATATCGGCGGGATGCTGGAGGGAGGCTCGACGCCGACGCTGAATGTTGTCACGGTCGAATCTTCCGGCGCGGGGCGAGGACTGCATGAGCCGCTCTACCTCTACGGCGACTTCGCCTGCGAGTTCCGCTACGAGCACCGATCGCTGCCCTTCCTGCGCGGAGATAGTGGCTCGCTACGAATTGACGCTGTGCAGGACTGGGCGACGCTGGGCAGGCCGACATTTTCGGGTGCGGGCATCTACCGCCGCATGGTGAGCGTACCCGACACAGGCAGGTATGTACTCGACTTCGGGCGTGTGAAGGGCGTGGCGTTGGTGCGGGTGGATGGTGAGGAGTGCGCGGTGCTGGCGTGGCCGCCCTACGCCTGCGCGCTGGAGCTTGAGGCGGGGGAGCATCAGCTTGAGATCGAGGTGACTAACCCGCCAGCGAACCGAAACTGGGCGGCGGGGATGGTGGCAGGACTGCTGGGGCCGATCGTGCTGAGGCGCGATCTGTCATAACGGTCGTAGTCGGATGATGGAGAGGGGAAGCACGATGCGAATGAGGTTGGTCATTGCGGTGCTGGCGCTATGTGTCGGCTCGGTATGGGCGCAGGATGATGGTCGGATCCTGCTGCGCTACCACTGGACCGCCGGGGACACGATCACCTGGAACATGGACGTGGAGACAACCGGCACGATGGTCATCAATGATGGCGGTGGCGTCATTGCGCCGGGCGCGGAGATGCCGATCTGGTCGGTCATGTCAATGCCGATGACGCTGCAGGTGGAGGACGTAGATGCAGAGGGCAACGCCACGCTGACCATGACGATGGGGATCATGCAGATTGATGCTGAAGCCATGGGTCAGCAGCAGTACATCTGCATCAACCCCGAGACAGGGATCATGACGGTGAACGGAGAGGACAGGCCGCTGCCGCAGGGGATGGCGGCAACGGTCGGCGAGCCGTTCCGGATGGTGCTCAGCCCGCTCGGGAAGGTGCTGGAGATGGAGGTGCCCGAGCAGATGAAGGCGATGATGAGCGCCTCGGGCATGGACATGACGCAGTTGCTGCAGATGTCCCAGCAATGGGGAGCGACTTTCCCGGAGGAGGCCATCGCGGCGGGGCACGTCTGGGAGGCGGAGATGCAACTGCCGACGGTGCCTGCTGAGGGCGCTGAGGCCGCTGAAGGCGCAACCGGGGAGGCAACGATGCTCTTCCGGCTGCGCGAGGCCGACGACACTGAGCGCGTTGCATACATTGACATGATGGGGCTGATGGACTTCGAGCACCTGCCGGTGCCACCGATGGCAGGCACGATGCCCGGCTTCGGCGGCGGGAACATGACGATGGAGATCGGGCCGATGTACGCCAGCGTGGCGGGCACATTCGACTTCGACTACGAGACGGGGGAACTGCTCGGCAGCGAGGCGGCGGTTCTCATTAATATGACGCAGCGGATGAATGGCACTGTCGAGACGCCGGATGGCAAGCGGGACATCAACATGGAGATCCTCACGCGCGACATGACCGTGCAATCGACGGTCGAGGTGGTGCGTTGAGGGGAGCCGCTGTGTGCTCGCAGCCGGATGGAAAGCCAGGGGGGACCATGCTTCGCGTGTCGCGTCCTCGCCGCCATTGTGTGATACGGCAGCTATCGGTAAGCGCGCTCTCGCGGCAGCACTGAGATGATCGAGATTACCTTGTCCTCGGTGTCCGCCTCGAAGATCACGCGGTACGTGCCGACCCGAAGACGGAAGAAACCGCGGTACTTGCCTCTCAGTGGCGTTATGTCCAGGTTCCTGGCAGGCCACTCGGCGAGGGCATCTACTGCCCCGCCGATTCGTTCTTCAGTCTGCGCATCAAGCTGCTGGAGTTGTTTTCGCGCACGGCCGGTAAGCCTAATCGAGTACACGGCTTCGGGCCTCACGCATCTCGCGTTTCACCTGTTCCCACGGGATATCAGCCTTATCATCCCCGGAACGAAATGCTTCGATGGCATCCAGCTCTTCCTCATCAGGCTCCCAGCGATCATCCTCATCTTCCCGCTTGCTCAGGAACTCGATGAAGTCGATCAGCTCGTACTTGCCGAACTCGGAGAGCCGCCGCGCTTTCTCCCACGCGCTCTCAAGGTGCTTGTCCGCTGCGTTCGCTGACACTTTCCGTGCCTCCTCTCCTCAGTATGATACCCACCCCGCGCGTCATTGTCTACGAGACCGGCGCCAGCGTCAGATAGTTCAGCGCGCCCCGAACATCTTCCTACGCCCCCTGCCGCCGCTGGCGGATATGATTTAGGCGGCCGCCCGCGAGCAGGATCTCCCGCTCGCGCTCGGAGAGATCGCATGTGAGGCTGACTGTGCGCCCGGTGCCGACTACCTCGGCCGTGATCGGCTTGCCCGCAGCGATCGCCTCGCGCGCTCCCTCGATGCGCAGGACAGCGCCCTGCTCCAGCGCCTCGTAGTCAGCAGCCGCGATCTCCAGCGGCGCGATGCCGAAGTTGACCAGGTTCGCCTTGTGAATGCGTGCGAACGACTCTGCCAGCACCGCACGTATGCCGAGGTGCAGCGGCGCGAGAGCAGCATGTTCACGCGATGAGCCCTGCCCGTAGTTCTGCCCGCCGAGAATCAGGCCGGGCTGGATGGCCTCCGCCCGCGAGGCGAACTCGGGGTCAATGCCGGAGAAGACGAACTGGCTGATCGCCGGGATGTTGCTGCGCAGCGGCAGGATCTTCGCCCCCGCGGGCATGATGTCGTCGGTGGTGATGTTGTCGCCGACCTTCAGCAGCACCGTGGCCTCAAAGCTCTCGGGGATCGGGTCGCGCAACGGGATCGGCTGGATGTTCGGCCCGCGCACTACCTCGACCTCGGACGGGTCGTCGGGTGGTGGGATGATCATGCTGTCATCCACCGTGAAGACCTCAGGTAGCTCCACCGCGGGCAGATCGACCTGCCCGCTCGGGTCCACGAACTCACCGCTGATGGCGACTGCGGCGGCGATCTCGGGGCTGGTGAGGTAGATGCCCGCGTCGGCGGTGCCCGAGCGGCCGAGGAAGTTGCGGTTGAAGGTGCGGACGCTCACGCCGCCGGTGGGGGGCGCCTGGCCCATCCCGATGCAGGGGCCGCAGGCGGGCTCCAGCACGCGCGCACCGGCGGCAAGCAGGTCGGCCAGCGCGCCGTTGCGGGCGATCATCTCCTCCACCTGCCGCGAACCGGGCGAGACTACGAGGCTCGTGTGCTCGTGGACGGTGCGGCCCTTGAGAATCGCCGCGACGGTCATGAGGTCCTTGAGCGAAGAGTTGGTGCAGCTTCCGATGCAGACCTGATCCACCTTCAGCCCGGCGATCTCGCTCACGGGCACGACCTCATCGGGCATGTGCGGCTGGGCAACGAGCGGCTTGATCGCGCTGAGATCGATGGTGATGACCTCAGCGAACGGCGCGTCCTCGTCGGCAATCTGCTCCGACCAGGCGTCCTCGCGCTGCTGGGCGCGCAGGAACTGGCGGGTGACTTCATCGCTCGGGAAGATCGAGGAAGTCGCGCCAAGCTCGGCGCCCATGTTCGTGATGGTAGCGCGCTCGGGGACGCTCAGCGTCGCGACGCCGGGGCCGAAGTATTCAAAGACGCGGCCGACGCCGCCCTTGACCGAGAGGCGGCGGAGCAGTTCGAGGATGACGTCCTTGGCGGAAGCCCAGCCCTGAAGCTCGCCCTCAAGCCGCACGCCGATGACCTCTGGCATGTTGAGGCTGAACGGCTCGCCCGCCATCGCGGCGGCGACATCCAGCCCCCCTGCGCCGATCGCGAGCATCCCGATGCCGCCTCCGGTGGGGGTGTGCGAGTCCGACCCGAGTAGCGTCCCGCCGGGCATGCCGAAGCGCTCGAGGTGGACCTGGTGGCAGATGCCGTTGCCGGGGCGGGAGAAGTAGATGCCGTGCTTCGCCGCGACACTCTGCAGGTAGCGATGATCGTCGGCGTTCTCGAAGCCGGTCTGCAGGGTGTTGTGATCTACGTAGCTGACCGACAGATCTGTCTGCACGCGCTCCACGCCCATCGCCTCGAACTGGAGGTAGGCCATCGTCCCGGTGGCATCCTGCGTGAGCGTCTGGGCGATGCGGATGTCGATCGGTGAGCCGGCGGTCATCTCGCCCGAGACTATGTGGCGCGCGATGATCTTCTCTGTCAGCGTGGCAGGCATGGGCGTTACTCCTTGTCGGGCGTTCGTGATTTCAGTTGGCGAGCAGCAGGCGGTCAAACCAGTCGAATGCCACCGCTCCGTTGTATCTGTGACCGGTCTCGAAGACGTCAATGGCGAGTTGATCGGCGGCGCCCGCCGCAGCGTAGATGCGCTGGATCTGCACGTATGCCTCCATCGCGAAGACCTCGGGCGAGGTGCCGTCAACGGTGCCAAGCTCCAGCAGAAGCGGCCTTGGCGCGATGAGGCCGAAGACCTCAGGCGTATCGCCCCAGGTGAGCAGCCCCGGGACAAACTGCGCGGCGCAGCTTGAGTCGATCGTCAGACGCTCGCGGAAGACGTTGAGCGAGCCGCTGGCGCATGCGGCGGCGATGCGCGGCTCCAGCGCGGCGAGGTACATTGTCAGGCGGCCGCCGTAGGAGAGGCCGGTGGCGCCGATGCGGGCAGGCTCAACGTGGCCGAGCGTCAGCAGGTGGTCGAGGCATGCGATCAGGTCGCGGACCTGCCCGGCGATGAGGTTGATGCCGAACTGCTGCAGGCGCAGGGCGGCGAGATCGCAGGCATCGCGGCGACGGCGCTCATCGTCGCGCCGGACGCCGAAGTTCCGCAGGTCGGGGTTGACGACCGTGTAGCCGCGCTCGGCGTAACGGGCCGCGTAGGCGAAATTATAACGCCGGAGCGTCTGTTCAGACTGCTCATCGCCGATGATGCCGACGGTCTCACCGAAGACGTAGCCGTGGCCGTGGATCGTGACCATGCCCGCCCCGTTCGGCCGGTCCGGCACCAGCAGCCATGCCGGCACGTCCATCCCCCGCTCGGTCGGGATGAGGATGCGATCGCGGCGATAGCCATCCATCTTCTCACTCGACAGCACCTGCACATCCCCGCCGGTGAGCGGCTGGACGGGGCCGATGAGTTCGCGCAACTTGTCGCCGAATTCGCCTCGCCAGCGCTGCCATGCCTGTGCGTCTTCTTCGGCGAGGCGCATGCGCGGGGGTTGGTTGCATAGATCGTTCCACTGGTGCCAGAGCGAAACGCGGGCCTCTTCGGGCAGCGAATCGCGCAGCGGCTCGGGGATGGCCCGCCAGTGCGGACGGACTTCCGTGACGGCCGCGATGGGCGAGCGATCGGGCGCAATGACTCGCGCGAGGAAACGCGGGTTGACCTCCGCGACCGTCACCCCAAGCTCAAGCCGGTTCTCGCCCTTCACAAGCCTCACCGCGAACGAGTTGCCGAAGGGCTCTATGCGTGGCGAACCGTCGCTGATGATGTGGCCGTTGAGAGTGATCGCAACCTCCCGAAATGCGCTCACCTCAACCAGCGCGTCACAGTTGCGATCGCAGACGATGGTGGTGCGCAGGGTAGCGACACCGCCGCGAGCGGCCGCTTCATCGAGCCTGACGGCGTAGTCGTAGGTGGGCTGGATCACGCCCACCTCGGTCTCCCACGCCATGATGATGCCGTGGAGGCCGGCTACCGTCTGAAGGGTCGTTCGCTGGTCAGTCATGTCGCAGCTCCCCGTGATTGGCCTCCGTGAGGCAGGTGTTCAGATGTGCTGCAGGGAATAGTGGACGCGCACCTGGGCCGCACATTCGCAGACGGGAGGCGTGCTGTTCGATGCAGGATTTGGGCAAGCTGCTCGCCGGGCTGGCCGGGGTCATCATAGGTTTGATTGCAGGCTTCGGGGCGCTTGCTCTCGTCATGCAAAGGACAGGTGGCGCGCTGTTTGACCGCCCTGCGCTTGGTCTGGTCGTCGCCCTGGGTCTCGTGGGCGGCGGCGCGGCCTTGATCGGCTACCTCACGCTGCACGTCATCGGCTGGGTCGAGCAGCGGCGCAGGAGAGCAAGCCGGCGCTCGAAGCAGAAGTCGGGAAAGAAGAAGTAGTCTCTCAGCCGCCCGGCCGCGGTCCGCGCGGGACTTCATCGCCGCCCCAAACGCGGTAGCCTCCGTCGCCATCCTCATCGCTGGCCGCCGGTTCCTGTTGAGTAGCATCTGGCGGGGGACCGAAGATGCCGCCGTCACCGCTACCCGATGCGCCCGTGTCGCCGTTCTCGCCCGAGTTTTGCCGCTCCATGTAGTACCGCCGGACCACACCGTCGGATTCGCGCACGTCGATGGCCCCACGGTCGGCCTCGTGGTCCCATTCGACGCGCGTGGCCTCAGCCGCTGGCCGGTCTGAGGCCGGGCTGCCGAAGACTCTTATTCGCCCGTGGGGATCACCCGGAGTGGCGAAGCGCGCGGCTGCGATCCCCGCCACGACGACGAGTGCCGCGGCGATCACGTAGACGATCGCCCGTCGCGCCGCGGCCCCCGCGAACATTCTGTGATGTGCAGGCGGGGCAGGTGGCGTGCGCATGCGACTCATCCCCGGTTCGGCTTATTTCCCGACAGGAGTGGCCCTCGCGTAGGAGTTGGCGACCTTCGTCAGTCGCACCTTCACCGGCTCCTCCACGTCGGGTGAGACCTCCGGAGCATATACTATCAGACCGTCAACGCAGCCGACAAGGCCCATCTCGGGTATGCGGAGCAGGTCCTCAGGCTGCACTTCGAGCTTGTGATCAACCCCGCGGCGCCGCACACGGCGCAGTTCACGACGCGTCGCTGCCGGGATGATTTCGTAGTGTTCATGGTTGAGCGAGGCGTCGGCGCGCGCGTATACCTCGCAGTCAAGCTCCTCTTCGAGCTCGTCCACGTACTCGCCGAAGGGTCCGATGAACTCGACGATGACCTGCGGAGTGGCGATCACATGCAGCAGTCGAGCGCTGTCCTCCCGCACCTGGCGGCGGATCTCACGTTCGATCCCGGCGGCGACGGTCTCGGCGGAAAGCACCCTGCCGTGGCCCGAGCAGCAGGGGCAGGTGGTCTGCAGGATCTGCGAGAGGCTCTCGCCGGTGCGCTTGCGCGTCATCTCCACCAGGCCGAGACGGGTGATGTGCATGATGCGCGTCTTCATGCGATCCTGCTCGAAAGCGCGCCGGAGCGCCACGGTGACCTGCTTGCGGTGCTGGCGCTTATCCATGTCGATGAAGTCAATGACGATGATGCCGCCGATGTCGCGCAGCTTCAGTTGCCGCGCCACCTCTTCGGCCGCCTCGAGGTTCGTGCGCAGGACGGTGTCCTCGAGATTGCGCCCGGTGAACTTGCCTGTGTTCACGTCAATAGTGGTGAGGGCCTCAGTCTGCTCTATGTTGAGCCAGCCGCCATGCGGCAGCCAGACCTTGGGCTGGATCGCCTGCTCGATCTGCTGCTCGATGCCGAAATGAGTGAAGATCGGCTCCTCCTCACGGTAGAGGCGCACGCGGCTGCGCAGCTCGGGAGCCACGTTGTTGAGCAGATTCAGGACTTTGTCGTAGGTGACCTTGTCGTCAATGATGAACTCGTCCACGGCCTCGGAGAAGACATCGCGCAGAACTTCGAGCACGAGGCTGAGGTCCTCGTGGATCAGCGAGGGTGCGGAGGACTGCTGGGTGCGCCCCTGGATGGTCTGCCAGAGCTTCGTGAGGAAGCGGACGTCGGCCTCGAGGTCCTCCCTCGTCGCCCCCTGGGCCCTCGTGCGGACGATGATGCCGAAGTCGTCTGGGCATACTTCGTGCCCGATTGTCCGCAGTCGCTTGCGCTCACCCTCGTCCTCGATCTTCTTGGAGACGCCGACCTTCTCCTCGGTGTCGGTCATCAGCACGAGGTAGCGCCCCGGGAGGGAGATGCGGCGGGTGCCACGGGCGCCCTTGTCACCAAGCGGGCCCTTCACGATCTGCATCAGGAACTCTTCGCCCTCATGCACGACCTTGCCGATCGGCGGGAAGGACGTCATCTTCTTGCGCATCTTCTGGCGCGAGGGTTCCTCTGTCACCGCGTCGGAGACGTGGAGGAAGACATTCTTCTCGAGGCCGCACTCGACGAAGGCGGCATCGAGGCCGCGCACGACATTCTCAACCCGGCACTTGTAGATGTTACCGGTGACGCGCTTGCCCCGCTCAACGAGTAGTTCGGCAAGCCGGTCGCCTTCGAGAATGGCCACGCGCGTCTGACGTTTTGCAGCGTTTGCAATGATCCGCAGAGACATCTTATCACTCTTTTCGCCGGCCGCAGCGGTGCCTGGCGACGAGACGCTGCCCCTGGACAGAGGCCCTCTCACCGCGTTGACGGCACGCGCATTGCCGGTACGCAATATCGATGCAACCCGGGAGCGCGACTGCTGCGTCGCTCCCTTACAACTCCCACCGACCGCGTCTGCCGCGGTTTCAGCGGAGGCCGAGACGCGTCACGACTCGCACGTCGAGCCTGACGTCACGACCTGTGAGACCGAAGAGCCGGCGCTCAAGCCACTCGATGACTTCCGAGGGCTTCACTAGCTTATCCTGCTGCAGCGCCAGCGTCATCCTGATCCGCGGCCCTGCTTCTTCAGACCGCGGCTCGACAACAGACAGCTCTTGTATCCCGGGCCGCACGTCAATTTCCCGGGTCTGAGACTTTGTTTCTCGCAGCACCATCAATTCACCTGCGTCCAGCAGTTCCTGCACTCCCTGACGCAGCGCCTCAACGCACGGTGCCCCTGACGCGTCCAGCTCAATCTCATACTCCGCGATCTCGCTGCCGGAGATATGTTTGCGGCGGGGCCCTGAGACCACCCGGGTATCGGCCAGCGTGATACCCTCTGGCAGCTCCGCGGCGAGTGCCCGGTGTATCTCATCTGCGGGCATCGGGCGGGTAAGCTCGATCTGACATGGTTCCGCCTCCGCGGCGGTGCCCACCGGGAGCGCGCTCGCGTAGCCGATCTGCGCCGAGGGGTTGAAGCCCTCGGAGTACTTCACCGGCAGGCCTGCGCGCCTCACAGCGCGATCCACGGCACGCGCGAGGTCGAGGTGCGACAGGAAGCGTGTGCGTCCGGTCTTGCCGAAGCGGATGATGGCGAAGTGGCGGATCGGCGGCTGCTCGCTCATTGCCGATCGCCCTCCCTGCCCTGCCACCGCACCGGCGGACAATCGGCCACCAGGGCGGTCATCCCGCATACGTTGCAGCCCTCGGCGCGGCAGTCGGGCGTGTGAGCCCCCTCAAGCGCGCAATCAAGCTCGCGCAGAAGGAACTCGCGGGTAACGCCTGAGTCGATGACATCCCACGGAAGCTCGGCCTCGCGCGGGATGCTGCGCCGGGCCGCGGCTTCCACGTCGAGATCATGCTCGCCGAACGCCGCGTGCCAGCGCTCGCCATCGAAGCACTCGGTCCAGCCGTCGTAGATAGCCCCGGCGCGCCACGCTGACTCGATCACCGGGCAGAGGCTTCGATCCCCACGCGCCAGCGCCGCCTCCAGCACGCTTGAGCCGCCCGAACTCACCGAAAGCGACACGCGCCGATCAGTCAGTCGGCTGAAGAGCAGCTCGCGCCGCCGCTGCAGCGTCTCGGGGTCGGCCATGCCGATCCACTGGAAGGGGGTGTGCGCCTTGGGGATGAACGCGTTGACGCTGACGTTGATGCCGAGGCGCCCGTAGCCCCCCTTCGTCATGGTCTCGCGCCCGATCCGCCGCACCTCGCCGACGAGGTCGGCGATCGCAAGGACATCCTCGTCGGTCTCGCGCGGCAGGCCCATCATGAAGTAGAGCTTGACCCGCTGCCAGCCGGCTCTGAATGCGGCGCGGACGGAGGCGAAGAGGTCCTCGGCCTCGACATCCTTGTTCACGATGTCGCGCATCCGCTGCGAACCCGCCTCGGGGGCCAGCGTCAGCCCGCTCTTGCGCACCCGCTGGAGCCTGTCGGCCAGTCCTACGCTGAACGTGTCCACACGCAGCGACGGCATGCCCACGGATACCCGCTCGCTCGCGAGGCGTTCGTGCAGTCGGTCTATCAAGTCGGCGATCTGCGTGTAGTCCGGGCAGTTGAGCGACAGCAGCGAAAGCTCATCCCAGCCGGTGTTGCGGATGATCTCGACCGCCTGCTCAACGAGAGTGTCGAGGTCGCGCTCGCGCACCGGCCGGTAGATCATCCCGGCCTGGCAGAAGCGACAGCCGCGGGTGCAGCCGCGTGCGATCTCAATCTCCGCACGATCGTGGACGGCTTCAGTCCACGGGATCACCGGGGCGCAGGGCCACGGGGCGGTATTGAGGTCGTTCACCACGCGGCGGGTGACGCGCGGAGGGAACGTCTCGTCAATCGCCTCGGGGATCAGCATGCCCTCCGCGCTCTCGCGAGCGCGGTAGCCTGAGGGCACGTATACGCCCTCGATCTCTGCGCAACGCCGCAGAAGCTCGCGACGCGCCTCATCCGCGCGTCCCTCGCGCCGGGCAAGTTCATCCGGGAGCGAGGCGAGCAGGTCGAGCAGGTCATCCAGCGCCTCTTCGCCATCGCCGATCACGAAGAGGTCGAAGAAATCGGCCATCGGCTCGGGATTGAAGGCGCATGGCCCGCCGCCGACCACCAGCGGATGCGAGCCGTGCCGATCAGCGGAACGGACGGGAATGCCGCCGAGGTCGAGCATCTCCAGCACGTTGGTGAAGGTGAGTTCATGCTGCAGAGTAATGCCGACGAGGTCGAACTGCGCCAGCGGCGTGCCGGTCTCGTGGGAGGACAGAGCAATCGCCTCATCGCGCATCAGGGCGATCGCGTCCACCCAGGGGAGAAAGACACGCTCTGCTGCCGCGTCGCTTCGGCGGTTGACCACCTCGTACAACACACGCAGGCCGGCGTGGGACATGCCGACCTCGTAGCTGTCGGGGTAGCAGAGCGCGACGCGGAGATCAACTTCCCCGCGCGGCTTCACCACCTGGTTGCGCTCGCCGCCGATGTAGCGGGCGGGCGTCTCGATCCGATTCAGAGTGCTTTCAGGCAGCATGGGCAAAATCAAAACGGCTCCAGCCGGATGCTGGAGCCACCGAAAGACGTGACAGCAGGATGGCCTTCTCTCACTCATGATAGGCATGAGGAGGGGGGCTGTCAAGTATTGTGAACTGCCGGAAGACGTGAATTGGGCAGGCGCCACTATCTCGCCTGTGGAATGTCTCTATGAGCAGGAGATGTGATACGCTGTCGTCGCCGCATCAGCATCATCACTCCGGCGCATACATAATCGGACGAGCCAAGTGCCTACGTGGGAGGTAGCAGCGTGAAAATACGCAGATCCGTAGCGGTCGTGCTGGCGGTGTTAGTGATCGTGGGGATCGCGATCGCACTGCAGGTTTCATCAGCGCAGGAAATGACGACCACCGGCCTCGAGCGTAGCGCCCCGACGGCCGTAGCGGCGGTCGCAACCGAGTCGGTGACAGAGTACGAGCCCGATCCCTTCGAGCCGCAGCGTCTGCGCAGCAGCACCGTGCGTGTCCGGCGCGTAGCGGTCATCTATTCCGACGGCACCGTTGAGGTCAAGCCCACCAACTGAGCCGAAATGAGGTAGACCACCGATGCAGAAGAACGAGATGCACTTCACGGAGCACTTCGACCGGTTCTGCTCCGCACTTCCGAGCGGGCTGCTGCTTGTCTCGCTTGACGAGGACGGCAGGCCAAACGCCATGACGATCGGCTGGGCCACGCTGGGGATCATCTGGCGGCGCCCGATCTGCGCGGTGCTCGTGCGGCCGTCCCGCTACACCTACGGCTGCATGGAGGCGACCGGCGACTTCACCGTCAATGTCCCGACCGAGGAGCTTGCCAACGAGGTCGCTCTCTGTGGCAGCAAGTCCGGGCGCGACCTCGACAAGTTCGCGGAGTGTGGTTTCACCGCGACCGAGAGCAGCCACGTCAAGTCGCCCGGCATTGCCGAGTGCGTCATCACGTACGAGTGCAGCGTCGTGCAGAAAAACGACGTGGTGCCGGAGCACTTCATCCCGGACATAGACGACAGCTTCTACGCCTCCGGCGACTATCATCGCGTCTACTTCGGCGAGATCAAAGCCGCTTGGGCGGCGGAGGACATCTGAGGCGGGTCGAGGCGCTATCTACTGATTCCTGAACGCCATCGTGTAGTTGCTGCCCGCACCCCAGGCTTCTTCGAACGCGAATCCTGCGTCCTCCGCCATGCTCCGCAGGATCGGCTGCGGGGTGAAGTCAGGATCGCCCGGCTGCTCGGTGTTCGAGTACAGCCCGCCCGGCCGCAGCACTCGCTTCACCTCGGCGAGGCACTCTGCCGGGTCGGGCGTCTCACCCAGCACCGCCACCAGCACCACCGCGTCAAAGCTCCCGTCGGCGAAGGGTAGTTCAACTGCGCTGCCCTGTACGCAGGCCGTGTTAGTGGCATCCGCCTGCTCCAGCCTTCCGCGGACCATCGCCAGCATCTCGTGCTGCAGGTCGAGCAGGACGAGATGCCCATCCGGCAGCGCCTCCGCGAGTGCGGGGCTGAAGTAGCCCGGACCGGGCCCCAGCTCAAGCAGCCGCTCATCTCCGCGCAGGCCCAGTCGCTCCACCAGCTTCTCCGGCGGCAGAATCAGTCGCCGCAGCGGCGACATCAAAACACCGGCCGCGCGCCACGGACAGACGCCCGGCTCCTGCACGCCCCTCAGTTCGTCTATCAGCCCATCCTCGGGTGGCAGCGGGCTCAGCGTCTTCGCGCCCCACAGGATCGTGATGATCGCGGCTGAGCCGATCCAGATGCCGAGCTGGACGCTCCGCGCCTCCTCCGGAAGTGGCAGTAGCTCGCCCGTCAGGTTCACCGAGAAGTGGAAGACGATGGCCGCGAGTATGCTGCGGTGATTGGCGTTGTAGACGAGCGTGATGATGAGAGTCTGCGCCACAATGGAGAGCGCGAACCACCAGAAGCCCGATGGCCCGAAGCCGAGACCCGAGTGCCATGTGCCCTCGATGAAGAACAGCGGCAGATGCCACACCGCCCACGTCACACCGAGGATCAGGCTGGCGAGTAGCGCATTGTCGGTACGCTGCTGCAGGGCGTCAAGGCCGTAGCCGCGCCAGCCAAGCTCCTCCGGGAGCGGACCGAAGATCAGGACGTAGAGCATCAGGGGCAGTAGCGTCCATGGTGCAGCCCGCAGTGCCGTCGCGGCCTCGAGCGGCGGCAGGGGCTTGCCGGCCGCCAGGTATACCGCAAGTGCGATCAGACTGACCACCGCGGGAAAGAGCAGGATGAATGCCCACCACGATCCGCCGATGCGGCGGCCATCTACCATCCGCCGCCAGAAGTCCTCAATGAACCCGGGGCTCTCGGTGCGATAGAGCAGCAGAAGGCCGGCAGCCGCGGGCCCCAGCCCGCCGAGGTAAAGCAGCGGCCCGCTGGGGTCATCAACGCCCGCCCCTGAGAGCAGGGCCGGGATCCAGATCAGCCACGAGAGGCCGATTGTGTACGCGAGGAAGTGCCACGGCTGCAACTGCGGCGCCTCGTGATCCTGTGGATGCGGTTCGGCCTGAACGCTCACCATGCGCGGCTCCGCGGACATGATAGACTCCTCCATGCCACACCCGACGAGACCGGGAGCATTTGAGCCGGCGGGACAGCCGTCCGGGGCAGCCGGAGCAGAAGAGGCACCCCTATCAGGGCCATGTCCACCTGACTCATCTTTGCGAGTCCCCCTCCAGGTTGTGACAGCACCATCCAGGGGCGGTTTGCGTACTTTCGCACGCACTCATATACCTTAATAGCCACAATCGCCAGAGCGGTACGTTAAATCTTAGCGAACACTCAAATATTTTTACAGTCGCTGCAGCGGGTCGTCGTCGGTCACGTCGCTCTCGGGGTCGGTGTCCTTGACCTCCGGCTCATGCACCAGCCGCGCCCGAGTCACCGCGCCCTTACCGAAGCGCTCGATTATGTCATCGCGCGCCCGAGCCAGGTGCTCGCGCCGCTCATCCGTCCGCTCGAACAGCGATAGCTGGCTGGCGACTGCCTCGTCGGTGAGGTTGCTCACGCCCACGCCGATCAGCCGCGCCGCCTGTGCCCCTAGACGTACCTTCGCCAGCATCTCCCGCGCATGCGTGAAAATGTCATCTTCGAGATCGATCGGCGTCGCCAGCGTTTCCGAGCGCGTGAAGAGCTTGAAGTTCGACAGCTTCACCTTCAGCGTCACCGTCCGCGCATGCTGCCCGCGCGCGCGGAGCTTGCGCGCCACCTCCTCGCTCAGCGCCAGCAGCCGCTGCTCGAGCACCGCGAGGTCGCGCGTGTCCTGCGCCAGCGTCTCCTCGCGGCTGATCTGCTTGCGATCATCCTCGCCGGGACGGTAGTAGGGGACGGGCGCATCATCCTGCCCCTGCGCCGCGCGGTGCAGGTAGCTCCCGTGCTTGCCGAAATGCCGCTCCAGCAGCGTCTTCGGCACGCGCGCAAGCTGACCGATGGTGCGCACACCCATCTGCGCGAGGCTCTTTTGCGTCACCCCGCCAACTCCGGGGATCGCGCCCACCGGTAGCTCAAAGAGGCGCTCGGGAAGCTCGTCCGGGCGCACGATGCTCAGGCCGTTGGGCTTATCCCACTCGGAGGCCATCTTCGCCACCAGCCGGTTCGGCGCCACGCCGATTGAGACGGTGATGCCAAGTTCCTCGCGAATGTCGCTCTTGATACGCGCGAGCAGGCCGTCGAGGCCGCCGAAGAGCCCGAGCGACCCGGTGACATCGAGGTATGCCTCGTCTATCGAGGCGGGGTCCATCCGCGGGCTGAAGCGGCTGAGGATTTCGCGCGCCCTGGCTGAGTATTCACCGTATGCGCGGCCGTTGACGGGGAGAAACACCCCGCGTGGGCAGCGCCTGCGCGCCTCCCACATCGGCATGGCGGAGTGAACGCCGAATTTGCGCGCTTCATACGAGGCGGCGGAGACGACGCCGCGGTTGGAGGTGCCGCCGACGATGACCGGCTTGCCACGCAGTTCAGGGTGCAGATGCACTTCGACGGACGCGAAGAACGCGTCGAAGTCCACGTGCAGAATGATGCGCTGCCCGGTTGTCCAGTCGGTCATAAGCCTCTCCTGCGAACAGTAGTTCGAGGAGAATCGTAGCGCGGGAGAGTGGTGGTGTCAAGCTCCCGCGATAACCTCACGGCGATCATGTGCCACGGGCGCCCTCGCCCGTGGGTCGTTCGCAGACAGCTCTCGCACCCTACTACGCACGGGCGAGGCGCCCGTTCCACGTGACGACAACGCAGCCGTTTCCGCCCGCCCCTACTCCGCCGCCACCGGGTCCGGCAGCCAGTCACCGATCAGGCCCGCCTGGTTTGTAGCTCGGCGCCAGACAAACGTGGGCGGCGCCACGTACTTCACATCGAGTACGTGCAGCAGTTGATCAACCGCCGCCTCAAGACCCGCCTCATCGGGCGCTGAGATGCTCAGGTGGCGCAGGTTCGGCAGCGTGATCCGTGGCTGCTCGCTGCGTTCCCGGTTGATGACGATCATCAGTGAGTCATCCCGCGGGATCTCACCTCGCACCACCGGGAAGGCAGGTGGCTCCTCGATCTCGCGCTCTGAATGCAGGAACCACTGGAAGTAATGCACGATGCGCTCAGCGGCGATCTCCTCCGCCTCAGTGGCCTCCGCCGGGATCACGATGTAGCCGGCAGGCTGCTCCTCGAACAGGAACTCCACCTCCAGCAACTCCTCCTGCGATGCCTCAATGATCGCCGACCGCATCTCCACGATGACCTGCGCCTCGCAGAGCCCCTCGGGCACGTCAATCGCCAGCAGGCCGTCCTCGACGCTCACCGGCAGCGCCTGCCCGGCGATCTGCAGGCTCGTGACCGTCATCCCATCCGGGACGCGCACCACACCATCGCCAAGCGGCGTCGGCTCGCAACTGATGTCGAGCGAGAGGCTGCGCGACACTCGATCGCCGGTCCATGAGGCGGTGGCCTCATAGTTCGGCCCGGCGAAGTTAAAGCTGGCGATGGCCGTCACGACTTCTGCCGAGCGGCGGGGGATGGTGACGCCGCTCACCTCAAGCCAGACATCGGCGAGCGCTGTCGTGACCTCTGTGTCAGTTGGCTGCTGCGTTCCGGGGATCTCGCGCAGCGTCATGCGCGTCGTCAGCGCAGAGCCGTCGAACATGGTGAAGACCGGCACATGCCCGCGTTCCTCGACCCACGAGTTGGCGATGCTGATGGCGCCTGAAGCGGCCTCGGCTACCTCGTTACCGATCGCAAAGTGTGTGTGAGCGCCGCTGCCGTAGCGCGTGATCCACGTGAAGTCATCGCTCTCGGCGGCAGTCACGG
>JAAYJW010000329.1 GCA_012522765.1 candidate division WS1 bacterium | reverse complement strand
GCCTCACCCCCCTCTCCGGTTCCGGCGAGGGGCGAGGAACGGCAACGGCGGCGGGCGTGACGTTGTCGTGGTCGTTGTAGGGCGGGGGCTTGTACCCCGCCGCGCCGTTGACGGACGACAGCGGCGAACGGCCGACGCATCTACACGGCAGATGCGTCGCTCCAAACGGCTGACGGCAGCGGCCTCACCCCCCTCTCCGGTTCCGGCGAGGGGCGAGGAACGGCAACGGCGGCGGGCGTGACGTTGTCGTGGTCGTTGTAGGGCGGGGGCTTGTACCCCGCCGCGCCGTTGACGGACGACAACGGCGAACGGCCGTCGCATCTACACGGCAGGTGCGTCGCTCCAAACGGCTGACGGCAGCGGCCATCACCAGCCCGTCCGCGGTTGACCTGCTCCACCCGCCGGAGTATCATCCGCGCCTGAGGCGGGGGCATACCAGCATTCGCAGGCACGGGAGGATCTCTCTGATGGACACACCGATTCGCATCGGCGTCATCGGCATCGGCGGACGCGGCCGAATCGCCCGGCAGTGGAAGCGCGAGGACGGCCTCTCCACCGTGGTCGGCGGCGCCGACATCACAGACAAGTACTTCGAGGAGTTCCGCGAGTTCAATGGCGACGACGTCTTCCTCACGCACGACTACCGCGAGTTGCTGGCGCGTGATGATATTGACGCCATCGCGGTCACCTCGCCTGACTTCATGCACGAGGAGCACGCGGTCGCCGCACTTGAGGCGGGGAAGCACGTTTTCTGTGAGAAGCCGCTGGCGATCACCATCGAGGGCTGCGATCACATCCTCGAGACGTGGCGCGCTTCGGGCAAGAAGTTCATGGTCGGCTTCAACATGCGCTACATGCGGATGTTCAACGTCATGAAGTCGATCGCCGAGGATGGAGTGATCGGGGACATCAAGGCCGTCTGGGTGCGGCATTTCGTGGGCCAGGGCGGGAACTTCTACTACCACGACTGGCATGCAACCCAGCAGAACGCCACCTCGCTGCTGCTGCAGAAGGGCTCACACGACATTGACATGATCCACTGGATCACCGGCGCCTACACGAAGCGCGTCGTGGCCATGGGCAGCCTTGACTTCTTCGGCGGTGACAAGCCCAACGACCTAGACTGCCGCGACTGCGATGAGATCGAGACCTGTCCGGACCCCTTCACCGCTCCGACGCGGACGCAGTGCGCCTTCCGCGAGGAGGTCAACGTCGAGGACCATGAGATGCTGCTGATGGACCTCGAGGGCGGCATCAAAGCGGCCTACCTGCAGTGTCAGTACACTCCCGACTACCACCGCAACTACTGCTTCATCGGCACAAAGGGGCGGATGGAGTGCCAGGACATCACCGGTGACGTGAAGGTCCTGACACGCAAGGGGAACTCGCCGGAGCACTTCGCGGACCGCAGCTATCATGTGAAGACCGCTGAGGGCACACACGGTGGCGCCGATCCGGTCATCGCCGATGACTTCATTCAGATGCTGCTGCGCGACAAGCCGCCGGTGGCGACGCCGCTGGCGGGGCGGATGAGCGTGGCGGTGGGAGTGAAGGGCGCAGAGTCGCTGCGCAACGGCTGCATTCCGCTGGAGATACCCGCGCCACCGTCGTGGGCGCGCTGACTCAAAGCGACGGGAGGCCGAAGATCATGGCGGGCCGCCGGTACTTCTGGCGGCCCGCTCTGCCTTCGTCGGACCTCAAAGATCAATCGTGTAGACGGGTCTCAGCGTCTGATCCACGGGGAGGCGCAGCAGGTGTGAGGTGCCCCCGAGGCCCACAAGCGGCAGTGGCTCTCCCGAAAGCGTCCAGTCGCGGTTTGCCCGCTGGATGGTGAGGACGTAGCGGCCCGGCAGAATGCGCCCGAAGCTGAACTGACCGGTGTCGGGGCATACTTCGGCGACCGCGACGGGCTGGCCGTGATCGTTCGACCGCAGGAACGCACCCAGTACCGTCCCCACCGGCATCGCCAGTGAATCGCCGTTGGCCTCTACAACCGTTCCGGAGATCGAGCCGAACTGCGGAGTGCCCTCAACATACTGCGCAAAGATCACCGGGCGCAGGCGCCATTCGTTGGTGACACCGAATCGGTAGACCGAGGCCCCCGCGCAGAAGTCCAGTAGCAGGGTGCCTTCTGTACCGGCCGTGAGGCGGAAAGGCAGGACCAGGCCGACTTGAGACTCGGGGTGGTCATCCACAAGCCGCAGCGGATGGCTGCGACCGTCGGCGGTGACTACCCTGTTGGCCGATGAAGCCCCGTTGATCAACACTCGGATCGCTGTGTAGCGGGCGACCAGCACCTCGACCGTCCCGAGCACCAGTGGGTCATCGAGTGCGAGCAGGTCTATGTCGGCGGGCAATTGCAGGCGCGTAAGCAGCATCTGCGGAACATCCGCCCTGCGGATCAGCTCAATCGATTCGAGGGCGACGTGGACTTCCTCCAGATCGGCCGCGGGCGCGTCTACAAGCATCACCTTTACCGTGGCAGTCGGCGGAGAACCGACCTCAGAGTCTCCGCCGCAGCCACCCATCAGCCATCCCCCGAGCGCCGCAATAAGGACGCCGATGCAGACACGCATCAGTCGTGGCATTCTCTCAGCCTCCGTCAACCGCAGTGGATTGTGTGAGCATCTTCCAGCAGCGCCCGCTCAACTCCTCCCTCGGCCACCACTGTTGCCCCGGGAACTTTGCCAGTTCCTCAGACGCTCATGACAGGTGAACGTTCAGCACGCGCGTTCGCGCATGAGAGGACGATTGATGATGCCGCACAGTGCCAGGTCAGCCGCAACAGCAGTCATCTGCATCGTGGTGGCGCTCCTGATGATCGGCGCCATCGCCGGGTGCGACCGGGACGAACAGGCCCAGGCCCCCGACATGCCCGATGCGGTAGACGCAGAAGGGACCGAAGCGGAGGTAGCCGATGGGGCTGCCCCTGAAGAGGCAGAGCAGCCCGGGGAACCTGCCGCCGCAGGTGAGGACACACCCGACGCCCCAGGCTCTGCCACCGGAGGAGAGACATCCATGGCTACCACCGTGAAGTTCGAGACCAACAAAGGCGACTTCGTCGCCGAGTTGTATGATGAGCGTATGCCCATCACCACCGGCAACTTCATCCTGCTGATCGAGTCGGGCTTCTACGATGGTTTGACTTTCCACCGCGTAGTGCCGGACTTTGTGATCCAGGGCGGAGATCCCGACGGCACCGGCATGGGTGGCCCCGGCTACGCCATCCCGCTGGAGACGCATGACGAGATCCGCCACGAGCGAGGGGCGCTCTCCATGGCCCGCTCGCAGCACCCCGACAGCGCAGGCAGCCAGTTCTTCGTCTGCCTCTCCAACAACGCGAGCGTGCGCAACCTCGATGGCGGCTATGCCGCCTTCGGCATGGTCACCGACGGCATGGACGCCGTGGATCAGATCGTAGTCGGAGACACCATCAAGAAAGCCACGATCGTCAGCGAGTCGGAGCACGCCGACGCGGCTCGTAAGGCCGCCGAAGCAGCAAAGATCAGCACCGGGCGCTGAGACCGGCACCCGTAGCCTGATACACTATGTCATTGGCCCGCAACCGGACCACCGGTCGCGGGCCGTGGCATGTACGGGCTTGCCACGCCGCGCGCTTGCGGCTATCATCAGCCCGCTCGCGAACCTGTCGGCGGGGAGATGCCTCACATGAATTTCGAACGCGCCGCAACGGTCGTCGGCCTCTCGGAAGATCGCGCATGGAACGGGATCGCCAGCATCGAATTGACGCCCGGTGGGCGGCTCTACTGTGTCTCCTACACCGGCGGCCCGAAGGAGCCGCACCCGGACAATCGCGTCATCCTCTGCTGGTCTGACGATGGCGGAGATAGCTGGACTGTGCCGATGACGCTCGGTGAGCGATCCGGCACCGAGGCCTGCCTCGACCCCTGCATCTGGCAGGACCCGCTCGGGCGACTGTGGGTGCAGTACACGGTATGCGACCACGACATGACGCGCCCGCTCTCGGTGCGCTTCAGCGCCCGCTGCGATCTACCCGACGCCGCGGAGCCCGTCTTCGAAGACCTCGGCGTGTTTTGTCCCGAATGCGGCTACGTCTTCCCGCTCAACCGCCCGACGCTGCTCGCCGATGGCCGCATCGTGCTGCCACTCGTCTTCCTGCAGGACCCCTCAGAGCCCGGGCAGTGGTACTTCCGCCGCCCGCAGACGCTCGGCTGCGCGTTCTCTGACGATGGGGGGGAATCGTGGGCCATCTCCGCGCGGACCGAGCCACCCTCGTCGTGGGGCAATGAGAACATGATCGTCCAACTCGGCGACGGGCGGCTGTGGATGCTCGCGCGCTCCCGGGAGGGCCG
>JAAYJW010000328.1 GCA_012522765.1 candidate division WS1 bacterium | reverse complement strand
TTCCCTCCCTCTTCGTTACATCGGCGGCGAATGGCTATTAGTCGCGACGCGGAGGCAAGCAGGGCTGTCGCGGCGAAGTACCTCGGTGAACCGGTCAACATTCAACGCGCAGTAACGGAGGATCGCATGATGCAGAAAGTGTTCGTGATAGTCACTGCCGCGCTGGTGATGGCGGCACCGCTCTTTGCCCAGCAGGTCAACCAGGAAATGATCGATCAGGTCGCCGCAGGCGAGATCGCGGAGGCCAGAGCCTCATGGTGGGGCTTCAATCCGGAGGACTCGACCGAGGCGCTGCAGGCCGCGATCAACTCCGGGGCCGCAAAGCTCATCGTTGAGGACATGGGCTCTCCGTGGATCGTCACGCCGATCAAGCTGGCGAGCGACCAGGAGATCATCTTTGAGGAGGGCTGCGAGATCCTCGCAAAGCGCGGCGAGTTCAAGGGCCGCAACGACACCCTCTTCACCGCCAGTGGCGTGGAGAACGTGACGCTTCGTGGCTACGGCGCCACGTGGCGCATGTGGCGCGAGGACTACGACAACCCGGAGCTTTACGAGAAGGCCGAGTGGCGGCATTGCCTCACGCTTCGTAACACCGACAACATCAACGTTTACGGCCTGACGCTCACCGAGAGCGGCGGCGACGGCATCTACTTCGGCGCAGGCGGCGATGGCAACATCAACATTCACATCAAGGACCTTGTCTGCGACAGAAACTACCGCCAGGGCATCTCGGTCATCACCGGTGAGAACGTGCTCATCGAGGACACCATCATGTCCAACACCGGCGGCACCCCACCTGCCGCGGGCATCGACTTCGAACCTAACTGGCCCAGCGAGCGGCTCGTGAACTTCGTCATGCGCAACTGCCTGACCGAGAACAACGAGGGCGACGGCTACGAGTTCTACCTCCCCAACATGCACGCGGAGACGCCGGATGTCTCCGTTCGCATCGAGAACTGCCGGTCGGTCAACGACCGCACCGCCGTACGCGTCATCACCGGGAACGCGCCGGAGCTTACGGTAGGCGGCTTCATCGAGTTCGCCGACTGCGAGTTCGTAAACTCCGACGGTCCGGCCATCTCCGTTGGCGACAAGCCGGTTGAGGGCCTGAGGCTCACCTTCGATAACTGCGTGGTCGAGTCACCCGCCTCCGAGCGCGTGGAGACCAGCCCGATCGCCTTCGCCACCCGGCAGCGCGCTGTGCGTGACGTCGGCGGCGTGGACTTCGGCGAGCTTGTGCTGCGCGACGACATCGAGCGCCAGCCGCTGTCGTTTGCGAGCATGGCTCTCGGCACCAACCTGACCGATGTCACCGGCACGATCGTGCTGGTGCGCAATGGCGAGCGGATGGAGATCGAGCTTACCGAGGAGCTTCTCGCCGAATGGGCCCCGCGCTCGGAGGTGCCCGCGATCCCGCTGGTGAGCCTTGAGGGCTGCGACTTCGTTCCGGTGGTAGCCGATCCGCCTGCCGATGCCGTCAATGCGCCGGCGACGATCAGGCTCCGTAAGGCCAGCACCGTGCTGCTCTACGCCGAGGAGGGCGATGAGGTGAGCGTCACCGCCTACTTCGGCCAGGTAGGCACCAGCCCCGCGACGGAGGCGCCGATCGTGGTCGTCTCGCCGGCGGGTGAAGAGATCGCCACCGCCCGCATACCCTTCGAGGAGGAGGGCGAGGTGACATTCACCGCGCCCGAGACGGGCCTGTATCAGCTCCAGGCGAAGCCTGGCAGTAAGTACATCAGCTACCGTGCCAGCAGCCACCCGATCAACCTTACCACTGAGGGCGCGCCGGTCGGTCTGATCGCCGGTGGCGGGACGCTCTACGTCTGGGTACCCGAGGGCGTGCAGGAGTTCGGCATCGTCGCGACCGGCGAGGGCGCGGGCGAGGGCATCAAGGTCGCGCTCTACGATCCGGAGGGCGAGCTTGTGCAGGAGGAGGACGACGTGGCCGCCGCGGTGCTTCTACACGCCCGCCTCGACGCCCCCTCTCAGGGCGAGGCATGGCGGATCGATGTGTCGCGGGCGAGCGAACTCTACTTTGAGGACCACTCGCTGCTGGTGCGCGGCGTACCGCCGCTGCTGGCGCCGTCGCCCGAGGCGCTGCTGAGGGTGCGGTAGCGAGCCGGAGAGGAGTGGAGTGCGCAGGAGTGAGCTCTTTCACGCTAGCGGCCGTTGGCCGGTGGAGGGGCCGCACGAGTGCAGGTTGCGAAGCAAGCTGCACGAGGTCGGCCCATTCGGTTGTTCGGTGCACCGCCATTGAGACGACCATAGAGGGCCGACCTCAGCCCTCGCAAACGACGCTCAGGCTTCGTGCGGCCCCTCCACTGCAACCCAGGCGCGAAGCGACGACGTCGTGCCATGACTGCAACGGCACAGGCCGGCGCGGGGGCCGGCCTCTCCAACGGCAACGCCTCCGACAGCAGCACTGCTGCCACCCGCAGGCGACCCCACCCCTCGCGGCGAAATGAGTCACTACCGACAAGCGCGTACTACGTGCAGTACCGGAGGATCGCATTATGCACCGACCGCTACCCCTGATCTTCATCACGCTACTGATGGCGCTGCCGCTTGCCGCTCAGCAGGTCAACGAGGAGATGATCGCGCGAGTCGCCGCCGGTGAGATCACCGAAGCGCGCGCCTCATGGTGGGGCTTCGATGAGGAGGACTCGACCGCTGCTCTGCAGGCCGCGATCAACTGCGGCGCGCCGAAGCTCATCGTGGAGAACATGGGCAAGCCGTGGATCGTAAGCCCGCTCTTTTTCGCCAGCAACCAGGAGATCATCTTCGAGGACGGCTGCGAGATCCTCGCGAAGCGTGGCGACTACCTGGAGCGCAAAGAGGCGATGATCAACCTCATCGGCGTGGAGAACGTGACGCTCAGCGGCTACGGCGCCACTATGCGCATGTGGCGCGATGACTACGATGATCCCGAGCAATACACGAAGGCTGAGTGGCGCCATGTCATCAACATGCTCGGCTCGACTAACATCAACATCTTCGGCCTGCTGCTCACTGAGAGCGGCGGCGACGGCATCTACCTCGGCCGGGGCCCCGACGGGCAGACGAACCTCAACGTGCACATCAAGGACGTAGTGTGCGACCGCAACTACCGTCAGGGCATCAGCGTCATCACCGCCGAGAACCTGCTGATCGAGGACACGGTGATGAGCAACACCGCCGGAACGCCTCCGCAGGCCGGGATCGACTATGAGCCGAACGGTGCGAGCGAGAAGCTGGTCAACGTTGTCATGCGCAACTGCCTCACGGAGAACAACATGGGCGGCGGCTATGTCGCCTACATCCCCAACCTGCACGCTTCCTCAGACGATGTGTCGATGCGCTTTGAGAACTGCCGCTCGGTGAATGACCGAGGGGCCGGAATGCACATCACCACCGGCAATACCGAGGAGCGCGCGGTCGGTGGGCTGATCGAGTTCGTCGGCTGCGAGTTTGTTGACGGGCAGAGCCACGGGCTGCTTATCCGTGACAAACCCATCGCCGGGCTGCGGCTGCGCTTTGAGGACTGCTCGATCATCAACCCGGCGGTTGAGCGCGCGAACATCTCGCCGATCACATTTGTCGCCCGGCCCGACACTACGCGCGACGTCGGCGGCGTGGAGTTCGACAACGTGCTGATCCGCGACGAAATCGATCGCAACCCCATGAGCCGTGAGAGCCACGAGCTTGGCATCAACGTGCGCGACATCACCGGTACGCTGATCCTCGAGCGCGGCGGTGAACGCGCTACGCTCCCCCTGACGGAGGAACTGGTTGCCTCGTGGATGCCGATCCACGAGGTGCCGCGCGTCCCGGAAGTCTCACTGGCGGGCCTGTCGCTCACGCCCGTACAGCCTGGCGCGCCGGCGGAGGCATATCCCTTCACGGGGCTGCGCATCAGGCGCGACGTAACGCCGATCGTGTATGCCAAGGCCGGCGACGAGGTCCGCATCACAATCAGCTACCAGCAGGTCGCGCGGCTGACCGGGACGACACTGCCGGTGACTTTCGTAGCCCCCTCGGGCGCGGAGACCGCGGCGGGCGAGGTGCCCTTCGAGCAGGAGTGCGAAGTGGCGTTCACCGCTCCCGAGACGGGCGTCTATCGCATGGTCGTCAGACCTGAGGGCAATCAGATGCTCATCACGGCCAGCACCCATCCGGTCAGCCTATCCACCGAGGAGAAGCCGCTGCAGCTCTACCTCAGCACCGGCGAGCTGTTCTTCTATGTGCCCGCGGGCACAGAGGAGTTCGGCGTGGTGGTCGCGGGTGCAGGCTCGAGCGAGGCGATCAGGATCGCGCTGTACGACCCCGCGGGCGAGCTGGTCGAGGAGCGGGACAATGTCACGGCGGCACAGATGCTGCACGTGGCGCTTGATGAGCCCTCCCCCGGCGCGGCGTGGAAGATCGTGCTGTCGAGGCCGACGGACGTGGCGTGGGAGGACTACACACTCGAACTGCGTGGGGTACCGCCGCTGCTTGGCCCCTCGCTGGAGGCCCTGCTGAGGCCGGGGGAGTAGGGCGAAGCGACGATGTAGTGCAACGACTGCCCCTCCCCGTAGCTCGCGGTGCGAGCACATGGTGGGAGAGTGCGCCGAAGACGCCGTTGCCGTTCATGTGGCATCCCGCCTTCGGGCGGGACCCGTGCGTCGTCCCGAACGACCGCGCATCCGCGGAACGACCCACGGGCGAGGGCGCCCGTGGCACATGTGATGCGGGTGTTGTTGCTCTGGCGCGAAATGTTCGCGCTATCGAACGGCTCCTCTCCCGCCTCACTTCGCGCAGCGAGGTGCAGGGGGAGGGGGTTGCCGTAAGGAGGGGCCGCCCGAGCGTCCGCTGTCGTTTAGCGGCGCGAGGGTCCCGCGAAGCGGGAGGTTCCACCCCGGCCCCCAGAACGAACACAGCGTAGCCTCCGCAGGCAACACCCGTTGTCGCGGCGAAATGAGTCTTGTCTCAGGATCGCACTTAACGCGCAGTACCGGAGGGTCGCATCATGGCCCGGTCACTTTCCCTGATCTTCATCGCGCTGCTGATGGCGGTGCCGCTTTGTGCCCAGCAGGTTAACCAGGAAATGATCGATCAGGTCGCCGCCGGCGAGATCACCGAGGCGCGCGCCTCGTGGTGGGGCTTCAATGAGGAGGACTCGACGGAGGCCCTCCAGGCGGCGATCAACTCCGGCGCGCAGAAACTCATCGTCGAGAACATGGGCAAGCCGTGGATCGTGCGGCCTATGTCGCTCGCCAGCAACCAGGAGATCATCTTCGAGGAGGGCTGCGAAGTCCTCGCGAAGCGGGGCGAGTTCGAGGGCCGCAATGACACCCTCTTCACCGCCCGCGGCGTGGAGAACGTGACGATCCGCGGCTACGGCGCAACGTGGCGCATGTGGCGCGAGGACTACGACAACCCGGAGCTTTATGAGAAGGCCGAGTGGCGGCACTGCCTCGCCCTGCGCGGGGTGGATGGCGTGAACGTCTACGGCCTGACGCTCCGCGAGAGCGGCGGCGATGGCATCTACTTCGGCGCGGGCGGCGTCACGAACTTCAACGTGCATATCAAAGACGTCATCTGCGACAGCAATTACCGGCAGGGGATCTCCGTCATCACCGCAGAGAATCTGTTGATCGAAGACACGATCATGCGCAATACCAGCGGGACGCCTCCGCAGGCGGGCATTGACTTCGAACCCAACAACCCCGAGGAGCGCCTTGTCAACATCGTCATGCGCAACTGCCTCACCGAGAACAACAACTCCACCGGCTACACCTTCTACCTGCGCCCGATGGACGCGACTTCGCTGCCGGTCTCGGTGCGCTTCGAGAACTGCCGCTCAGTCGGCGACGGCGGCTACGGCACTCGCGTCGTCACCGACACCACGCTGGAGAACTCGGTGGACGGCTTGATCGAGTATGTTGATTGTGTCTTCGAGAGCAGCGCGCGGCCCGGCATCGGCATCTCCAAGCCCGCCGAGCGCGGCACGGTGCGCTTCGTCAACTGCAAGGTCATCAACACCGGCGGCGAGGACACCACCGTCTCCCCGATCATGTTCAACAGCCGCATGGGCGCCGATGTCCCCGTGGGCGGCGTCGAGTTCGTGGACCTCGAACTGCATGACGCGCCCGACCGCAACCCGATCAGCTACGTCGATCAGGGCGGCGGGATCCCCATCGCCGATGTGTCGGGCAACCTGATCCTCGTGGATGAGCAGGGCGAGCGAGAGAACCTGCAACTCACCGATGAACTGCTGGCCGAGTGGATGCCGATCATGGCGATCAAGAACATCCCGCGGCTGAGCCTCGACGACATGACGCTGGTGCCGCTGGTGCTTGATTCGCCCGCTGTGGTCACGGCTATCAACTGGCCGGTGATCCGCAGGGATGGCAGCTATGTCCTCTACGCCGGCGAGGGTGATGAGGTCAGCTTCACCGTGGAGTACACGCAGGTAGGCCGGAATGCGGGCCGCGAGATGCCCGTGCGCGTCATCGCGCCCTCAGGCGAGGCGGCCTGCGAGGTAGCCGCGGTCTTCCAGGCGGAGACCGAGGTCCGCTTCACCGCACCCGAGACCGGCATCTACACCATCGCACTCACCGCCGGCAGCAACCGCTTCGCGCTGAAGGACCCGTCGCACCCGCTGAACCTGAGCGGCGCGAGCGGGCCGATCAAATTCATCGGCATGAACAAGGACCTGACCTTCTTCGTGCCGGTGGGGACCATGGAGTTCGGCGTGCGCGTCTTCGGTGAGGGCGCGGGCGAGGCCGTGGCGGCGAAGCTCATCAACCCGTTCGGTGAGGTCGTCGGAGAGGTGGACAACCAGTTCGAGATGCACCAGTTCCACGTGGAGCTTGAGCAGCCCAGCGCGGGCGAGATCTGGACGCTGCAGATCCGCAAGCCGTCGGATACCACGTGGGAGGATCACTTCCTCGACCTGCGCGGCGTGCCGCCGCTGGTGGCGCCCGCCGGAGCAACATTGCTCGTGCCGCAGGGATAGCGAAATCTTTCAATGAGTAGGACAGGGCTTTCCAGCCTGTCAAAGGAGACACGACTTTGCATCCGACCGCCGATGAACTTGCCGCACTTCGCGCCGAACTTGAGGAACTGATCGAGGGCCGCAGCATCGTGCTGATGGGCGTGGGCAACAAGCTCCGCGGCGATGACGCATTCGGTGTGCTGCTGGGAGAGAAGATTGAGCACGATGTGGGCGTGCGGGTCTTTGTCGCGCACGATCTGCCCGAGGACTACGCGGTGAAGGCCGCGGACCTGCGCCCGGACGTGCTGCTCATCATTGACGCGGCGGACTTCGGCGGCGAGCCGGGGCAGATGCGGCTGATCCGCGCGCAGGACATCCCGCCCACGCCGGGCGTCACGCACCGGCCGTCGCTGGAGATGATGGCGCGCTTCCTCGAAGTGGACGCGGGGGCCGAGACGTGGGTGCTGGGCGTGCAGCCCGACCTGACGCGCCTTGACCTCGGCCTGCCCCTGTGCGAAGCGGTCGAGCACGCGCTGGAGGAGCTGGCGCGCCTGCTGGTGGAGATGCTGCCGGCGCAGAAGTAGATCCGCTCCATCCCGGAGGCACCGACTTGACGCGCACCACCTGGATTCCCGCGACGGATGACGTCCGCGTCGGTCGCCACGGCGACTGGCTGCAGACCTCCCATCGCTACGCCGACTGCGAGCACCTCATGACGCTCGCCGATGGCGCCGCGCTAACACTCAGCTTCGCCGGCCGCGACCTGTGGCTTCGCCTCGCGCAGCATGCCGTGCCCGCGTACGGCCCGCCCAGCGCAGGCGCACTCGCGATCAGCATTGACGGCGGGCCCGAGCGCCTCATCCACCCTCTCGGCGAGGCGAGGGAGATCGTCCTCGCGCGTGGTCTGCCACCCGGCGAGCATTCGGTGCGCATCGTCCATCGCGCGACCGGCAGCGGCGCTGGTGCGCGCATCGAGGCCTTCGGCACAAGCGACTCTGCCACCGGCGAGGTGGCCTTCACGCTCACCGGCGAGCACAACGCGTGGTTCGTGGATGCGCGGGCGCTGCTGATGCGCGGCGATGAAGTGATCGCCGACCGCCTCGTGCGCAACTGGCTGACCGGGCAGTGCCGCCTCGCGGGCCTCCCGCCGGGGGAGGGCTACCGCCTGCAGATCAGCGCCATCGGCTGGCAGCCGACCGTGATCGAGGGCGTCGGCATAGAGGCCGGGCGTGAGACGCTTCTGCCGCCGATCCACCTCGCTGCCGATCCGGCCACGGTCGCGCGAGGCTGGCGTTTCCCGCGCCTCGGCAGGCAGACGGTGCGGCGCCGTGGCGAGAGCTTCCGCGCGCGATTGCAGGCTCGTGACGCTGACATAGTCGCTGCGCGCATCGAGCGCACCGTTGGCCCGGCGATCATCTCCCGCGTGCTGGCGATGGACGAAGACGAGGCGGCGGCGTTCTACTACGACCGCGAGTTCGTCGCCACGCTACCGGAGGACACGCCGCCCGGCCTCTACGACCTCGTCATGGAAGTTCGCTGGCCGGAGCGCGACGTGGAGCAGGTCCTGCGCTCTCCGCGCTCAGTGATGGTGCTGGCGGAGTATCCGGCCGATCCGGTCTTCGCGACGTGGGGGCACCTCGACACCCACGCGCAATACCAGGCGGAGTATCTGCGCGAACTGGCGGCGATCGCCAACCTCGCCGGCGCGGACATGGTGCTGATGGCGACCGCCAGCAACCCGGCATACGTGGCGGGCGCGCTAGCGGGGCTGCAGATCCCGCACGTCGTGAACTTCGGCAACCATCAGTTCCCCGGCTTCGAGCAGTGGTTCGGCCCGCAGGAGGGCGTGGTTGACCTCGGCCCGGAGCTGTGCGTGCTCAACCGCTCGCTGCCGTGGCATGAGGGCGTCGCGGGGGCCGATGCGCTGCTTTCGGCTCGCCCTGATGCGCGCATCAAGGTCATCAACGCCTTCGAGCCGAACGCGCCGGTGGAGCTGCTCGACCGCCATTGCGTCGCGCTGGTGCATGACGGCCATGGCCCCGGTGCGCGGGTGATGGAGATGGGCGACACGCCGACGCTGCGGGTCGGCAAGAGCAACTCCGAGAGCTTCCGCCTCATTCGCTTTAAAGGCGGGCGCGTCTCTTCCTGCACCTATGAGGGCGACGCGACAGCGCCGATCCCCTTCCCGCGCGGGGCAACTCCGCCGCTGCGCGTGGAGGTTGCGCCTGCTGCCGACGGCACCGAGGCCGAGGTCACCGCTATGATCGTCAACGATCTGCGCGAGGCGATGCCGAACTGCCGCGTCACGCTGGTGATGCCGGCGGGTGAGTATGCCTGCGCGGGCGGGCGGATCGAGAGCGCGGTCGCGAGCGACTGCGGGCGCTTCGTGGTGCTGACACTGCGCGCGGATGTGCCCGCTGAGGCCGAGGCGGCGCTGACCGTCGTGCCATTGCAGGGCGAGAAGTCATGCCGCGCTTTGGCGTGAGCAAGCCGTCGCCGTTGCCGTTGTCGTCACCTGTCAGCCGTTACCTGTGTCGTTCCTGTTGGCGGCAAAGCCGCCATCCTGTCCGGCGCCGTGGCGCCGGAATCCTGTTCAAATAGCCGTTGCCGTCGCCGCTATCTGAGGAGGCAATCGAAATGATCGCTCGCGTGCTGATGGTAACTCTCATGACTGCCGCCGCATCTTTTGCGCAGGCTCCGCAGCCGGAAATCCCGCTCAACAACCCGGGCTTCGAGAGCGATGAGGGCTGGGGCATTCACTTCCCCGACTTCACCGCGTACGATGATGCGCAAGCCCGCACAGGAGACCGCTCTCTGCGCATCTCTGACCCCGATGGGCAGAAGGCTCCGTTCGCGTCGCAGGTCGTGACGGAGCTTGAGGGCGGCGCCACCTACACCTTCACCGTCTGGTATCGCGGGACCGCCGAGGACGTTGGCCCGGGCTGGCGCGCGGCGCTGAAGATGGAATACTACAATGATGAGGGTGAGAACACCTACGGTAAGTATGCGCAGGGGAACGAACACACCTCCGGTGAGTGGCGGCAGATTGAGCTGACCGCCGAGGCGCCGCCGGATACCACGCGGGTGACGCTGCTGGTCCGGCTCTTCGGAGCCGGCACCGTCTGGTTCGATGACGCCGCCTTCGCGCTGGCCGCTCCCCCGCCGGTGGTATCGCTCGCGCCACAGCGGCATCTGCTGGAGCCGGGGGAGAATACCGTCAGCTTCACCGCCCGCGTGCTTGAGCCACTGGACGCTGAGGCCGCGCCGATCCGCATCATGGTCTACGAGGACGAGGGCGAGCAGATCGAGGCCGACGTGGCGCTTGAGCAGCGCGAGGATGGCCTCTGGACCGTCACGCTCACGCTTCCAGAGCTTGCGCAGGGCACCTACCGCGTCGAGTCAAACCTCGGCCAGACGCCGGGGCAGATGGCGTATCTCTTCGTGCCGCTGACGGATCGCAAGCCGGAGGGGCTGAGCGATACCGGGACCATCCTCGTGGAGGGCGAACCCTTCTTCCCCATCGGCCTCTATCATGTCTCCGTCAGCCACTACCCGATGCTCGCCGAAGCGGGCTTCAACTGCGTGCAGGGCGTCAGTCCGAACAACCTTGAGGCATTCGGCGCGGCACTGGATGCTTGCCTGGAGAACGGCCTGACGATGGACGTGCCGCTCTACGGTGGCATGAAGGTGCAGGAAAACATGGAAGCGTCGCTGGCGGGTATCGCGGCCTACGCGGACCACCCGGCGGTGATGTGCTGGAAGATCATTGACGAGCCCGACCTGCGGCCGGGGATGCCGAAGGAGGTCGCTGAGGCCTACATCACGCTCAAGGAGGCCGACCCGGTCAATCCGATCGA
>JAAYJW010000040.1 GCA_012522765.1 candidate division WS1 bacterium | reverse complement strand
TGCGCTGGGCGGATGCGTTGGCGGTGGATATGGCGGAGTTCACCACGCGCGGGCCGTGGGCCGCGGTGGGCAACATCCCCTATCAGATCACGTCACCGCTGCTCGATCAGCTACTGACCACGGAGCCACCCTTCAGCACGATCGTGTTGATGATCCAGCGCGAGGTGGCCGGGCGCCTGATGGCCGACCCCGGCGGCAAGGATTACGGCGCCCTGACGCTGCTGGTGCGCTTCTACGCGGGCATGCCCGAAGTCGTCGCTGAGCTTACGCCAGCGTCATTCGACCCGCCGCCGAAGGTGCACTCAACGGTGCTGCAGATCACACCGCGTACGCCGCCGATCGAGGACCCCGAGCGGCGGAAGCTGTTCTTCCGCGTGGTGCGAGGGGCTTTCGGCCAGCGGCGCAAGCAGCTTGTGAACGCTCTCGCCGGGGCACCGGGTCTGCCGGTGGACAGAGATCAGGCTCGCTCCGCGCTGGGGAAAGCCCGGATCGCCAGCTCGCGGCGCGGCGAGACGCTTTCGCTGGAGGAGTTCGTGGCACTGACCGGGGCGGTCGCGGAGGTCATCGGCTGAGATGGCCGCGATCCACCTGCGCGCCTGCGCGAAGATCAATCTGTGCCTGGAGATACCTGGCCGCCGCGAGGACGGCTATCACGACCTCGCGACGGTCTTTCAGAGTGTATCGCTCGCCGATGAGTTGGCGATTGAGACGCTGGATGGGCCGGGGATTGAGCTTCGGGTGCCCTCGGGTGGAGCACCCGCGGGGCCGGAGAACCTCGTCTGGCGCGCGGCGCAGCACTATCAGGATTTGCGGGGGTGGCCGGCGGGCGTCAGCATCGAGCTGACCAAGCGCATCCCATCCGGCGCGGGGCTCGGTGGCGGATCGAGCGATGCAGCGGCAGTGCTCGCGGGGCTGGCGCGGCTTGATGATGATCCACCGGCCGCCGACGTTCTGTGGCAGGTGGCCGCCGAGCTTGGCGCGGACGTCCCGTTCTTTCTGACCGGCGGCACCGCGATAGCCCAGGGGCGGGGCGACCTGATCCGGCCTCTCCCTGACCTCCCGGACTGCTGGATCGTGCTGGTGCAGCCCGATCTGAGGATATCCACTGCCGAGGCGTTCGGAATGCTGGCCGCGACTGACTTCAGCGACGGCAGTGATGCCGAAGCCATGGCGGATGCGATCGCGCGGGGCGATCTGTCGGCGACCATCCGACTTGTGCGCAACGACTTCTCGCGGGCGCTGGAGGAGCGTTGGCCGCAGTTGGCGGCGCTGAAGCGCGCGCTGCGGGAGCAGGGCGCGCTGACCGCCGAGATCACCGGTTCGGGCTCGGTGGTGTTCGGAATCTTCGATGATAGTGAGGCTGCCCGGGGCGCGGCGCGAGCGTCAGGCGCGGAGGGAGATTGGGCGGAGGTTGTGAGCCCGGTCAGGAGCGGGTGGGAGATTGCAGATGAATGGGAGTGACTCAGTGACCGAGACCTGTGGTAGTTTGCCTGCGGTGATCCTTGCCGGGGGCGGGCGTGATGATAAGCTGGCACTTGCCGCCGGAGCGCCCTGCAAGGCGCTGGTGCGGCTCAATGGCAGGCCGCTCATGGCATGGGTGGCGGAGGCGCTGCAGCTTTCCGAACTGGTGGAGCGGGTGGTGGCGGTGGAGGGGCCGAATCGCTCGCTGACCGATGACGGTCAGCCGCTGCTGCCGATTGTGACCGCGCACGGCACGGGCTTCGCGGACACGCTGCTCGCCGCCGTGGAGGCGTTTCCCAACGCCGAACGGATACTGGTGGCGACCGCGGACCTGCCGCTTCTGACTCCCGAGGCGGTTGATGGCTTCATCCGCTCTTGTCAAGAGTCGGCTGGTGAGTTATCATACCCTGTAGTACAGGCTGAGGCATTCGACCGAGCCTTCCCTGGCCGGGGCAAGACGGTTGTCCGGCTGCGGGAAGGTCGTTTCACCGGCGGCAACCTCGCCATCGTCACCCGCCGCTTCGTACTGGAGCAGGGGTTGGCCATCGAGCGGACCTTCGATCGCCGCAAGAGCCCCGTCGGGCTTGCGGCAATGTTCGGTCTGAGCTTCATCCTCCGGCTCGTGACGGGGAGGCTGCGTCTCGTGGACCTGGAGCGACGGGGCACCGAGATGCTCGGCGCTCAGCTTCGCGCGGTGCCGGTGCAGTGGCCGGAGATCGGGTTCGACGTGGATGATCCCGACGACCTCGACCTGGCGCTGAGCTTCCTCCGGGAACGTGCGGGGGGCGTATGAGGTCAGTCTAACAGCGCTGGGGCGTCGCCAAGTGGTAAGGCGCGGGACTTTGGATCCCGTATTCGCAGGTTCGAATCCTGCCGCCCCAGCCATTTAACTCATACATGGTAGTGCTGAAACTGACGAAAGTAATGCCCCGCAGAAGCCCACAGAGGCGCCGGGGCAGGGAGGCAACGAAGATGGAACTTGTTCCGCTGAAGGTTGATTCGCGCGAGGAAACCGGCAAAGGCCCTGCCGCACGGCTCCGTGCCGCAGGCAGCATTCCCGGCGTCGTCTATGGCATGGGCCGCGAGACGGTGCACCTTTCGGTCTCCCGCGCGGAGTTCGAGCGCGTCTACAGTGGCTCCGACGCGAACGTTCTGATCGAACTGGACGTGCCGGGGCAGGAGAGCGAGTCGGCCGTGGCCGCAATGGTGAAGGCCCTGCAGCGCGATCCGGTCACGAAGGCCCCGCTGGCGATCGACTTCCAGTGGGTCTCGCTGACGCAGCAGATCGAGGTGGACATCCCCATCGAGGTCGTAGGCAATGCCCCCGGTGTGGATGACGACGGCGGCGTCGTACAGGTGCAGCTTCACAACGTATCGGTGAGCTGTCTGCCGACCGCGATCCCCGAGCACATCGAGGCGAACATCGATGGCATGACCATCGGTGACGCGCTGTTTATCGCTGATCTGCCGCAGATCGAGGGCGTAAGTTACACGTCCGAGAGTGATGAGGCGGTGCTGACGATCGCGCCGCCGATCTCCGAGGAGCAGCTCGAGACGCACATCGAGGAGGAAGCGCTCGAGGCTCTCGTGGACGTTGAGGTCGGCGAGGAAATCGTCGAGGCCGAGGAGCTTACGCCTGAGGAGCCGGGTGAGGAAGAGGAAGCCTCCGGCGAGAGCGGCGAGTAACAGCACGGGGAGAAGAGGCCATGCGTGGGATCATCGGCCTCGGCAACCCCGGGGGCGCCTACGAGCGGACGCGTCACAACATCGGGTTTGAGATCATCTACGAACTCGCCCGCATCCACCGCGTGAGTCTGGGCAGGCCACGAGCGGCCGCCATCGCGGGATCGGGCAGGATAGACTCCACCCAGGCAGTGCTCGCCATGCCGCTGACGATGATGAACGCCAGCGGTGTGGCGGTCGTACGTCTATGCCATCTGTATGATCTCGCACCGGAAGACCTGATCGTCGTCGTTGATGACTTCAACCTCGACCTGGGCCGGCTGCGGTTGCGCCGTGGTGGCTCCGAGGGGGGGCACAACGGCTTGAAGTCGATCACGGAGAAGCTGGGCACGCGCGAGTACCCGCGCCTGCGCGTCGGCATTGGCCCGGCGCCGGGCGGAATGAACGTGCGAGACTTTGTGCTGTCGGAGTTCACGCGCGACGAGGCCGAGGCGGCGCGGGATGCCGTCAGACGCGCCTGCAAGTGCATCGAGATGGCTGTCACTGATGGTATCGAGGCGGCCATGAACGAGTTCAACTGAGGTGGAGAGCGGGCCCCGCGGGCCCGCGACTGCGCGATGGGACGCCAGGTGAGCAGGAAGGCGGTTCGGAAACTCAGCACCGGCGCGTGGTTCGGCATCGGCTGCGGGATCGCGCTTGTGCTGGGGCTGATCGTGATCGCGGTCGGCTGGTGGATGCTCACCGGCAAGCCCGCTCTGCCACCCGAGGCGACCGACACCGTGGCAGATCCCGGTGCCCCGGGCCCCGGTGTACCCTCGTCGCCGGGAGCGCCGGGTTCGCCAGGTGCCTCTGGCGGACGCGCGCCCGTCTCAGCGCCCCCCCTTGAGGAGCAGATCCGCCGCGTCGAGCAGGCGGGCCGCACACGGCAGCCCACGAACGTCTCGATGGTCGTTCGCGAGAGCGAACTGAACGATCTGCTGGCCACCCGCGATTCCTCGCAGGTTCGCAATATGCGCGTCTACTTCGGCGATGGCACCCTGGTTGCGACGGGCGAGACCGACTGGCGCGGCCGTTCGGTGCAACTTACTGTGCGAGGGCGGCCCGTCGTCTCCAACGGACAGGTCAGCATTGAGGTGAGCGAGGTGCTCGTGGGCCGACTACCCGCCCCCGAGGCGGTGCGCTCTGAGGTGAGCGGGGAGCTCAACCGTGGCCTCAGCGATCTGCTCGGCACAAAGAACGTCCACGTCGAGAGCCTTCAGGTCCGACCGGACGCGATGACCATCCTCGGCCGCGTCTCCGGCCAGTGACGAACGGGGCTCTCAAGCTGGTGCCATCGTGAACTGGCCGATCACAGTGCTGCTTTTTCTGGCCGCTGTCGCTCTCCTCGCATGGCTCCTGCGTGGTGATCGGCAGGTCCGCACGACGCACATTCGCCTTAGCGTTCCCCGGTTGCCCCGGCCCCTCGAGGGCTATCGCATTGCGTTCCTGAGCGACCTCCACCTCGGCATGCTCTACGTGCGCCCCGGTGATCTGTTTGAGGCGCTTGAGACCGCGCGCCCGGACCTGGTGCTCCTCGGTGGAGACTATGCCTCCTCCCGGCGCCGCCATGCCGACATCGCGCCCTTCATCCGACGGCTGATCGGCGGCCGCCGGACATTCGCCGTCCTCGGCAATACCGATCATCATCAGCAGCTTGACACCACGGCACTTGACGGCGCTCTGCAGCAGAGCGGCGGCGCGCTTCTGGTCAACGAGAGGGCAGCCGTGCAGCGAGACGCCGCGCGGGTGGAGGTCATCGGTATTGACGACCCCCTGCACGGGGATGCCGCGGTTGAGACCGCCGGCGCGTTCTCCCCGGAGGCGGATCTGCGTGTAGCCGTCGTACACTCGCCCGCGATCTGGCAGGACCTTCCGCGTCTCGCGGCGCATATCACACTGTGCGGACATACGCACGGCGGGCAGGTGCGCCCGCCCGGCCTCGAGGCGCCGGTGACGCACAGTCACTACCCGCGCGCGCTGGCCTCAGGGCTGTTCAGACTCGCCGGGGGCGAGCGGCCATCATACATGAGCGTGGTCGGACACTGGGGGGTGCTGGGGCGGAACGGGAGAGCACTGGACGTGACGGCTGATGAGGGGCCGCTGCTCTACGTGAGCCGCGGGATAGGCGTCGGCATGATCCCGATCAGGTTCCTCTGCCCGCCGGAGTTAGTGGTGATCGAGATGAGGCGCAGCAACGGTAGCGAGAGCGGAGCGAGCGATGGCTGACGACGCCGGGCGAACTCATTACTTCGTGGAAGAGCCCGATGCGCCGAGCCAGCCGCGGGAGATCAGCGCCGAGGTGCGAGGCAAGCGGCTCAGCTTCGTCACAGATCGGGGCGTCTTCTCCTACGGTCACGTAGATGCAGGCAGCCGGCTGCTGGCGGAGCAGATGCAGCTTCCCGAAGATGGCGACCTGCTCGACTGGGGCTGTGCGTGGGGACTGATTGGCGTGGTTGCCGCGACGCTCCGGCCGGAGCTTCGCGTCACGATGGTGGACATAAACCGTCGGGCCTGCGAGTTGGCAGAGCGCAACGCGAGGCGCAACGGTGTAGAGGCCGAGGTGGTCTGCGGCGATGCGCGGACAGCGCTGGCGGGGCGCGACTTCGACATCATCGTGAGCAACCCACCGATCAGCGTCGGACGCGCGGTGGTGCTGGGCGTGATGGATCACGCCGCCGCTGCGCTGCGCGCGGGTGGTAGCTTCTGGATGGTCGCTGCGACGAAGAAGGGGGCAAAGACGCTGGCACGGGAGCTTGAGGCGCGTTTCGCGGACGTCGAGCAGGTGGCGGTAAGCGGCGGCTTCCGCGTATACAGGGCGATGCAGCCGGTTGCCCGGGAGGATGACGCAGATGACCGGTAAGGAGCGCATTGATCTTGCGCTGGCCCATCGTGAGGGAGACCGGGTGCCGATTGATGACTCACCATGGCAGACGACCATCGAGCGCTGGAGGCAGGAGGGCCTGCCGGAGAACGTTTCGCCTGCCGAGTACTTCGGCTACGAGATGAGCGGCGCCGGGGCGGACCTGAGCCTGGGGCTGCCGGTTGAGGTGGTGGAGGAGACGGAGGAGTACACCATCGCGTGGAACTCCAGCGGGGCGCTGCGTAAGAACTTCAAGCACTCCAACTCGACCCCGGAGTGTATCGACTTCAAGGTCAAGACCGCCGACGACTGGTTCGCTTGGAAGCGCGGCCTGCGGATGGGGCACGATCGGATACCGTGGGAGAGTGGGCTGGCGGCGCAGCGCGTTGCCAGGGAGCGTGGCCTCTGGTTCTCCTACCGAGCCGCGACCGGCTATGACAAGACCCAGGGCGTCGTCGGCAGTGAGAACCTGCTGATGGCGATGGCCACCGATCCGGAGTGGGTCGCCGACATCATGATGACGTGGACGGAGATGATCATCGACAGCGCCACGCTAATGATGGAGGGCGGTTTCAGCTTCGACGGCGCGTTCCTCTACGATGACATGGGCTACCGCAACGGCCCGCTGTTCTCGCCGCAGATGTATCGCGACCTGTGCAAGCCCGCTCACGCTCGTGTCTGCGACTTCTTCCATCGCCACGGACTGAAGGTCATCCTGCACTCCTGCGGCGGCGTTGCTCCGCTCATTCCCGATCTCATCGAGGCGGGCTTCGACTGTCTTCAGCCGCTGGAGGTGAAGGCGGGGATGGACCTCGTGACGCTCAAGGAGCAGTACGGCGACAGCCTCGCGTTCATGGGCGGGATAGACGTGCGGAAGATGGCGGACCCGGAGCCGCGGCTGATCGAGGAGGAGATCGCGACGAAGATCGGGATCGGCAAGAGGGGCGGCGGATACATCTACCACTCCGATCACTCCGTGCCGGACAACATCAGCTTCGAGCGGTACAAATATGTCATGGAACTTGTGCGGAAACATGGACAATATTAGGCGCGGAAGGCCCCTGCCTGCGTTGACAGGGGGTAGGGGTGTTGTATAATCACGAATGTCGCGGTGATGACCAGTCGCGGCGGCTTGCGGGGCAGGCGGTGGCCCATCTGAGCGCCTGCTGCGGGCGCACGCCCGAGGTAATCGCGCGTGCTCCGGGGCGACTTGAGGTCCTGGGTGGGCACACGGACTACAACGACGGCTTCGTGCTGGCGATCGCCATCGAACGTGCGACGGTGATAGCGGCGGCGACTCGCCAGGACACGCTGATCCGCGCCTGGAGCGACTGCGACGAGAGCGAGGCGGACTTCGACAGCGCGCGGCTTGACGAGGGCCCGTGGGGGAAGTGGTGGGACTACCTCGCCGGCGTGACAGGCGAACTGCACGCCGAAGGCTGCGTAACGGGCGGCGCGGATGTCGCTATCGTGAGCGACGTGCCTGTCGGAGGTGGGGTGGCGTCCTCGGCGGCCATCGAGGTGGCGAGCGCGGTCGCGCTGAGCAGCCTCGCCGGTTGCACGATCGACCCGGAGGCGCTGGCGCTGCTTTGCCAGCGCGCTGAGAACGACTACGTCGGGATGCGCTGCGGCATCCTCGATCAGTTCACCTCAGTTTTCGCCCGCCCGGGGCAGATGCTGTGGCTCGATTGCCGGACGCTCGAGCGCAGGCTCGTGCCGATGGGGCGGACGAATGCTCGCTTCGTCATCTGCAACACGAACAAGCCGCGCGAGTTGGTCGCGTCGGCATACAACGAACGCCGCGCCGAGTGCGAACAGGCGGCGGCGCTCCTGGGCATATCCGCGCTGCGCGATGCCGACGAGCAGATGCTGGAGACGAATGCGGCGCTGCTCGGGGAGACGCTGCTTCGCCGAGCGCGGCACATAGTGACTGAGAACACACGGGTGCAGGCCGGCGCTGAGGCCATCGAGGCGGGCGACGTAGAGGCGCTCGGGACGCTGCTCAATGCCAGCCACGTTAGTGTGCGCGACGACTACGAGGTAAGCTGCCCGGAGCTCGAGGCGATGCGCAATGCCGCGATGGTAGCGCCGGGCTGCCATGGAGCGCGGCTGGTCGGGGCGGGCTTCGGTGGCTGCATTAGCGCGCTGGTGGATGCGGACGCGGTCGAACGTTTCGCGGAACAGGTCGGGCGGCAGTATGAGGCCGAGACGCGGTTGCCTGCCACGATCTTTGCCACGGCCGCCGCTGATGGGGCCGGGTTGATGCCGATTGAGAGTGAGGGCTGACAGTGACTCGCACTGAAGAGGTACAGACGAAGCTGGAGCGAGTGCGCAAGTTCGTCGCCGACGAGGATATTGGGGCGATGGTGTTCGCCACGCGAGCGAACTTCGCATGGTTGACCGCAGGAGGCTCCTCGCACGTGGGGCTGTCCTCGGAGGCGGGAGTCTGCTGGTTGGTAGTGACCGCGGATGGTCAGCACCTCGTGACCAACAACATCGAGTCTCCGCGCTTTGAGGAAGAGGAGGTCGGCGACCTGCCGTTTGAGATACATTACATGCAGTGGGACGAGGAGGATCGCGAGGCCATCCTCGAGGCGATCGCCGACGGTCCCTACGGCACTGACGCCCCGCTGGGGCTCGGGCAGGACGTCTCAGGCCGCTTCAATCCGCTGCGCTGGCAACTGCTTGAGCCGGAGATCGCGCGTTACGAGGAGATCGGGCGCCTCGCCTCGGAGGCAATCGCCTCCACTGGCCGAGAGATCGAACCGGGGATGACCGAGCATGAGATCGCCGGGATCCTGATGGGCAAGGTATTCGCTGCAGGCGCCACCCCGGCGGTCGCGCTTGTTGCCGCCGATGAGCGGACGCTGCGCTACCGGCACCCGATCCCGACGGATCGGCGGCTGGAGAAGCACGCGATGCTGGTGATAGGCGCGACGAAGTACGGCCTCGGGACCTTCGCCACGCGCATGGTGCACTTCGGCGAGCCGCCTGCGGAGCTTCGGGACAAGCACGTGGCCTGCTGCCGGGTGGATGCGTGCGTGAATCTTGAGTCGGTGCCAGGCGCGGTGGTGGGCGATGTCTTCGACCGCGCGGTGGCAGTGTACGAGCAGACAGGCTTCGGGGATGAATGGCGGCTGCACCACCAGGGCGGCGCGACGGGCTACGCCGCGCGCGAGTACAAGGGCACCGCTCATTCGACCGAGAGGGTGCTGGCGAATCAGGCCTTCGCGTGGAATCCGTCAATCACCGGCACGAAGTCCGAGGACACGATGATTGCGACTGCCGACGGGCTGCGTTTCCTGACGACTACGGCCGACTGGCCGACGCTGCAGGTGACATACGAGGGCGTCACGCTGGAGCGCCCGGACACTCTGATACGTTGAGGCGCGGGGGCGCAACACATTACGACAGCATTCGCACCACGAGACGCCGTCAAGGGATGAGCACGTGTATCTGAAGAGTCTGCAGATGCGGGGCTTCAAGAGTTTCGCCGACCGCACCGAGCTTGAGTTTGGCCCGGGCCTGACGGCCATCGTCGGGCCGAACGGCGTGGGCAAGAGCAATGTTGCCGACGCGGTGCTGTGGGTGCTCGGTGAGCAGAGCAACCGCGCGATCCGCACGCACACCTCGCAGGACGTCATCTTCGCCGGTTCGGAGAAGCGCAGCCCGCTGGGGATGGCGGAGGTGCGGCTTCTGCTGGACAACTCCGACGAGCGCCTCCCACTGGCTTTCACCGAAGTCGAGGTATACCGGAGACTCTACCGCTCGGGGGAGAGCGAATACGGGATCAACAATGCGGCCTGCCGCCTGCGCGACGTGCACGATCTCTTCGTGGACACCGGCGTGGGGCAGGCGGCCTACTCGATCGTGGGGCAGGGCGAGATCGAGGCGATCTTGAGCGTTCGCTCGGAGGACCGGCGCGAGCTGATGGAGGAGGTCGCGGGGATCGGCAAGTATCGCCGCCGTCGCCGTGAGGCGCAGCGGAAGCTGGAGGCCACCGAGGCGAATGTGCGGCGAATCGCGGACATCATCTACGAGCTGAGTTCGCAGCGCGAGCCGCTGGAGAAGGCCGCGGAGAAGGCGCGGCAGTATCGCGAGCTTGACGGGCAGTTGCGCGACATCGAACTGAAGCTGCTGGCGATGGACTACCGCGAGCGCAACGAGCGGCTGGGCAAGCTGGCGAACGATCAGCAGGTGGGCAAGGCCGACGCCGAGGCCACGCGCGCACAGCTCAACCAGGTGGAGGTCGAGGAAGAGCGGATAGCCGCGCAGTTGCATGAGCTTGAGCGCGAACTGAGCGGCCTGCGCGACGAGGCGCGCGAGGCGGAGCGGGTGGCCGAGCGCACGGAGCGGGCGCACGCAGTCACCGAGGAGAAGCTGCGCGCGGCCCGCGAGCGCCTTGCCGAGTTGGAGCAGTCAGATCGCGGCGACACCTCGCGCGTGACCGAGCTGACCGAGCAGCTAACGCGGATGGCGGGCGAGCGCGAGGGGGTCGCGCGGCGGGCGGAGGAGATGAGTGGGGAGATCGCGCGCCGCCGCGAGGAGCTTGCGGAGCAGGAGAAGCGGCGGCAGCAGGTGCAAAGTCGCCTCGGGCAGCTTCAGTCTCAGCAGCAGCAGCGCGTGCAGCGGGCGGAGAACCTGCGTCGCGAGGCAGGCGCGATGGAGAGCCTGCAGGAGGAACTGCGGGAGCGGATCCAGCGCCTCGAGGGCCAGCAGAAGGCGCTGCGGGAGCAGGCCGAACAGGCACGGGCAGCCGCGCAGCAGGCCAGGGAGCGGCGGGACGACCTCCAGGCGCGCGGCGAGGCCGCGAGGCGCAGCCTGCAGGAGCTGACCGGACGCCACGAGTGGCTCAAGCGCACACTGCGCGAGCAGCGTGCCAAGCGTGACATTCTCGCTGGAGCGGCGACGGCGGCCGAGACGCGGCTGGCGCTGCTGGAGGAGCTTGAGCGCAGCCACGAGGGCTTCGAGGACGCGGTCCGCGCTGTGATGGAGGCCGTCGAGCAGGGCGCTCTGCCGCCGGTGGTAGGCGTGGTCGGGGGTTTGCTGGACGTCCCGGCGCGCTACGAGACGGCGATTGAGGCCGCGCTGGGGGACCGGCTGCAGTGGATCGTGGTGGAGAGCGAGGAGCAAGCGGTTGCAGGCGTCAATTATCTTGAGGAGCACGGGCTGGGCCAGGCTACCTTCATGCCGCTGTCGCTGCTGACCGGAGTAGCGCCTCGGGCGGTGACCCTCACCTCAGGAGACGGGTGCCTCGGCGTTGCATCGAACCTGGTGCGCGCTCCGCGCGAACTGCGGCACATGCTTGACTACCTGCTGTCGGATTGCCTCGTGATGGACGACCTTGATGCGGCTCGCAGGCACGTGAAGCGGGTGGGCCATCAATGCCGCGCGGTGACGCTGCGCGGCGAGGTGATCGAGCGCGGGGGTGCGATCAGGGGCGGCTCGCGTGGCGACGACAGCCCGCAATTGTTCTCCAGGCGGCGCGAGATGGAGCAGGTGCGCGAGGAGCTTGAGCTGCTGCGGCAGGCGCTGGCGAACGCATGGCGCTTCGAGGAGCGCTTTGAGCGCGAGTTCGAGACGCTGTCGGGGCAGGTCGAGGAGGCGAGCGGGGCGGTTGGCGATCTGCGCGCGGAGCTATCCGAGGCCGAACGTGACGTGGTGCATGCCGCAGATCAGGCGAAGGCGGCCGCTGCGGCCGCCGATGAGATAGACGGCGAGATCGCCGAGCTTCGCGCCCGGGTGGAAGCGACGGCCGGGCGGCAGAACGAGTTGACTGAGGGCGCGGAGGGCATGAAGGACGAGATCCGCGCGCTTGGCTCGCAGATCGAGGAACTGCGTTCGCAGCAGCTTCCCGCCTCGGCCATCGAAGAGCGGCGCGCATCGCTGACCGATGGCGAAGTGGCGGTCGCCGAGCTTCGGGAGAAGCTGCGTTCGCTGCAGGAGCTGTTGAAGCGGACGGAGGGCGAGCTGACGCGGGCGCGCGAGGAAGTCGAGACTGCCACCAGGCTGCGGAAGAGCCTCGGCGAGCAGATCGCGCAGCTTCAGGGCGAGCTTGAGGAGGCGGCGGGGCGCCTTGGCGGCGAGCGTGAGCAGGCCGGGCGGCTGCGGGAAGTCGTTGGCACCCGCTCGGACGCAGCGGCCGATCTGCGGGAGAAGGGGGAGGCGCTGGAAGACTCGGGGCGCAAGCTCCGGCGCGTGCTTGAGGCGCAGCAGGAGAAGGTGCAGCGGGCCGAGGTCGCACTCACGCGCGAGCAGGCGCAGCTTGACAGCATCCGCGAACGACTCGCGGACGTATACGAGGTGACGCCGCAGCAGGTGCTGAATACGCTGGGTGAGGAAGACCTGAGCAGGCACAAGCTGGCACGCGACGTGAACGCGCTCAAGCGCGACATTCGCGCGCTCGGGCACGTGAATCTGAGCGCGATTGACGAGTGCGAACGGCTCTCAGCGCGCGAGGATTTCCTGCGATCGCAGCGCGAGGATCTTGACAGGGCCCGTGACGATCTGCTGGAGATCATCGAGGAGATTGATACCGCCGCGGAAAAGGAGTTCCTTGAGACCTTCGGGCAGATCGCGGAGGCGTTCGAGGAGATCTTCACTACGCTGTTCAACGGCGGGCACACCGAGCTTTACCTGAGCGATCCGGAGAATCCGCTATCCAGCGGCGTCGAGGTCTTCGCCCAGCCCACCGGCAAGCGTCAGAGGCACCTGAGCCTGCTGTCGGGCGGCGAGCGAGCGATGACCGCGCTGGCGCTGCTCTTCGCGATGCTGAAGGTCAAACCCAGCCCGTTCTGCATTCTTGATGAGATCGATGCCGCACTCGATGCGACCAACACCGATCGTTTCGTGCAACTGCTCAAGGAGTTCGGGCAGCGGTCACAGTTCATCGTCATCACACACAACCCCCGAACGATGGAGGCCGTGGATCTGCTGCACGGGATCACGATCCAGGAGGCCGGGGTTTCTCAGCGCATCTCCGTGGAGCTGCGTGACGCACAGGAACAGGGACGGCGCCAGCAGGAGCTCGAGCGCCGGGACGAGGCCGCTGCTCGCGAGGATGCCGCGGAGGTCTCCGGGTCGGGCTGATCGATCCGCTCGCCGTGACCCCGGCTGTATGACACCGTCTTTCCGCCGATCATCGAAGGAGACGAGAGTATGCTCAAGGGCATCTTCCGCCGCGTGGGCAATGTGCTGCGCGGCCGCGCAACACTTGACGAGGAGACAATCGAGGAGCTTGAGGCCGCGCTGGTGATGGGCGATGTGAGCGTGCCGCTGGCGATGGAGATCGTGCAGGAACTGCGCGGCCGCGCTGAACGCGAGCGCGTGACCGATGACGAGGGCCTCCTGCGCCTGCTCAGCGATGAGGTCTACGAGCACCTGCAGCCCTACGAGGGCGAGCTTGGGTTCGCCCCGCAGCCGCCTACGACGATCCTCGTGCTGGGCGTGAATGGCGTGGGCAAGACGACCACCATCGCCAAGCTCGCCTGGCGGCTCAAGCAGGAGGGGCGGAGCGTGCTGCTGGCGGCTGCCGACACCTTCCGCGCGGCGGCGATCGAGCAGCTTCAGACGTGGGGCCAGCGTGTGGGTTGCGACGTGGTCGCGCAGACCAAGGGCGCCGACCCGGGCGCGGTGATGTTCGATGCGCTGCAGTCGGCGCAGGCTCGCGGCATTGACGTCGTCATCGCAGATACCGCCGGCCGGCTGCACACGAAGGTCAACCTGATGGAGGAGCTTCGGAAGATGGGCCGGATCATCGAACGCGCCACCGGCGCCCCTGCCACCGAGCGGCTCCTCGTCATTGATGCCAACACGGGGCAGAACGCGATCAACCAGGCGCGGGAGTTCCACCAGGCGATCGGCTTGACCGGCATCGTCATCACCAAGCTGGACAGCACCGCCAAGGGGGGGGCGCTGCTTTCGCTGACGCATGAGATGGAGATCCCGCTCAAGTTCGTCGGCCTCGGGGAGAAGATGGAGGACCTCGTCCCCTTCTCCGCGCGCGACTTCGCCGACGGAATCGTGTAGGCCACCGGCGGCGGAGCGTCGAATCCCCTCTGAGACGAGGCTGCGATCAGCCGTCTCTTCTATCCGCATGACACAGAACGCGGGGTGCAGCAGCCCATGGAAAAGCTGACGAGGACAGCGGTCGAGGCGGCGATGGCCGGCGGGGCCTCCTACGCCGATGCGCGGTTCGTCGACAGGCGTAACGAGCGCATCAGCGTGAAGAACGGCGCAACCGACGCCCTCTCCGACGGCCGCAGCCGCGGCGTGGGGGTCAGGGTGATCGCCGATGGCGCGTGGGGCTTCGCGGGCACATCGGACGTCACGCCTCAGGGAGTACGCGAGGCGGCGAAGCGCGCGGTTGACCTCGCTCGTGCCGCAGCGCCGACGCTCGACGAGCCGGTGCGGCTCGCGGAGCTTGAGCCCGCGGTTGATGATGCTCGCGCGGATGTCGCCATCCACCCCGACGACGTGGCCATCGCCGACCGTCTCGACCTTCTGATGCACTGCGATGGTCTGATGCGCGCCGAGGGCGTTGGACTTGCCACCGGCTACCTCAGCGTGCTCACCCGCAGACAGCACTTCGCCTCCAGCGAAGGCGCCTCCATCGCGCAGGAGATCATCGAGACCGGCGGCGGCATCGAGGCGACCGCGGTGGGGGAGGACGGCGCCTTCCGCCGCTCCTACCCGTCCTCGCACGGCGGGCAGGTGATGACGCGGGGCTGGGAGGTCATTGAGGAGCTTGATCTGCCCGTACATGCCGCCCGCATCGCCTCCGAGGCGCGGCAACTGCTCGACGCCCCGGAGTGCCCGGCGGGCACGATGGACCTGATCCTCGCGGGCGGGCAGCTTGCCCTGCAGCTTCACGAATCCTGCGGCCACCCCATCGAGCTTGACCGCGTCCTCGGCACCGAGGCCTCCTACGCCGGCACCAGCTTCCTGACGCCGGACAAGCTCGGTAGCTTCCGCTACGGCTCGGACGCGGTGAACATCACCGCCGACGCGACCATCCCCGGCGGCCTCGGTTCGTTTGCATATGACGACGAGGGTGTGCCGGCGCAGCGAAGCTGGATCGTCCGCGAGGGTATCTTCGTCGGCTACCTCACCTCGCGCGAGACCGCCGCCCGCCTCGACCTCGGCGCCAGCAACGGCTGCATGCGCGCCGATGGCTGGGCGCGGTTGCCGCTGATCCGCATGACGAACGTGAACCTCGAGCCTGGCGAGCTTTCCCGCGAGGAGATCATCGCCTCGACCGAGCGTGGGATTCTGATGGAGGACAACCTCAGTTGGAGCATAGACGACCGGCGGCTGAACTTTCAGTTCGGCTGCGAGGTCGGCTGGCTGATCGAAGACGGCGAGCTTGCCGGGATGGTGCGGCGGCCCACCTACACGGGCATCACGCCCGGGCTGTGGGGCTCATGCGATGCGGTGGCGAACCGCGACAGTTGGCTCGTCTGGGGCAT
>JAAYJW010000327.1 GCA_012522765.1 candidate division WS1 bacterium | reverse complement strand
TGCGAACGAGGAACGCTGGCTGATCACGTACGCGGACATGATCACGCTGCTGATGGCATTCTTCATCATGATGTATTCCATGTCCGTGGTTGACCTTCGCAAGTTCGAGGACCTGAGCGGGGCGATGAGCACCGCCTTCGGCGGGGGGACGCGTGGGGCATCGGCGGCGCAGGCGGAGGGCCCTGAGAGCCTGCTGCCGGGGGGCGACGGGGTCATGCGAAACCGAGCCGCGCTGGTGAATGACCTGCACAAGCAGATAGACCGTTCGCTGCCGGCCGGCCTGAAGAATCACGTTGTTATCACCCATGCCGGCGGGCAGGTCACGGTCTCGCTGGTGGCCGATGAGATCACGTTTCCGGCCGGGACTGCGCAGTTGACCGTGCCGGCGCGGACGATCCTCACCGCAATCGGGCAGACGCTGGAGCAGGCGGGCGTGGTGATGCGCGTTGAAGGCCACACATGCAACCAGCCCATCGCCACCGAGCGGTTCCCATCCAACTGGGAGCTATCGGCTGAGCGGGCATCGGTCGTCATGACCCACCTTATCAGACGCTGCGGCGTGGACCCGATCCGGATCTCCAGCGCGGCCTTCGCAGACACCCGGCCGATCGCCGACAACGACACCGGGGAGGGCCGGGTCCGGAACCGCAGAGTAGACATCGTCGTGCTGGCCGCTCCGGGTGACGGCTTCCCGGACCAAGCCGGCAGCGGTGTTGGCGAGGCTGATGCAATCGGTGAAGCCGCGCGACCGCGGACGATCCGCCTCTGCCCTCCCGTTGACCTGAGAAGCATGGACGCCGTCACAATAAGCGCACGAAGGGAAGATAGCAGATGCGAATGATGCACCCGCGCCGCGGTAGCAAACTGCTGACGCTGACGGTATTTGTCATGGCGCTGGTGATGCTGGGAGGCGGCGTATTCGCCTGGACCCATCTGCGCGGATCCGGTGGCCCGACAGCGGGCAATGCCGCTGAGAAGGCGGCGGGAGTCGCCGAGGCGACGGACACTTACTCCCTCGGAGCATTCCTGGTGAACCTGGGCAGCGCCGATGGCACGTTGCGCTATCTTCAGGCGGAGATCAGCATCGTCGCCAGCGGCGGCGCGAAAGCTGAGGCGACCTCGGCGGAGGGTGGGCACGGCGCAGATGGCGGCCAGGCGGAGGAAGAGCCGCAGTTGCCGGCAGCAACGCAGCGTTACGCGCGCGATGTTGCGATCGAGGTGCTCTCGGCGCAGAGCTTCGAGGGGCTGCGCGCGCAGGGCGACCGCAGCAAGCTCAAGGGCGTGCTGCAGGAGGAGCTTGACGCCGCCCTTGAAGATTACACGGTGAGCGAGGTCCTCTTCACCGCGTTCGTTATGCAGTGACCTTCATAGATTGGCGAACAGGGGGTAGTTCCCGTGCCGGAGACAGTATCACCAGCCGAAGACGTGGGTCCGGAGGCGCCCGACAGCGGGCAGACAGAAGAGCAGGTGCAGGATGGCGATCCGGCAGTGCACCGGCTGCATCCGGGAGAGCCTGCCGGATGGCAGAACCTTCAGCGGATGCTCGATGTGCCGCTGTCACTGACGGTGGTGCTCGGAAGCACGGAACTGCCGCTGTCGGAAGTGTTCGCGCTGGAGGCCGGGTCGGTCATCAGCATCGATCGCCTGCCGGGTGAGCCGATCGATCTGCTGATCAACGACCGGCTCTTCGCGCGCGGCGAGGTCGTGGTCATCAACGAGACCTTCGGCTACCGGATCACCGAACTGGTTGACGGCGGCAGTCCCGCCGGGGCCATGCGCGCAGATGGAGGCAGATTCTGATGAGGCTCAACCTTCGGATGTTGGTCGCACTGCTCGCGCTGCTCGCGCTGCTCGCGCTGGGCTCGGTGGCGCTGGCGGCGGAACCGAGCTACGCCGCGGGGACGCCCGCGCCGGCCGATGAGGGCGGCTACCTGCCGGCCCGAGGCGGGCTGGCGGTCTTCGATGTAGTCGGCAAGCTGCTGGTGGCGGTGCTGGTCGCGTGGGGCGCGGTGCATCTGCTGCGCTGGTGGCACAACGAGCGACCGCACTCGGGGGCGGGGGACGGCTCGGGAGGACGGCGGCTGCGCCTCGATGAGGTGCTGTCGCTGGGTAACGACGGGCGGCTCTACCTCGTGGAGGTCGAGGGGCGACGGATGCTGCTTGCGGCGCGCGAGGGCTCACTCAGCCAGGTTGCGGAACTGGCGGAAGAGCGGCCGGAGGCGTCCGTCTACCGCTCTGTGCGGAGACGTGCCGACGGGGGCATGGACGAGTTGCGCGTGGCGCAGGCGCCTGTGTCCACGCGCGCCGTTCGTGCGGACCTCGTCGAGGAACCGGGAGACTGGGAGCAGCGGCGGGCGAAGTTGCTGCACGAGCTGCAGGAGCAGGGTTGAGCGATGCGCCGCTTCCTGCGCTGCTGGGGGCTGACGATCGCGCTGGCGGCCGCCGCCGGAGTCGCGCATGCTCAGCCACCGGCGATGCCAGCGCTTCCCGAGGCGCTCGCGGCCGAGGAGCCCGAGCAGGTAGTGATGACGCTGCGCATCCTGCTGGGCCTGGCGGTGCTCTCGCTGGCGCCAGCGCTGCTGATGACGCTCACCTCGTTCACGCGCATCGTGATCGTGCTGAGTTTCCTGCGCAGCGCCCTCGGGACCCAGCAGACGCCCCCCAACGCGGTGCTGGTGGGGCTGGCGCTCTTCCTCACGCTCTTCGTGATGCATCCGGTGATCGACCGGATCAGCAGCGAGGGAGTCGCGCCCTACCTCGAGGGTGAGATCGGCTACGACGTCGCCATCGAGCGCTCGGCGGGGCCGTTGCGAGAGTTCATGCTGGCGCAGACACGGGAGCGCGATCTTGCGTTGTTCTACGAGATCTCCGGCGCGCCGCGGCCGGCCTCCCCCGGCGAGGTGCCCTTTCACATCCTGATGCCCGGGTTCGTCATCAGCGAACTCAAGTCCGCGTTTCAGATCGGCTTTGTTCTCTTCATCCCGTTCCTTGTGATTGACCTGGTGGTGGCGGGTGCGCTGATGTCGATGGGGATGCTGATGGTTCCGCCGGTGATGATCTCGCTACCGGTGAAGATCCTGCTCTTCGTGATGGTGGACGGCTGGCACCTGGTGACGCGCTCGGTGGTGCTGAGCTTCACCTGAGGCCGGAGGGAGATTGCGCAATGCCAACCGACATCTACGTCGCGCTGGCGAGGGACATGTTCATCGCCACGCTCAAGCTCGGCGGCCCGCTGCTTGCGGTCGCGCTGGTGGTGGGGACGGTGGTGGGCATCCTGCAGGCGGTCACACAGGTGCAGGAGATGACGCTGACCTTCGTGCCGAAGATCGTGGCGATGGGGCTGACGGTGTTGGTGTGCGGCTCGTGGATGTTGCGCTCGCTGGCGGGCTTCACGGAAGAGCTTCTGCGTCGCATACCCGAGTACGTTCGCTGACGTCATTGCCCTCAGGAGGCTTCAGGATGGCGCAGGTGACACTTCATCAGCGGGAGGACGCCGCGGGCCCGGTGTGGCCGGAGGTATACGCCGATGCGGCGGTGGGCGCTGGCTGTGAGGTGATCTCACAGTTGAGCGGAATCGCACGGGTGGCGGTGGGGCGGCTTGGTGGGCAGATCGCGCCGTGGCTGGACGAGAGCCTGCTGATGACGCACGGGCTCATCACGCTGCTGGAGATGACCGGCGGAGCGGGCATCAGCCGCTCAGAGGCGGCCGAGGAGGACGCTCTGCGGCGCGTGGTTGATGGCCTGCGCGGCTGGATTCGCAGCGGCTCGTGGTATCAGAGCGCGTGGCTGTGCAGGGTCGGGCCGTTGTGCGCTGCCGTGTCGGCTGGCGGCGGAGATGATGCCGCAGTGGCACGGGACCTCGGTCTGCAGCGGGCCGGGCTGGTGGAACGCTTCGTGGAGGCCGGACTGGTCTTTGCGGTCAGCCCGGAGTTGCTGCTGCCGCGACGGGATGCTTCTCTTGCGATCCCCCTGGCACGGAGCGTGGACGCGCTCCCGCCCAGGCAGCGACGGGTGCTGACGTTGTACTTCCGCGATGGCCTGAGCTTCCCGGAGATGGCGGAGTTGCTCGGCACCGCTCCTGCGCGCGCGCAGGAGCTCTACGGCCGGGCGGCGGTGGCGATCTGCGGAAGTCTGCTGGCGGGGCAGTCGCACGGTGAAGCGGCGGAGGTGCGGCGGTGAACGCCGAGGGCATCTTCCAGCGGGCGCTGCGGCAGACCGACGCGATGATGGCGCTGGGCATCATCGCGCTGGTGGCGATGATGCTGATCCCGCTGCCCGCGCCCCTGCTGGACCTGCTGCTCACGTTCAACTTCGGCCTCGCGCTGTGCATCCTGTTGATGTCCATGTACGTGCGCGAGCCGCTGCAGTTCTCCGTCTTCCCGTCGGTGCTGCTGGTCGCCACGCTGCTGCGCCTGGCGCTCAACATCTCCTCGACGCGGCTGATCCTGCTGCACGGGCATGCCGGCAAGGTGATCGAGGCATTCGGCAGCTTCGTCGTGGGCGGCGATCTCGTCGTCGGGCTGATCCTCTTTTTGATCCTCGTGATCATTCAGTTCGTGGTCATCACCAGCGGCTCCCAGCGCGTTGCGGAGGTGGCCGCGCGCTTCACGCTTGATGAGATGCCCGGCAAGCAGATGGCGATCGATGCCGACCTCTCCAGCGGGCTTATCACCGAGGACGAGGCCCGCGGCCGGCGGCGCACTATCGAGCGCGAGGCCGACTTCTACGGCGCGATGGACGGCGCCACGAAGTTCGTCCGCGGCGACGCCATCGCCGCCATCATCATCGTCGTCATCAACATCATCGCCGGTGTGATCATCGGCATGACGCGGCTTGGACTTGAGCCCGGAGAGGCGCTACGTCGTTTCGCCCTGCTCACGGTGGGCGATGGGCTGGTCAGTCAGATCCCCGCGCTGCTGATCTCCACCGCGACCGGCCTCGTCGTGACGCGCTCGGCCTCCGATCAGGACCTCGGGAGCGACGTGGTCGGACAGGTGCTGGCGCAGCCGAGAGCCGTCGGAATCGTGGCGGTCATGCTCGTGCTCTTCGGCATGGTGCCGGGGCTCCCGACGCTGAGCTTCTTCGCGGTTGGCGGTGCGACGGGGCTGCTTGCGTGGTTCGTGGGCCGCCAGCACGCGCGGGAGGCGGAAGTCGCGGAGGATGTCTCCGCGGCGGAACAGGAGCCCGAGCAGGTTGTTGTCGTCCCCGCTCCGGACCGGCTGTCGGTAGAAGTCGGCTACGGGCTGCTCGACCTGGTGGAGAATGACGGCCGCGGTGGTCTGCTCTCGCGCATCGGCGCGATCCGCGAGCAGATCGCCTCCGAGCTGGGGCTGCTGGTGCCGCCGGTGCGAATTCGCGACAACATGGCGCTGCGGCCGAGCGCGTACGCGATCAGACTGCGCGGCGCCACGATCGCCGAGGGCACCCTCGAGCGCAACCGGATGATGGCCATCGCAACACGCGAGGGCCTCGACGAACTGCCCGGACCGGCGGTGATCGAGCCCGCGTTCGGTCTACCCGCGTGGTGGATAGATCACCAGCAGCGCACACTCGCCGAGGCGCGTGGCTACACCGTCGTGGAGCCGGACGTAGTGCTGGCGACGCATCTGAGCGAGCTGATCAAGGCGCACGCGCCGGAGCTGCTGGCCCGGCAGGACGTGCAGACTATGCTCGACGACCTGCGGCAGACGAATCCGGCGGCAGTGAACGAGCTGGTGCCGGAGATGGCCTCGGTCGGGCAGCTTCACCAGGTCTTGCAGGCGCTGCTCGAGGAGGGCGTGCCGATCGGCGACATGTCCACCATCGTGGAGGCGCTGGCGGACGGCCTGCGGCTCGCTCCCGACCTGATGATGGCGACGGAGCATGTCCGAGCGGCGCTGGCGCGCATCATCTGCGAGCAGCACCGGGATGAGACCGCATTGCCCGCCTGGATCCTTGACCCGGAGCTTGAGGCGCAGATCGCTGAGGCGGTGGTTGAGACGCACGCTGGTGCGGCGTGTCTGCTCGACCCGGTGCTGCTGCAGGTCCTGCTCGAGTCGGTGCGGCAGGCGACTGAGGCGGCCGCGTCGCGTGGCGGGCAGCCGGTGCTGCTGGCCTCCCCGCCCGTGCGGCGGCACCTGCGAGCGCTGATCCGGCGCAGCTTCCCGGACGTGGCGGTGCTCTCGCACGCCGAGATCGTCCCGGAGATCAGCGTCCAGGCACTGGGCGCGATCGGAGCCGAGGCGGTGGTGGCATGACGGCTGCGGTAGTGCCGGTGCTCGCGCAGTGGCTGGAGGGCGCGCTGCCGTCGGCGCTGCGGATCGTCGGACTGGTGGTGCTGGCGCCGGGACTGAGCTACCAGCAGGCGCCGCCGCAGGTGCGTGTCGCGCTGGCGGTGGGGCTGGCGATCATCATTGCGCCGATGGCCTCTCCCCCACCCGGCGCGCCCGCCGAGCCGCTGGCGTTCATCGGGCTGTGCATCAGCGAACTGGCGCTCGGGCTGGCGATGGGCTTCGTCGCAGCGGCCCTGCTGGAGGCGCTGCGCTTCGGCGGGGAGGTGCTTGATCTGCAGATCGGCCTCCGCGCAGGGCAGTTGTTCGACCCGACCAGTGGCGCGCAGTCGGGCATCCTCAGCACCGCCTACGCGATGCTCGGGCTGCTGCTGTTCGTGACAATTGACGGCCATCACTGGCTGCTGCGCGGCCTGGCGGCCAGCTTCGGCATCATCCCTGCCGGCGGCATGGAGCCGGGGGTGCAGCTAGGCGCGCTGGCGGCCGACCTCGGCACCAGCGTGCTGTTGCTCGGGCTGCAGGTGGCCGGGCCGGTGATGGCGGCGCTGCTGCTGGCTGATCTTGCGTTCGGCCTCGTGGCGCGCGCAGTGCCGCAGATCAACGTCTTCCTGGTGGGCATCCCGGGAAAGATCGCGCTCGCATTCGCGCTGGCGGCGGTGAGTCTGCCGTCGGTGGTGATCGGTCTCGAGCGCATCTGCCGGCTGATGGCTCAGTATCTTGACGCGACGATCCGGACGTTCGGGGGCTGACGATGGCGTCGGAGGAGCGTACCGAACAGGCGTCGCCGCGGCGGCGCAGAGAGGCACGGGAGAAGGGGCAGGTCGCCACCAGCGTGGACCTCTCACGCGCGCTGGGGCTGCTGGCGATCTACCTGGCATGGCGCTTTGCCGGTGCTGGGATGCTCGCGCGGATGCTCGGCGCCACTGAGGAGTGGCTGGCGCTGCCCGACCCGGAGCAGGTGGACCGAGCCTTCGCGCTGGCGCTGTTCGCGCAGACGCTGCCGGTGCTCACGGCGGTGCTGGCGCCGGTGATGCTGGCGGCGATGATCGGCTCCACCATCGCCGCCTGTGCGCAGACGCAGGGGCTTGTTTCGCTGGCCGCGGTCAAGCCCGACTGGTCGCGACTGAACCCGGCCAACGGCATCAAGCGCCTCATCGGCCTGCGGGGGCTGGTGGCGGCGGGGAAGAGCATACTCAAGGTGCTCGCGGTCTCGCTGGTTGCCGCGTGGGTGCTTCACTCGCACCTCGACGAAGTGCTGCTGATGAGCGTCATGCAGCTTCGGCCAATGATGGCCGTGCTGGTGAGCATCGCGGGCGAGTTGATCGTCAAGTGCATGGGCCTGCTGCTTGTGATTGGGGCCGCGGACTACGCCTACGAGTGGTGGGATCAGGAGAAGCGCCTGCGGATGACGAGGACCGAGCTCAAGCGCGAACTGCGCGACCAGGACGGCGACCCGCACATCCGCTCCGCGCGAGATCGTTTGCGTCGCGCTCTGCTGACGCAGGGCATCCTCGCGGAGATGCCGCAGGCGGACGTGGTGATCACCAACCCGACGCACTTTGCGGTCGCGCTGCGCTACGAGCCGGACAAAGCGCCGGCACCGAGGGTAGTTGCCCGGGGGCAGAGAGCGGTGGCGCGGGAGATCATTCGGCTGGCGCGGACGTGGGGCGTTCCGGTGGTTGAAAACCCGCCGGTGGCACGCAGCCTCTTCGCCTCCTGCAAGCTTGGAGACCTGGTGCCGGAGGCGCTCTTTGCGGTGGTCGCGGAGATCTTCGCCGCAGTCTATCGACGCCAGCGCAGCAGGGGGCGGCGTCTGTGACAGAGTTTCATAGTTGATGCAATTGTGCACTGGCGGGAGGTTCATCTGACAGGCAGGGGGAACTCAGGATGCCGAGACCGTGGCTGAGAACGCGTCACCATCCGTCCCACGCCCGGGTCCGGACCGAAATGCATGCGATTGCGGGGGGTTGTTGTGCTTAGCTCAGCATCAGGCGCATCAGAATCGTCACACGACCGGGACAAGCTGATCGCCGACAACGTTGATCTTGTGCGCTACGAGGTAGACCGCGTCTGCACGGGGCTGCCCGATCAGGTGGACCGGGAGGATCTCGTCAGCGCCGGGATGATCGGCCTGATCAGAGCGGTGGACCGCTACGACACCGGCCGCGGCGCCAGCTTCCGCACCTACGCCACCACCCTCATGCGCGGCGCCATCCTCGACGAACTGCGGAGGATGGACCCCGCACCGCGCGGGATGCGCGGGCGGTACAAGCAGCTTGAGGCCGCAATGATCGAACTGCGCCAGCGCCTCGGGCGGCAGCCCGAAGAGGCGGAGATCGTCGAGGCGCTCGGCATGACCCCCGACGAGTACCGCAAGCTCCTGCGCGATGCCTCCGCCAGCGCGATCGTCTCACTCGAGGCGCTATCCGAGGCCGCCGGCGACGCTCACCCGCCCCTGTCAGACAGCTTCAGTCCGGTGCGGCAGGAGTGGCTTCCCGCGGCGGTCGCCGATCGAGCGGAGACGCGCCGGCTGCTCGTTGAGGCCATCGGCGAACTGACCGAGCGCGAGCGGATGGTGCTGAGCCTGTACTATCAGGAAGAGCTTACAATGCGGGAGATCGGCATGGTGCTTGACGTGACCGAATCGCGCATCTGTCAGATACACACGCAGACCATCGTCAGGCTGCGGGCCGCCCTCAGCGCCCGGCTGCAGGGATGAAATCGCCCGCACCAATGAGACGCGCCTCCCAGGGGGGACGATCAGGTGCCCGTCACTGCGACCGTGCTGATAGTTGATGATGACCCCGCCATGCTGCAGAGCATCGAGCGCACCCTCGATCCGCTCGGATGCCGGTTGATCGCGGCAGCGGATGGTGCATCGGCGCTGCAGGCGGCGGGAGATACCGACCTCGCGCTGCTGATCCTCGACCGCATGCTTCCCGACGCCGATGGTGTTGAACTGCTCGGCCACCTCCGGGCGCAGGGGGTGGAGGCCCCCGCGATCGTCGTCACGGCGCACCCAAGCCTTGAGACGGCGGTCGAGGCCCTCGGCCTCAGCGCCGCGCACTACCTCGCCAAGCCCTTCGCTCCCGGGGCGCTGCTCGCGCGTGTCCGGGCCCTGCTCGGCGCGGGAGGAACGGCGGCCGGCGGCGACGATGCGGATTTCCTCTGGCAGACGCTGAGCGAGCGGCACGGCTTCGAGCATGTCATGAGCCGCAATGCAAGTGTGTGGAACGCCTACGCGATGGCAGCCCGTGTGGCCGGCACGCCTGCCCCGGTGCTGATCGAGGGCGAGACCGGCACGGGCAAGGACTTCCTTGCGCGAGCGGTGCATTACATGAGCGATCGCGCGGGGAAGCACTTCGTGGCGGTCAACTGCGGCGCGCTGCCCGAGCAGCTTCTCACGAGTGAACTCTTCGGGCATGAGAAGGGTGCCTTCACCTCCGCTACCGCTGCGAAGAAGGGCCTCTGCGAGGTGGCCGATGGCGGGACTCTCTTCCTCGACGA
>JAAYJW010000326.1 GCA_012522765.1 candidate division WS1 bacterium | reverse complement strand
GGCGATTCGAAGGACGTCTGGGTCTTGAAGCTGGAGATCACGAGCCCTGATGGTAATCCATCGACTGACAACCACTTCGTGTTCGACACAGCAGCGCATCCTAACGGGCAGTGCGTCGTGCATGCAACCGGCACGACTCATGTAGCCTCTGAGGATCCAAACATGTGGTGGTTCATCGGTTGGATAAGCGGTTCCACAACGACCAGCGATCCAGACCCGGCGGAGGGAGCGGAAGTTGAGTTCACCTACACGACGCTGCCCTCGGCCAACAGCGAGTTCGGCGTCAAGGAGCTGCACTTGAAGCACCTGATGTTCGAGAGCGACATGGTGATGACGCCGGTGGAGATCTTCTTCCCTCGCGATGCCACGAACCACCCGGGCGGGGGGACTCCGAACTGGTACTACTACTGGAGCCAGACTGCTGCTTCCTACGGGACACATAGCTACGCGCCGGGCACAAGCTATACGGACTTTCTGGGCGGGAGTTGGATCGCCCGCATTGGAGATGATGCTTGCGGGAACTGGGGGGGCTAAGATGGGATCGACTTCTTCGCGTACGTCTGTCGTCACGAGGCGCGACATCAACAGGATTTCTCGACACTATGGGGGGCTGGCACGGACCGTGATAACCAGCGCGATCCGGACAGGGATTGGCTTCCCACGATATCGCCTGTGACGGGGGCCACGGAAAGCAGCCTCGGAATGCCTTTCCATCCCCCTACCGGTTATGATCCCACGCTCGCTGCAAGCGTACCGGATCACTTCGGCTACGGCACTGCATGGAGAGACTGCGAAGACTACTGCATGCATCGGCAGGTACCCTGGACGGCCGGCACCGCTGACAGCGAAGACTGGACGTACCTCGGACATCAGTGGGGGCAGTGAAAGGAGACGGCAAGATGAAGCAACGCCTTGTCGGCCTGATCGCCGCAGTGTTCTTCTCTGGCTCTATGTTGATGCTGACCTGTCCGGGAGCAGGTCAGGATGTGACCACAGGAACAGGAGCCAACAACTCACCGTCTGGCGCTCCTGTCCATCTGTCGGCCCGGCTCAGTGACCTGCGCGACCTGGCGCTGCTCGATAGTCCCGACCTGACTTCGGAGGAGCGCAGCCATGTGCTGATCAGATGGCTGGCGGAGGAGCGGGCTGAGCCGGTCGGGCATGCACCGGGATACGGTGGCACCGTGATCGACACCAGCTGGGTCCAGAGTCAGATCATTATGTCCATGGGCATTTCCGGCGATCCTCGGCTTCTGACTGCGATGGCGGATCCTGGCGTTCGCGATGGCATTATCATCGCCCTTGGCTGGATGGGCGACGCCAGCCGGACCTCGGAATTGCTCAGGATACTTGCGACCCACGAACAGCCGGATGTCAGGGCCCTGGCGGCCACGGTGCTGGGGCGGCTGGGCGCCTCCGAAGCGGAGCCTGGTCTGCGAGCAGCGTTGGCGGACGAGTTCAGTCGTGAGGGAACGGGGCCGGGAGGGGTCCGCACCGTGTACCCTGTGAGGCAGGCCGCGGAGGCGGCACTTCGGATGCTGGATGATGAAGCTGCCATGCAACGCGCCACCGAACTCAGACGCGCCTTCGTCGCGGCGATGAACCCTGGGGCGGGGGAAGAAGACCCGGAGCAGAAGTAGCATCGTCACCTCTGTGTCGGGGCTCGCTTGGGCCTTATTATGACCTGCCGCGCAGGAATAGACCGCCCCGGAGGGGAAGCCGCGCCTAATGTCTCGGGCGCTGCCCGAGTAGCGACAGTCTCCGGGAGGCACGATCATGCGCAGCGATCCTGCCGAACGCAAGCGGTTCCTCTGCGACAGCATCAGCGCGCTGATCGTCTGTCTGGCTCTCGCCGCCTGCTCTTCGGGAGCCGTTTCGGCGACGGGTGATCACCCCGCCCATCGCGACATGCCTCCGGTCCCCGCCTTGGATTGGTCGGACACGAACGGCAAGAACTGGAGCAACTAGGCTGAGAGGAGCAAGCAGTATGCATGGGTGGCATTCGTGCGTATGTGCAGGGCGCCGTGCGCTGTGGCCTGCGTCCACGGTTTGGCGCGCTCTGTCGCTGACGGGCGCCCTGCTTCTCGCGGTCGCTGCCGGCGCGGACGTGGTCGACTTGGCGGAACTGCAAGTTCAGATACAGTCCCCCTCCCCGGAGGTGCGGATCAAGGCGGCGACCGCGCTGGGCGAGACACGCTCCGAAGCGGCCGTGAGCATACTCGCGGCAGCGCTTGCCCGAGAAGAGAGCGTGTCCGGGCATGGTGTAGTCAGCCCCAAGTGGCCGATGTTACGGGCGCTGGGCACGATAGGAGGTGACGACGCCAGAGACGCGTTGCTGCTCATATTGGACCAGTACTTGCAGCGCGGCCCCAGCGACAGCAGATACATCCAAAACGACGCGGATTACAATCTGGTGGTCACCTCCGCGATCTTCGTGCTGACCCAATGGCATGAGGAGCCCGGTGTAGTGGAGCGATTGCGACGGACCAGAGCGAACCGCGCAAGCTGGCACCGTGGATGCGCGAGGAGGCCTACAAGGGGTGCCTGCTGGCCGAGATGGCGCAGGCGGGGCTCAGCACGCCCGCCGAGCGTGCCACGTGGCTAGTGACGAGGGTCACGGGCATCGGGACGGGCCACGCGAGCGACTGGGTCCCGGGAATGACGGGCGAGAAGACCCCGGAGGTGATCAGAAACGCGGCCATGCTCAGGTTGCTCAGTGAACAGGGCCCCGAGGCGCTGGCCGTTGTGCGGTCCGCGCTCGTTGAGGCACCCGACGATGACTACGAGCGTGTTGAGGCGCTGGCTCGGGTCATCATCATGATCTGCCGGACGCAGAGCACCAGCGCGGAGCCGGGCATCGGTGACCAGTAGCCCGTCCGCAGCACATGCCCGCCCGCGCCGGGGTAGTTGGCGCTGGCCTCGCACAGGGAGCGCGCGTAGATGGCCACGGTCGCCCGGTTGTGGTTGATGTCCGCCAGCACCACCAGCGGCAGGGCGGCGTAGTCAGGGCCGATCGG
>JAAYJW010000325.1 GCA_012522765.1 candidate division WS1 bacterium | reverse complement strand
CCTGAGCTACCGGTATTTGAGTTGGTGAGGGCCTGATCGGCCTGCTCATCTTGAACCGTTTACGCTCGCCCCTTGACGCTCAGGTATTCCGCCCCCGTGCCGCGATGCGCCAGACGTCCTCCACCACCCCATCGCGCACCGCGTAGATCCAGTCGTAGAGGTTCAGGCAGGTTGGCGCGCGGGGCGGCACCACGCGCACCTTCTCCCCGATCTCCAGCTTCCGCGCCGCCTCAGTAACGTCCACGAAGCCATGCTCATCATTGATCTTGACGACCTTCGCACCCGGCACCTCCGGCAGCCAGCCGTAGCCGTCCGAGACGCTGCCCACCTGCTGCGAGAGGCCCTTGGTGCCCGCGTCAATGATCGCGCGCTCGGGCGTCGGAGTGGCGACCACCGTCGCCAGCACGCTCAGCGCCACCTGCTCCATCGGCGCCGCGCCGATGTCCACCTGGTTGCGGTCGTAGAAGACGTAGGTGCCTGAGCGGATCTCGGTGAGGCCGCAGCCCTCCTGGTAGCGACCCGCAGTCGGAGTCGAGCCACCGCTGATGCGCCGGATATCGTGGCCCGCGTCGGAGAGCATCTCGGCGAAGCCGGAGATGATCTCGCCCTCCCGCGCTGCGCCCTCCACCAACTCCGCCTCGCCACGCGCGGTGTAGGCGAAGTGCGAGGCGTAGCTCATCACGCCGACGATCGTCAGCGCGGGCAGTTCGGCGACCGCGTCCGCGAAAGCTACTGCCTTCGCGGGCGCCACTCCGGTGCGGCCGGCACCTGCGTCGATCTCGATCATGACCTCAAGCTCAAGCCCCGCCGCATCGAAGACATCGCTCGCCTGGCGCGCGGCCTCCATGCTCTCGACCGCGATGGACAGTTTCGGCGTACGCTTTGCCAGCGCCACCAGCCGCCGCATCTTCGTCTCGCCGACGAGGCTGTTGGCGATGAAGATGTCGTCTATGCCGCCGGTTGACATGACCTCAGCCTCGCCGATCTTCGCGCAGGTGATGCCGACGGCACCGGCCGCAATCTGCATCTGGGCGATCTCGGGCGTTTTGTGCGACTTGATGTGCGGGCGCATCTGCAGGTGTGCATCGAAGGTCGCGCGGTGCACACGGAGGATGTTCTCCTCCATCCTGTGCATGTCCACGACCAGCGCGGGGGTGTCGATGGCGTTGAGCGGCTCTCCGATGATGGTCATGACTGTCTCCTGACTGTGTAACTCGTAGTCACGTCGGGCTGCAGTTCCCCATGAGCGGCGGAGTTTCCTGCTATCCAGGTGCCGCACCGCGTCGCACCTCCCACACCGCAAGTAACGCAGCTTTAGCAGTTTCGAACTTGATGCTATTTCTTTTTACTTGTTGAAGGTTATAAATAGCTCATCAGGAATATCGCACGTTGGTTTGTGCCGCATGAGCACGAATCTGTGGGGGCGCATGCACGTTAGACTTCTGGCGGAGGTGGACGTGATGTTCCGAAGATGGCCGCAGGTGATCTGCAGCATGAGAAGGCCCGACCTCCGCTGCAAAGGAGCGGCTGGGGCCGAACTTCCCACCGATGTACGAAGTCCGGACCCCGTGGGGGGGCGTTGGTAGAAAGGCGGGCGGCGACGGTGCGGACGTCACCCTCTCCATCCCTGAGGGGGCGGATGTTCTGGCCATTGGGGGGGCCGGTGGCGCGGCAGTGCTGGGTGCGGGCGAGGCGTGGACGAGCATGCTCTACCTGCGGTACGTAGTGACCGGCGGGAATGGTTGTGACGTCTCGGTCGAGACCGGTGACGAGCCAGACGCCCCAGAGTGCGGCGTAATGGCGAACCATGTTGGAAAGATACGGGCATTAGCAGGGCATGGAGGCCACATAAGCGGTACAGAGGGGTGGTTTGCCGACATGACGTGTCTGCCGGGGCTGGGTGGGCACGCGCGGGCCGTTCAAGGCTCTGCCGGTGACGGTGCGGACTGCTGTGCCCGAAACGGCTGGCCGGGAGGGAGCGGAGGATACGTGGGGTATTGCCTGGCTTCGGGCGGCAGTTCAGGTGCGCTTCTGGTTCCAAGAGAAGGCAACTATTACCTGTTGCGGGGGCTACCGTACGGACAACGACGCGGGGGAGATGCATATGCTGAGAGTGGCGATGGCGGCAACGGCGGCGCTGGCGACCCACCCGGCCGGGGATGGCATGGAGGAGCGGTCGAGGCACAACCCGGATGGGGGGAACCCCGGGGCAACGGCACGGCGATAGGTGGGGAGGACGGCCGTGATGGCAATGCTTGCCCAGGCCCAAGGAGCGGCCACGGCGTGGTGGTCAGCGACTCGCCGAGGAAGACCATCTACGGCTTCCCCGGCTTCTACGACCCCGGAGCGGGGCCCAACCAGCTCCAGCCCGGCTTCACGCTCGGGGGGACGAACAACCCGGTCATCGCGTGGGTCGGCCAGAGCATGATCTTCAGCCCGGACAACTCGCGGCTGTGGGTCGGGAACGAACTGGGCGGGATGTCCCTGTACCGGAACCCGCTGACGAATAGCGGCGACAGGGCACCGGACCTTGTGCTGCACATCGCCGGGACGCAGTGGTACTCGATCTGGTATGAGGCACAGAGCGACACACTTTACGCAACGACGATGAACACGGATCGCATCTACGCCTGGGACTCAGCATCAACCGGCAACGCCAACCGCGCGCCAGACCGCATCATCGAGGTGCCGGGATATCACGGAGAGGGCTACCTGATCGGGGCGCATGGCTCCAACACCCTGCTGATGGCCGCGCGCGTACACAACATCGAGAGATTCGTTGTCTTCTACGATGCGGACCAGCTCGATGGCCTCAATGCGGCGGATCGCTACTTCGAGCCCGAGGGTTTCAATGTCGCATTCACCCATGCGTTGAGCTGGGATGCGACGCGAAATCTCCTCTACTACGTGGTGCCGGACCGCAACGAGATAAGCGTTTATGCGGACGCCTCCAACCTGACCGGCGACGTGACACCGAACCGCGTAATCAACGTGCCAAACGTCGATGGGCAGGACTGGATCACGGGAGCGATCGTCTCTTCCGCGGATGATCTGCTTTTCGTCTCGACCTTCGAGGGGCAGATCATGGTCTTCGCCAACGCGAGTGGTCTGCAGGGAACGCCCCAGCCGGCGACGACGCATGCGGTGGGCGATATGGCCCTGGGCCTGGGGGTGTTCAGGCAGTAGAGGGAAGTGCGAGCTGGTGATCCGAGGGGCGGCGCCTGCTGTTGGCGCCGCCCCTCGTTGCATTGCCGCTTAGTTCAGCTTCGGCTCTTGACGATCTCGCTGGCGATCTGCGCCGCCTTCTGTCCGGAGAGGAGCATGCCACCGAAGATCGCGCCCATGCGATATGACTTGCTGATCGCGTTCGCAGCCATCCCCGACACGATCAGACCGGGGTAGACCTCGCGCGTGTTCTCGATCAGCGCCGCCTCGCCAGCGCGGGCGTTCATGGACGCCTCGCCGGGGATGCACTCGAAGAGGTTGTCGATGCAGGCTCCCGGCACGCGCGTCTCCACCAACCGCGAAAGCTCGCAGGGGTGGCCGGTGCCATCGATGACGACCTTCGCGTGTACCGCGAGCGGATCCACGTGCAGACCGGCCCCCGATACCGCACCCCAGTTGATCACCACGCCGCAGACGCGGTTGTCGTCGTCAACCACGACATCCTCCGCCTCGATGCCAACGAGGATCCGTGCGCCGGCATCGATCGCGGCGGCGGTCATCTTTGTGGCCGACTCGACGGCATCGGCGATGACGGTGCCATCCTCCCACTCCCGCAGCCTGATGCCGACCTCCTCCATCAGCCAGGCAGCTTCCTGCTCAACCGCGATGCGCGGGAAAAGCATTCCGCCGCCCCAGATGCCGCCGCCGATCTGGAGGTTTCGCTCGAAGATGCCGACCTTGTGGCCCTCATTGGCGAGGATGCGCGCGGCGGTGATGCCTGACGGCCCTGCGCCGACTACGGCCACGTCGAGATCGATCGAGTCGAGGAAGTCGCTCATGAAGGTCTCGACGATCCCGCGCGTGATGGTGAGTTCATCCCACTTGAAGCTGTCCTTCGCAAATCCCATTCCGACACTTCCTTCCGTGCCCGCTCGCAGGCGCGCTTTCATGCGAAAGCCGCCGGCAACGCGAGGCCGGCGGCGATGTATGCCGCAAAGCCACGCTTCCCTACGCCGGTGCTAACCGGATCAGGTTCCGGGGTCCGAGGGCGGGGGCCCTCGATCTCAGCCAGTGGCTCCCCCAGCGAGGCACTTCCTGATAGGTGAGAACAAGTAAAGCGTACACCCGCGCGCGCGGGGAGTCAAGCACGCGACTGCGGTTCTTCGGCGCAATATGTCGGCACACCGCCATGACCGATCCAAAAGGTCCTCGCGAGCGTCATATTGACCGGGGGAGTATACTTCGTTGGCGGATTGGGGTATACTACAGGAGATAGTTGTTAGCGCGCTTGTTGAGTATCAGCGAAGGGGGCCTGGCGATGTACGCCACACGATTGGTGACTACCTTTGGCGTGCTGCTGGCGATGCTTGCGCCGGCCGCCGCCTATGACGGCGACCTCACGGCGATGGGTCTGAATGAAGTCCGGACGGCGGAAGCGTGGCCTGAGGGCCTCGACATCCGCGTGAGGGGACTGTTTCAGTCCACTGCCGACGGACAGGTGGGGCTGGTGACGTGGACGCCGCTTGATGACGCCTCGGCGGTGGATAGCTGGCACCTGATCGAGGGCGCGCAGTACGACTACGAAGTGATCCTGCGCAGCGACGATGGCTGGCTTGTGCGAAGTCTGTCAGTGGCATTCGCGGCAGAAGAGCCCGCCACGGCGCTGGCACCGGTTCCCTCCGCCGCGCTGACCGCGGAGGGGACCTTCATCGCGCCTCGAGAGGGGAGGCTGTTCCCGCAGTTCACCTCCGAGGGCGATGCCGAGCGCGACTGCGTGGTGAGGCTGCTGCTTCTGCCGCTGCCGGAGGCGCCGCCCACGGTCATCCACATCGAGCAGACCGAGGCCGCGCCGAGATTCATCTACAGGTCCGACCCCTGGGCATCACCCACCTGGGGCTGGCAGTGGCACTATACGGTGCCGGGCGAGCGTCTGCGCCCACCGCTCTTTCGAACTCTGGAACGGGAGTACCGCCAGGTGCGACCGCCTCGCCGCGATACGCCACGGTATCACGACGGTGACGATGAGAGCCGATCGGACACTCCGCGGACAGAGCCGCGGACGAAGACGAAGGGGCGGCTGGGCAGATGATCGCGCCGCCGGCCACGCTGTCGGGCGACATCACCTCTTCGCCAGCACCCGTCAGTTCGGGTTGACGCAGCGGCCCGTGCCGCCTATCATGACACCATGCTGACCGCCCTCCACACGGACACACTTGCCTACACCGGCCACCAACTCCGCTCGCACTGGATCTTCGAGACCTTCGGGCTCCAGGGCGACGCGATCGTAGCATTCCGCGGGCCATGCCAGGTCGCACTCAGCGAGATGGTGGACCGGGCCGATGTGTTCGCCGACGAGGCCATTGAGGCCGCCGAAATGCTGCACTTCATCGCCGAGCACTTCGACCACGATCTGAACCGCGCCGTGCTCCGCCAGCGTCTCTTCATCTGCATGATCTCCGAGCGCCTCGCACGAGAACCCGGCGGCCCCAACCTGCGCCGCGAGGGCGACGACCTCTACGTCGGCGACCGCAAGCTGTCCGTCTCCATCGCCACCGTCTCACCCGTTTCGACGCTGATGCACGTGGGGCTGAACGTTGATGGCACGGGCGCGCCGGTAGCCACTGCGGAGATTGGCGAGTTCGGCATCGATCCGCATGACCTGGCGCGGGAGTTGCTCAAGGATTACTCCACCGAGATGGACGACATCTATCTTGCCACCTGCAAAGTTCGAGGAGTTCAATGAAGGAAGACCGCAGCCGCACCGATAAGCCGGCCGAGGACGCCGAAGAAAGCGCGCCGAACAGCTATCAACTTGCGCGAGCGGCCATCGAGGCTGACGCGCGCGCGGAGGAGCAGATGGCGGCCGGGGCCGACGTGAGCCTGCGCGCGCCGCTGCACGAGATCTTCACCTCCATCCAGGGCGAGGCGCTGTTCGCCGGTCTGCAGCAGATATTCATCCGCTTCTGCGGCTGCGACCTGAACTGCCCGTGGTGCGATACGCCGGAGGCGCGGCAGGACCCGCCACCGGTGGTCTGGTGCCAGTCGAAGCCGGGGGTGCGTGGCTTCACCATCGCTAACCCCGCGGGCATCGAGGATGTCGTGGGCGTGGTGAAGCGGATCATCAAGAACGATCCCGAGCGCGCGATCCACTCGATCTCCCTCACCGGCGGCGAGCCGCTGATGCACCCTGAGTATGTCGCCTCACTCGCCGCGATGCTCCGGCCGCTGGAGCTTCCGATCATGCTGGAGACCAACGGCCAGCGGCCCGAGGACCTGCAGAAGGTGCTGCGGATGGTGGACTGGGTGGCGGGCGATTTCAAGCTCGACAGCGCGATGGGGCGTCCGATAGACGCTGTGGCGCGGCGCGAGTTTCTGCGCCTCGCGCAGTACAAGCGAGCATTCGTCAAGATCGTGCTGACGGACGCGGCGACCGAAGAGGAGCTTGATGAGGTCTACGCGCAGATAGCGGCGGTGGATCCGGCCTGTCCGGTGTTCCTGCAGCCGGTCACGCCCGTTCGTGGCATTCAGCCTCCCGGCGGCATCGACCTGATCCGCTTCCGGGCGCTGGCGATGAAGCACCTGCGCGACGTGCGCATCATGCCGCAGATACATAAGCTGCTGGGGCTCAAGTGAGTGGTGGCGAGATGAGAGTCGGGCTTACGACCACGATACCGGTCGAAGTGGTTCTCGCCGCAGGCGCGGAGCCGGTTGACCTCAACAACATCTTCATCACCGATCCCGAGCCCGATCGGCTCGTGGCGCGTGCCGAGCATGACGGCTATCCCCGAACCGCCTGCGCGTGGATCAAGGGTATCTATGCCGCCGCGCTGAAGCATGACATCCGCACAATCATCGCCGTTACACAGGGCGACTGCGCCCAGACCCATGCGATGATCGAGACACTGAGCGAGACGGGGGTGCGCATCATCCCGTTCGCCTATCCATACGATCGTGACGAGGAGCTTCTGCGCGCGCAGATACAGCGGCTGTGCGATCACTTCGACACGAGTTGGCCGGAGGCAGAGCGAGTGCGCGAGCAACTCCGGCCTCTGCGGGCGAAGGTGGCGGAGATTGACCGTCTGACGTGGGAAAGCGGCCTTGTCAACGGGTGGGAAAACCACTATTATGAAGTCTGTTGCAGCGACTTCAACGGCGACCCGGAGCAGTTTGAGGCCGAAGTGGATAAGTTCCTCGCCACAGCGCGCGCGCGGAGCCCGCGCGAGGCGACGGTTCGGCTCGGCATAGCCGGTGTGCCGACGATCTACAGCGATCTTTACGACTTCATTGAGCGTCTCGACGCGGGAGTGGTCCTGAACGAGATCCAGCGGCAGTTCACGATGGCCGACTGTCTCAACTGCGACCTGCTGGAACAGTACCGGCGCTACACCTACCCGTATCAGCTTGCGGGGCGCATCGAGGACCTGCAGCGGCAGATCAAGCTGCGGCAGATAGATGGTTTGATCCACTACACGCAGGCGTTCTGCTTTCGGCAGATACAGGACCTGCTGCTCAAGCGACACCTCGACCTTCCGGTGCTGTCGCTTGAGGGTGAGGCGCCGGCGCCGCTGGATGCGCGGACCCGATTGCGCGTGGAAGCTTTTGTTGAGACGCTGGTTGCACGGAAAGAGCATTGAAGGCGCCGACGCATGCGGCAGCATCACACTGCAGCACCAGGAAGCACAAGCGAGGTGAGTCACATGCGCACATCGAGCAGACTGCTCGCGGTTACTCTACTGACCTGCGCCATGGCTGCCGGGGCTCTGGCCGCCGAATTCGCTGGACCTCGGCTCGACGGCACGGTCACTCTGCGCAGCGGGGAGACCATCAGCGGAGTGATCCTGACCGCGCAGCTCGGAATCGTTGACGGCGCAGAGATCGGTTCGCGCCTGCGCGATGGCGGCTACATCGCCGTCCGCACCGAGGCCGGGGAGCGCAACATCGCCGCGACGGATGTCGCAGCCATTGACGTTGAGTGGCAGCAGACCGGAGCCGCGGAGGACCCGAAGTGGAAGATCGGCAATCTCTCCGTCACCACCACCTCCGGTGAAGTCATCAGTGGGCAGCCGGCATGGCTGGTGCATGCCACCTCGCTGATCGTCGAGGAGGAGGACGGCACGCAGCGGAAGATCTATGCCTTCCCCATGGCAGGCGGCAGCTTCTCCCCCGACAACCTGATGGCCGGCCTCAGCCTCACCGGCCTGCCAGGCACAGCGGTGCCCGCGACCACGGATACGCCCGCAGCGACCGACCCGCTGACGCTGCCTCCGGCTGAGGATACGCCCGCCACTGACGACACGCCTCCTGCGACCGGACCCGTCACTGAGCCGGATCAGCCGGTGACCGTCGAGCCCGACACTGTGCCCGCCGCCGATGCACCCGCGACCACTGCGCCGGACATCGTGGCAGTCGAGCCAGGGCCGGCGGTCGGCATAGGCATCACCACCGCACCTGAGGTCGAGGAGGTCGAGGCCGGATCGGTCTTCGCTACCGCTCAGCCTGCGATCATCACCTTTGAGGTAATCAACCCGGAGACGGGCAATCCGATGCAGGTGCGTTTCCTGATCGTGCCGCTGCCCGCGCAGTAGGCACTCGGAGCGCGACGGTAGCAGGTACTTCGCAGCGGGCGGCGGCATAGCAGCCGCCCGCTGCGCCATGTATGACAGCCACCTGTCCGAGCGGACATGGACGGGCTTTTGCAGCCCGTCAATCGCAATACATGGTCGCATGGAACGAAGGGACCAGATGAGGCTTTCCGTCCGAGACTACAGGCATCCGGGTGAGACGCTGACGCTGATCGCGTCGGTGTGGCTCGCCATCACGCTGCTGCTGCTGGCTGAAGTGGTGATGCTTGGCCTCATCATCGTGCGCCCCTTCTTTGCGCCGCTCTCGCTGCTGCTGGGCGTCGCTCTCTTCATCATCTTCCACGCCGGACTGGCGCTGGGCCTCTCTCGCATCGGCCCGCACGTGCGAGGCCTGCGCGCCGCGTCACGACGTGCCGGTCCGACGGGCCACCCGGATGTCCACGAGGCCGCGGAGAAAGCGGCAGGGCGCATAGCAGCTCCCGGCACGCCGCCGGTCTACATTGTGCCGGTCCATGAGCTCGACAGCTTCACCATCTCATGGGATCGGCCGGAGATATTCATCTCGCAGGGGCTGGCCGAAAGCCTCGGCCCGCTTGAGCTGCGCGCTGCGCTGGCGCATGAGCTCGCCCACCTCAAGGGCCACCACGCCCGCCTGCTGACACTGGTGCGCCTGCCGCTGTCGGCGGAGCTTGCGCCGGGGATCCTGCTCGTGCCCTTCGCGCTGGCGTGGCTGGCGCTGCGCTGGTGGGCCTCTGTTGCCGAGCTAAGCGCCGATCGTGCGGCGGCGATAGCCGCAGGCGGTGCCGAACCCGTCGCTCGCTGGCTCTCGGCCGTCATGAGCGATCAGACCGGCGGGGAGCGCCTCACGCTCCACCGATACTTCACGCACGCACCCGATGAGCCGGCCTGGGAACTGGCGCGTGAGCAGCTTCACGAGATCGACGCCCGCGTCGGGCGGCGCGTCGTCGAGCTGGCGCGCTTTGCGGCATCGCGGAAGTTCGCGAACTGCCTCGGGATAATCGGCGACCTGCGCCTGCCGGCGATCGAAGATCACCCGGACCCCTCCGCCGGGGGACTGATGGCACACGTGACCATCGGTATGCTGGCGGGGCTGTGGCTCACGCCGATCACGATCGCGCTGACAGTCGCGCTTGGCGCTCCGCAATCCGCGGCGTTTCCTCCGGTTGCGGTGGATTATGTTGCGGAGGAAGCGCCTCCCGTAAGTGATTTCGACCCGCAGGCGGCGCCGGTCCCCGCCGAGTCAGCGCCGACAGATCCGGGCTCCAGCTCAGGTCCCGTCAGCCTCAGCGGCGCGGACGCAATCGAGGGCATGCTGGAGATGGCGCGCATTCACAAGGACCGCGGGGAGTACGCTCTGGCGCGTCGGATGCTTGAGGACCTCCTGAACCTCGACCCGACGGTGGCGGAGGCGCACTTTCTGCTGGCGTGGACGTGGATCGGGCTCGGCGAGCAGGCGAACGCGGTGCAGGAGTTCACGGCGACAGCCAACCTGACTGAACCTGGAGATGAGATGCACGAGGAGGCAGTCGCCGCCCTCAAGCGACTCGGCGGCGGTGGCTGAAGACCATCTCGCTCCTCCAACCTAGCTGACAGGAAGGATCGCGCGATCTATGACCCCCGAACAGCAACTTGACTACCTCGTTGGCGACGCGTCCGAAGTCCACTCACGCGAGGAACTGCTGGAGAAGCTCAAGCTCGACCGGCCGCTGCGCATCAAGTACGGCGCCGACCCGTCCGCGCCGGACCTCCACCTCGGCCACGCGGTGCCGATGACCCGCCTGCGACGCTTCCAGGAACTCGGGCACAAGGTCATCTTCATCATCGGCGACTTCACCGGCCGCATCGGCGACCCAAGCGGCCGCTCGAAGACCCGCCCGATGCTCTCGCAGGAGGAGATCGAGCATAACGCGGAGACCTTCGCGGACCAGGCGGGGCGCATCCTCGACATCGAGGCGTGCGAGATCCGCTACAACTCCGAGTGGCTTGAGCCGCTGGGCACCACGGGGCTGATCAAGCTCGCGTCGCAATACACCGTCGCCCGGATGCTCGAGCGCGATGACTTCTCCAAGCGCATGCGTGACGAGGTGCCGATCTCAATCGTCGAGTTCCTGTACCCGCTCGTGCAGGCCTACGATTCCGTGGCAGTCGAGTCTGACGTGGAGGTCGGCGGCACCGATCAGCTCTTCAACTTTCTCGTCGGGCGCGACATCATGCGCGCCTACGGCATGCCGCCGCAGATCGCCGCCACTTGGACGCTGCTGGTGGGCACCGACGGCACCGAGAAGATGAGCAAGTCGCTGGGCAACTACATCGGCATCGGTGAGGCCCCGGCGCAGATGTTCGGTAAGATCATGTCGATCTCCGACGAGATCCTGCCGCACTACTACGCGCTGCTCACCGATGAGGGCTTTGAGGGAGCCGCGACAATCGATGCGCAGGTACAGTCAGGCGACCTCCACCCGATGGACGCCAAGAAGCGTCTCGGGCGGATCATCGTCACCCGCTACCACAGTGAGGAGGCTGCGGAGAGCGCCCAGGCCGAGTTCGAGCAGGTCTTCAGCCGCGGAGAGCTTCCGACAGAGATGCCGGACGTCGAGGTTCCGGCATGCGACCTGCAGGATGGCCGCGCATGGATCGTGCAGCTTGTCACCGACTGCGGCGGCGCCTGCTCTAACTCCGAGGCGCGCCGCCTCATCCGCCAGGGCGCCGTGAAGGTCAATGATGAGCGCATCACCGACGAGAAAGCGAATGTTGAGGTGGCCGATGGAGATGTCCTGCAGGTGGGTAAGCGGACCTTCGCGAAGGTTAAGCTGACCTGAGGACCTGAAGCTGGGATACGATTGTCATGGGCACAGGAGGAGGAGACTGACGATGACAAACGGTGACAACGGGGACAGGGACGCGCTGGCTATCTTCGGAGCGATGGTGCTTGGTGCTCTGCTGGGTGGTCTCGCGGCACTGCTGCTCGCGCCAAAGTCCGGCCAGGAGCTGCGCGGCGACATTGGCGACGCAGCTACACGCGCGAAAGGCCGCGCGGAAGACATGAAGGGACAGGTGGCGCAGAAGTACGAGGACCTGCGCGAGAGCGTCGAGACACACCTGAAGGAACACGCTCACACCGCTGCGGAGAAGACTGAGGAGTTCGCCAAGGGTGTCGAGGAGCGTGCGAAGCAGGCCGAAGAAGGCGCTCATGAGGCCAAGGAGAAGACGAAGGCCTGAGAATCACCTGACTCGGCACAGCCGAGACTGCAATCACGAGGGCCCCGCGCGAGCATCATCGGATGCCTGAGCGGGGCCCTCGTCCATTCGTGCTATCGCCGCACCTGCAGCGGCGCGATAGCCTGCACACTCTCCCCCGCCTCAGAGCGCGCAGTAACCCGCACCAGGTAACGCCCGGCGGGCACTGCCGTTCCAGCGGACGATCGCAGGTCCCACGCCACCAACGCCTGCCCCTCTTCCATCGCCCTCCCAATAGCGAGCGTCCTGACGCCACGCCCGGCGATGTTGATGATCTCCGCGTCCACTTCCGCCGGGGCGGAGAGTGCGAAGCTGACAGCCGCAGCGGCCCCGGTCTGCCGCGCATGCAGTGCGGATACCGTCAAGAGGCCCCCGCGCGGCTCAACTAGCAAGAGCAGCATTCGCTCGCCCTCGCCGGCGGTGAAGCGGTAGCCGGTTGCGGTGCGCATTGAGGTCGTGGCGTTGGTTGCGCGATCGATCAGCAGCGCGCGGTAGTCACGTGGCAGCGTGGAGAGGTCCGGCCACGTCACCGTCACCTCTTCACCCACTCTCGCAGCGACCGAGAGGGCCCACTCCTGCCGCGCCGCGCCCTCGCCGCGTAGATCCACGGTCAGCGGTGCGACGCCGCTGCCCGCTATCGCAAGGCTCGGCCCTCCAGACGCCGCCGGGACATCCGGCACGCTCAGCGCCTCCGCGCGCACCCCGCAGACCGCGGCGGCATCGCTGCCGGAGGCGCTGCTCGCCACTATCGCGATCGCCCAGCCATCGGCGTCCGCCGCCGCGGCATCGGCATCGGCCGTCGCCACTGAGCCGTTGAGCGTGGCGGTGCAGTCTTCGCTGGCATAGAGCCAGTAGGATCGCCACGGCAGGAAGTTCGTTCCGGCGCCGGGTATTGCAGCAGTCCCGGCGGCGATCATACTGTACGAGCCATTCCAGTAGTTCCATGCCAGTGGCGCGCACGATCCCGCCGGGTTGGACGTCAGCCCGGCCATCGCCACAGCCTCCGACCACGGGGCGCCGATGAGGTTCCAGCCGGTACGCAAATTCCAGGTGAAGCTGTCCTGCCGCAGTGTCTCGCATGTCAACCTCACATGCGCGTCGGCAGCGAAGCGTGCCCAACAGCCCGTGCCCGCCGCCGGTGCCGGATCGCCGCTGCCGTACTGCTGCGTGGCGGCGTTCCACGTCGCAACTTCCGCCGCGCCCAGCGAGGCGCGGATGCCGGCGCCGGTAAGCACTGTGCCAGGGATCGAGACCATCTGCGCGCCGCTGCCGAAATCGCCGGCCAGCGTTGGTGGCGCCGCACCCAGATCGAGGAAGTTGAAGGCGCTCGCGGGATTCGCGTCGTAAAGCTGAGCGTGCTGGCTGGAGTTGTAGCTGGTGGCGCGCGGCCCGGCCCAGGCAAAAATCTCCTCCGCCGAGACCCAGCCGTTGCTGTCACGGTCGGCGGGGCCGGCCATGCCCTGCAGCACGTAGTAGACCAGGACATCGTGCTGCAACTCATAGCTTTCCTGGCAGGTTTCATCATCATCTGCCGCCGTGATGACGACGCCGAAACCGTTGTCGTCAAGATCCAGCGGCGCCATCTTGCGCTTCTGCTCGATGGCGCGCTGCAGGTCCTCGTTGAAGCCCGCCACAAATGACGCGGCGTCCATCCGGGGACCGGCGCCCGCGGACTTGATGAAGCCACCGGAGTGGCAGGCTGCGAGCACAACCATCACTCGCTGCGTCGGCAGATCCGTGACCCACTCGCCCAGATCGTCATCATAGATGTTGGCCTGATCGTCCGTCTCAACGAGGTATTCATCAAGGCCGTCGCTCTCGTCGTAGGGAGCACGGTCCGGAGCCTGCCCGCCGTGGCCGCTGAAGAAGAACAGGCACTGATCATCGGCATCCGCGAGCGTGGCCATCCTGTGCAGTCCCGCGCGTATCGCGGCAGCGTTGGCCTTCCGGTTGAGCAGAAGCGCGATGTTGGGGGCCTCCCAGTTGCCGCCGGCGACAAGGGAGGCGGCGAACTCCTGCGCATCCCGATCGCAGTAGCTCAGGTCCATCGCATTCCCGACATAGTCCGAGATGCCGATGAGAAGCGCATGGCTTGTCCGCACGCCGTCCGCGGGCCGTGTCCCGGCTGTAAGCGCGAAGTTCGCCGCAGTGCCGCCCGGGACGGTCACGAGTGCCTGTGCCGGAGTCGCGGTGTGGCCGGCGAGATGTGCGCTGACGGTGTACGTCCCGGCGGGGAGTTCGATGGCATAGCGGCCGTTGGCGTCGGTGAGAGTGGCGCCGGCCGGAGCTTCAAAGCCACTGCCGCCCGACGTCGCCCAGACTGCCGCGCCGGCAACCGGGTTGCCGCCTCGCGTCACCTGGCCCTGCGCCACCGTCGTCTGGGTCACAGTCACAGAGACGTAGTAGCCGCCGGAGTATGCCGAGTTGTAGGAACGCACCCGCAGGTAGTAGGTCCCGGCGCTGGAGAAGGTGTGCTCCAGCCGCGAGTAGTAGCCATCGCCCCCGTCATCGTCGGTCGCCAGTTCGGTCGTCCCGTTGCTGCCGTAGAGCGTTATCACCGTGTCGATCACGGGGTTGGGCCCAGCGCCGGAGGTGACGATCGTGCAACGCGACCCCGCGGGCGCGGGGAAGCTCACGAAGTCCGCATCCGACGCCGGATTGATCTCGTGCTCCTGACGCGTCCCGTCTGTGGTGATAGCGTTCGCCTGCGCCGCGGTGTTGTCGGGCTCATACGCGTCGGCGGCAGCCACAGTCCAGCAACTGCCGAGCAATGCCAGTCCTGCCAGTGCCAACGCCAGACTGAAGCGATTCGAGTCCCTCATCAGTCGCATCCTCCGTCTGTTTCAGCCATCGCCTGCGAGTCGGCTACAGCCCGGCGTTCAGTTCCACGATCGCCCGCGCCAGTCGCGCGCGCATGGCGTCCCAGTCCGCCCCGCTGTATCGCTGCGCGGTGAGGCGCAGCAGCGGGCTCTCGCCCTCAACGTTCATGACCTCATCCGGGAGCTTCGGCAACATGGCGGCCGCCGCATCAAGCGCCGCCTGTGCGGCGGCTGTGTCGATACCACGCTCGCGCGCCCGCTCAATCGCCGCCTCAAGCGTCGCAATGTAGCGCATGTCGTCATAGCCCTCGCGGCATGCTTCCCAGTGCAGCGTATCCACGATCTGCTCGCCGCGGTCGTCGAGCGAGACGGCATAGATGAAGTCGTAGCGATCCGAATCGGTGTCGTCGAAGGGGCTGCCGCCGTACGAGTTCCACATCCACGGCGCGTGGATCCTCAGCGGCGACTGCCACATATACACGCCCTGCAGGATGCGGTTCCATTCCGGCAGGTAGAACGCGCCACGCATGTTGTGATAGATCCACAGCTCATCGCCCGACTGCTCACCGATCGCGGCAAGCTCTGCGAAGTCATGCCCCGCCCGCAACCACTCCTCCAGCGAGTGCCCGTTGATGCAGCGGATATCCACGAATTCATCGATCTTCGCCGTTGGCTCCTCCCACGTCTCGGGCATCATGTGCACAGTCATGTAGTTGCGCAGATTCGTGCGCGGGTTCACCAGCTTCGAGTGGTCTATGAACGGCAGGCGCTTGGCATTGCCGAGCACCTCGTCACCGTGCTGGGTCAGGAACTCGAACTCCGGATACTCCGCGGCAAGCGCCTCAAGGTCCGCGAGCGCCGCCCACATGACCCGCTGCGCCTCCTCGCTCTCGTGCAGCGGCTCCGAATCATCGCCCACCACCACGCCGCGAATCCCCAGCAGGCTGCCCAGCTTCGCCGCGCCGTCTCCGAGAGGAATCGGCCCGCTAAAGCCCTCTTCGCGCAGCATGTCCAGCACCAGCCTGATGCCATCGAGGGTCCAGGTGATCTCCCCCGCCTCGTTGCGCTCAAAGACGATCCCGGTGCCGCGCGGCTTGAGCATGTCGCAGCCGTGCGCGCGCAGGTTCCTCAGTTCGTTGCGGAACAGCTCGGGCCGCGTCTCCGCCTCGACGCGAGCGTTGTAGTACATCGAGTAACCATTCTCCAGGTGCTCGATCAACTCGATTGGCAGCACCGTGACGCGCAGCGGCACTTCGGTCGCTGCCATCCCCTCGGGCGCGATCGCCACTGTGCCCGCATACTCGCCGGCAGCGGCGTCCTCAGGCACCTCCACGATCAGGTGGATCTGCTTGAGGTGGCCCTCCGGCAGCCAGAACTCCCTGTTCGGGAAGAGGAAGCGCGAGACCGGCGCGAAGTTGTCCGGTGTCAGGCCACCGCGGTAGGCGTTCCGCTGCAGCACGCGGCGGAGCAGCCGCACATCAACCGCCGAGGCGGGGATGATGGCGCCGCCCGGTCCGCTCAGGTCGTTGCTGGTGACGCTGACGCCGGTCAGGTCCATGCCGGTGCAGAGCATGAACTGCGCCGCCTCGAACTCGCCCGGTGCGGCCACGATGGACAGCTCCTCAACCTGCCGCTCCGGTCGCGCGCTCTGGTCGATCTCATCAACCGGGTGGCCGGGGAAGAGCGCAAAAGCCGTCGTGCCCGCCGGGAGGTCGAAGTGAAAGCGCGTAGCGTCCATCCGCATCCGCTGAAGCTCAACAAAAACCTCGCTGACAGGGCGCGACAGCACCTCGGGCGCCTCCTGCCCCGCCGGCGTCAGCACGGGATCGCCCACCAGCACCATCCCGCCCTCGACAGCCGCCGCGCGCGCCTCGATGCGCACCTCACATGCCCCGTTGAGCGGCAGGTCGAACGGCACGGCCTCGGCGCCCATCGCTACCGGCGCGTTGAATACCTCCGCCCCACCGATGCTGATGGCGACCTCCGCTGGCGGCGCGTCGGCGAAGCCACATGCGCCCACCTCGCCCCTCAGGCGCACGAAGCCCTCCGGCACCGCAAATGCCACATGCCCCGGCGCGCGCAGTCCCACACCACGATCGTACATGCGGCCATCCGCGATCAGCGGCATGGGGCGATCATCAACGCCGTGCTGCGCGTCAACCCCGATCTCGCCCATCGCCTGCGCCGCCTCCGTCACCTCAAAGTCCGTCAGCAGCGTCACCTCGTCAGGCTGTCGGCCGGTGAAACTGTAGCCGATCTCCTCGTCGCTACGCGCCACGTTGGATATGCGCAAGTCATCCACGAGGAACGGCCCGGGGCCGATCTCAAACTCGACCGGCGCCTCCGTCATCTGCGCCCCGCGCGTGGAGGTGCCGACCAATTCGCCATCAATGTACAGGCGAAGCGTTCCGCCCTCCCAGGCGGCCGCCACATGATGCCACGAGTCGGGCGCCCAGGCGGCTGGATCGTAGTCCAGCCGGTGCCAGACAGTCTCGCCCGCCTGTCCACCGTTCATAGCGACCCCGAAGCGGCGCTCGTTCACGAAGTTGATGCGCACATAGTTGTTGCCCTCGGTCCTCCAGCCGAACACCTGGCCGCGGATCTCATCGCCCGCCTGCCACCACGGCTTCATCCAGAACTCGACGGTCCCTCGCTCAATGTTGATGCAGCCGTCACACTGATAAGTCAGTGCCTGCCCCTCCGGCAGATGCAGCGCCGTGCCGAAGCGCCCCGGTACAAGCTCATATTCCGCTTCGCCCGCCATTGCGACGCCGTGCTCAGGCGCGACGTTCGCATCAAAACGCGCGAGGAAAGTGGTCGCATCGTCCACGTGCGTTGCCGCACAGGTCAGCGACGCAGCAGCCACGAGCATCAGTGCAGTAACCGTCATTCGCTTCGTCATTGGTCCTCCTGCCACGGCCTCGCAGTATCACCTGGGCGCCAGCACGTCGAACCCCACACCCTCGTCAATCCATTTCTGCAGATCGCCGCTGTGCACAGTAAGCGCCCCCGAACGATGCAGCGCGTCACCAAGCGGATCCGTGGCCAGCGGCCATGCCAGAGCCGCCTCGTCAGGGTGCTCCGCCTTGATGTTCCGCGCCTCGCCCGTTTCCTCCCGCGCAAGTTCCCACTTCCGCAACCATGTCGCGTAGGCGCCCAGTTCCTCTCCGGCATCCCGCACATCCGCCAGTACCAGCACGTCCACCGCCTCGGCGGCGCCGCCAAAGATCAGCACGCTCAGACGCAACTCATCATCATCGCCGAAGGCCAGCGTCATTCGCCCCTCCACCGACTCACCACCGTCCGACAGTGGCAGCAGCATGACGCCAACCTCGATGTCGCCGTAGGAGACCGCAACCGACTGCCCCGCGTCAACCTGCACCGGCGCACCGGCCCAGTCCACATTGCCCACCCGCACTCCGCGGATCGCTTCGCGGCGGCCGAACAACACCCGCGGTTCGCAGATGTAGTCGGGATCGTCCGCGGCCTTCGCGCGCTCCTCGTCGGTAGGCTCGCAGTGCATTCTACCCAGCACGCGCCCGCCCTCCTGCATGCTGTCGAAGCCCGCGCAGGGGCGGTGGGTGAAGGTCTCATCCGGGGCGATGACCACGCTCGCGCGCACCTCATCGCTGTCGCGCACCACGAGCAGGTAGGGCGAGGGCGAGTGCCCACTTACCCTCGGGACGGTCTGCGATGCTACCGACCAGCGCGGCCGCATGACGTGCGTGCGCCGCGAATTGAGCGGCACCGTGCGGTCGAGGATCCTCTCCTCACGGTGGCGCGTGGCAAGTGCTCGAGCCGCCCGCGGCGGAACGTAGTCATGCAGCGTGTCATTCACAGGCCCGACGCGCGCCTGCACTTGTTCTGCCTCAGGCTGTGCCCTCAGCGGCGTCCCCAGCTTCACATGCGCCCAGTAGTTCCCCAGTCCATCACCGGAGATCAGATCGCCCAGATACGCGCGCGAAGCGGCACCTGCGGGGAAACCGGTCGCGAAGAGGTTGAGCGCGAACTGATAGCTCAGGTAGTCCAGGGTTCGCCCGAGGCGCCCATGGAATTCCGGGTCGGGCGTGTATGCCCAGGCACACTCAATCCCGCGCATCGTCACCGGCGTGTAGGTCGGGCTGTTGTATTCGTGCATCCCGCCGGCGCTGGTGTGTTCGACCCATTCATCGAAACTCGCGACCGCTCGCTCATGCGCGTCGGTGTCGCTGAGAACCGTTGACAGCGCGACCATCGCGCCGAGGTTGAGCGCCCAGATGTTCGTGTAGTTCCACTGCGCTCCGTGACCGTAGATCCCGGCGAGCATCGGCTCGAATGCGCGCTCCAGTGCCGCCTTCGTCTCATCCTCCAGCTTCGCCGCGAAGGCCGCATACGCATGCACCAGCCCCGGCACGAGGAACGAGACCGCGTTGCGGTCCTTCACTCTGTCCCAGTGGGTCATCCAGATGAAGTTGCCAAAGCGCTCCGAGTCGCGGTCCAACACCTGGTGCTCGAGGATGCGGCGGATGATGCGGTTCCCCTCGATCGCGTCGTCAATCCCGTAGACGCGATCATCGCTCGCCAGCAAGAGCAGCGCATACTCCAGCGAGTTCTGCGCCACGGTGTAGCCGGTGAAGCGCGGGAAGAACTGGCTCCACTGGCGCAGCAGCGCCTGCGGTGGGTGATAGAAGCGGTCGCCCAGCTTCCGCAGGCGATGTTGCAGCTTGATGCCACGGTCCCTCTGTGCGCGCAGTGCCTCGTCCATGGTGGGCCCTCTCAGACGCGACTGAAGTGCGAGTATTCTTCGCCGCTGATGCGCTCGATGTAACTCTTCTGCCGATATTCCTCGACCATCGCCTCATCCAGCGGGTAGCGCCCGAACTGCCTCGCCGCCTCGAGCATTGCCCGGTAGTTCTCCGGCTTCACCGCCGGGTGGATGGAGTTGCTCGACGCCAGGATGTGCCCGCCGCCCGGTGAGCCCTTCGCGATCGTCTCCTTCACCGCCTCTACTACCTGCTCCGGCGTCCCGCGTGAGAGCAACTCGCCACAATCCACGTTGCCGCAGACCGCGATCCGGTCGCCGTACTTCTCCTTCACCTCACCGATGTCCATGTGCGCGATCGGCTCGAGCGGATCGATTGCGTCTATCCCCGCGTCAACCATCGCGTCGAGGATCGGCCAGACATTGCCGTCGGTGTGCTTCACGAACGGCGCTCCTGCGGCGTGCGTCACCTCGACCATCTCGGCGAGGTAGGGCTGGATGAACTCCTCGAAGTGCGCGGGCGACATCATCGGCGCCTGCCGGTGGCAGTAGTCGTCACCGGTCAGGCCGATATCCGCGCCCATCTCCAGCGCCCGCTCCATTACGCGTTTCTTGTAGTCGATGACCATGCGAGAAAGCTCATGCACCTTCGCCGGCTCCAGCACGTAGTCCATGAAGAGCCGGTCCATGCCGCGCAGATAGTGCGTGAACTCAAAGCTGTCGTGGCCGAGGAAGACGATGGCCTTGCGGCCTTTGAAGCGCTCTATGATCTCCGACAGGCGCTCGAGGCGATGGTCGGCATCCGGATCGGGTGGTCGCCAGTCGGCGAGATCGTCCCGACTGTCCAGCGGGTGCCCCGCCGGGTAGGGAATGCCATCCTCGCCGAAGCCCCACACAATGCCCCACTCGTCGCGCTGGTGAGTGGCGTCAATGACCTCCATCCGCTGATTCTCCACCACCGTAATGCCATCGAGTTCGGCGTCCACCAGATCGGCGTAGGTGGCCTCAGGGCCCATCAGCGCATGAACCACCGGATCGTTGACGATCAACTCCCACACCGGCACCCGATCGGGCTGCTCCCGGCGCAACACCGTCATGCACCGCTCAAGTCCAGTCATCTCGCTCACAGTCGCCACCTCTCGTTCGGCGAATCACATTTCGCCGGCACCTTCCCCGGCACGAGTTCAGACTCCTGTGCAGTCAGACACGAAAAAAGACCCGCGGCGAAAACCGCGGGCCCCTGTTAGATCGTCCACGCACTGTGCTACATCGCTGCCATCGCTGCATCACGCTCGGCCTGCATCGAGGCCGCGAGGAACTTGAGCAGCACGTCCGCGTTGCCCACGGACGCCCCCTGCTGCATCGCCGCGCTGATGGGACTCACGCCGCCCGAGGTGGGTGGCAGGAAGCGT
>JAAYJW010000324.1 GCA_012522765.1 candidate division WS1 bacterium | reverse complement strand
TGGGCTCCCGCGGATGAGGTGACGCTGACGGTGATCGCGTATCGCGAGAGCGTGGAGGTGTACGCGGATGGGCGCCTGATGCTCCACCAGGTGCGCCACCGCGAGATCGCCGGCCGCCTCGGCGTCTTCGTCGAACGCGCCGAGGCGCGCTTCGACCGGCTCAGGGTGATGCGGTTCACCGAACGCTGACGCTGCAGCGAAACCCGTTCGACGGTGGGATGTTTTTCTGCATGTTCTTGACAAAGAGCTGTCGGGGGGGGTATGATGTGGGCAACTTCGTGGGGGAGTGATGGGTATGTTGATCCTTCTTGCAGTCTTCTTCGCACTCCTGCAGCCGTGTGGACCGCTGTTCGCGCAGGGACAGGACGACACGCCGCCGGATGCGGTGGGGCAACTACCTGCTCTCGTTACCTCGTTACTTGATGAAGACTAGCCCGCCGAAGCCGTCACCGCCTGTCGCGCGCTACTGGACGCCCACCCCGACCGTCGCCAGGAGATACTGCCCCAACTCGCGCGCGCACTCGAAGCCGCGGGAGAGCCCGGGGAGGCGGTGCAGGCGTGGGAGCAGTACGCCGATGCGCTCGGCCCAACCGCCGCGGCCGCCATTGCTCTGCAGACGGCAGCGAAGCTGGCCGCGCAGAACGATGACCCCGACGCAGCAGCGCGTGCTTATGGAGCATTGGTTGAGCGTTTCGGCAGCGGCTTTGAGGACTGGAGCAGCTTCCCCGGCTCGGCGGGGTATTCGCAAAACCGCAGAGCCCTCGATCTGATCCCCGAGGCCGCAGCTCACCTCGGCGATCTGGCCTTCCGCCTTAGCGGCGATGCTCGCCTCCGCGCTTTGCGGCAAGCCGCGCATCAGTATCCCCTACGACCGGCCGCGCGTCGTGCCGCGCTGGAGTACGCCCGTGGAGTGCGAACCGAAGGCGCGACAGAGGCGGCGGCAGGGTATGCCCTGCTGGCCCTCGACCAGGCCGGCGACCACGACTGCATCCCCGCGGAGCTGCGCCTGTCCCATAATCGGGTGCACTACGACCTCATCATCAAGCCGAGCGACCCGGAGGTGCTCGGCGGGGCGCTTGAACTTCTGGCCGAGGTGTATGCCGTTGATCTATCGCCCGACCTTCGGGAGTCGGTGGTCGAGCGGTGGCTGGCCGCCGAGGATGCAGGGAGGCGGCGTGACTACGCAGGCTGTCGTGCCGGATTCGCCGCCGTGTCGCAGCGCGTGAAGGGCACGGCGCTTGCGCCGGTCGCCGGCATCGTCATGGCGCAGTGGCTGCGCCACATGGGCTTCTTCGTAGAGGCCAAGATCGCGCTCCCTGAGCCGCACGAAGCTGAGGCCTGGCCGGCCGTGGCGCAGTTCGCGGCATTCGAGCGCGGGCGCGTGGGCATGAGTAACGGCCTCTATGAGGCGGCGGCGACGGAGTTCGCCTCCGCGGAGGGTGGGCCGAACCCGTTGCGAGGAGAACATGCCCGGCTGTTTCGTGCTGAGTGCCTGGAGTTCTCCGGACAGCGTGATGCGGCGCAGAGGCTGTATGCAGGCCTTGCGAGTGAGGGCAATGTCTATAGCGCAGTCAGCCGCGCCCGCATGGCCCTCAAGCGTCTGCATGATACGTCAGGGTACACGATGAAGGTCGGCTCCGGCGCCACCTACTGGGGCGAGGACCGGCAGACGCAGGGGGAGTGGGGCGGCTACGGACGCGACCTGGCCATCCTGTGCGTCGGTAACGGGCCTGCCGACCAGGTGTCCGGCTCGCTTGCGCCGTGGCCCTATCGAGTATACACAACCGACCCCGAGAGGCACTTCTGGTGGTGGACCTATGAGTCGGTGGTCGATAACCCCGCGGTGCTGCACGACCCGACCGCGTACGATGCCCCGGCCGCGAACTGGGATGACGGCCGCGAGAAGTACCCGATCGGCACCGGCCCCGACCTGCTGTTCGACATGACTATCCCCGACGGGCCTCACCGCCTGAGTCTCTACTTTGTGAATGACTTCAACTACTACGAGCCAAACCGCGAGTATACCGTCTACCTGCTGAGCAAAGGCGCCGTGTTGGCCGCGTGTGCAGTACGCGACTTCGAGGGCGGCTTATACCAGCACTTCGCGGTGAATGGCCCTCGCGAGATCAGCGTGCACATCTTCCGCAACCTGAGCATGAACGTCCTGCTGCAGGGCGTGTTCCTCGACCGCCTGGATGCGTCGCGGCGACTTGCCGCGAGCGAGGCCGACTATGGCAGACTGCACTCACTGCTGGAGCCGGTGGAACAGCCGGAACACATCGACGCACGTCACCTGCAGCCAGCCGGGCGCATGGCTCAGATTCGCGGAATCGCGACCGGCCTCGGCCAGGTCGTGCGCAGCGCGGACGCCCCCGACCTGTGGCGCACGCTGGTACACCTCAACCTGCTCGGTGCCGGCCGGGGCTACGAGGAGCGGGTACTGGCGGCGCTTCGCGACAGCGTCATCTCCGCAGTTGGTTCGCGGGAGGCCGTCAGAGCTTTCGAGGACGCTGCGAGCGCACAGGCGCAGTCCGGGCAGATCGGGGTTGTATGGCCGTTCACCAGATGCGCGCTCGAGGTGGGCGAGCAGGTCGGCGACCCTGATCTGCTGCGCGACCTGAGGCTGCGCAGTGTGAACAGGCTGCTGGAGCCGTGGGAGCGCCGTGTGCAGAGCAGTGGGCGCATCTCGGAGCACCCAACCAACCAGCCGACCGATCGCGGTCGGGTGTTGCCACTCATGGAGGCGTACGTCGCGGACGTGCGTAAGCGGGATGCACCGGAGGCAGCGCGGGTCCTGCTGCTGGAACGGGCCCACGAGTTCCGCCACAAGGAGCGTACGCTCGGGCGGCTGCTCTTTGAGATAGTGGGGGTAGACACGCTCACCGGCAAAGACCTGTACGAGTACAGTTGGACCCTCGACGAGGACGAAGAGAAGATCCCCTGCTTCGAGCGCCTGCTCGCGGAGGAGGGCACAGGCTCGCTAAGCCCTACCATCATGCGGAACAGCCTGGCGCCCCTCTATGCCTGGGCCGGCAATCACAGGCAGGCCGAGACCTACCTCTCTGAGGTGCTTGCAGCAGAGGACATCCAGGTCTACTCGAAGGCGAACCTGATCT
>JAAYJW010000323.1 GCA_012522765.1 candidate division WS1 bacterium | reverse complement strand
GCCCGCTGGATTCGTTGTTCCAGCTACACCGGCTGGCTCCACCGTGACGTTCGCACCACCGACAGGAGTCATCGCGTGACTGACACGCACTGTGAGCTTTCCGGCCCATGCCGTTGCGCAGATCGTGATGACCAGTACCACCACACTAACGCGTCGCACTGCACCCATCATCGTCGCCACCTTCCGTGTTACGACTGATGTGCGCGCCATCCGACACTGCGACCGCTCAGCATACCGTCGCCTACGACTGTATGTCCGTGCAGATCGCTCCACATGTTACAGGTCAATTGATGTGCGTACTCACATATCCGCAGTATTCCCGTGGCTGCAGTCTGTCACTCCTTCACGCCGACCTCGCCCTTCGGGTTGAGCGTCCACATGGGCTTCTTGCGGAACTCGTTGTGGAACTTGCGATCCGGCTCACCGGCGGGGCCGTTGCTCATGAAGCACGCGCGGATGCAGCCACGCGCGCCACAGACGGCATAGTAGCCCACGCCATGGAGCATCGTATAGGCGTAGTCGAGCACGTGCCCGCTCGGGAACTCCGGGGTCTTCCGCCATGTGGCGCGTCCTACCGAGTGCGTGAGCTTATAAGCCTCTTCCTCGGAGCATTCCTGCTCGGTAACGGGCATGTAAAGCCCCGGGCAGTCCTTGCAGAGGAAGGGCGACGCCTCTTTGTTCAGCCCGTGGTGGGTGAGGGTGCACTTGCCCATGTCCACGTCACCCCACCGGTAGGTGTTGCCCTCGATCTGGATTTCGACGACCTTGCCCTCTTTGATATGCGGGATGCAGTGCCCGGGGCAGTCCTCCACGCAGGCCATGCAGAGGTTGCAGATCGAGTTGGGCTTGACCAGCGGGTCGGGCTCAAGCTCGGCGTCGGTGAGGATCATGCAGAGGCGCTGGCGAGGGCCAAACTCCGGCGACAGGAAGACCTTCGACCAGCCCATCTCGCCGACACCTGCCGCCACTGCGGCGATGCGGATGTTCGGGTAGACATTGGGGCCCGGCTGGCCCTCGCGCAGCGGCTCACGGCTTGGTTCAGCCTCAGCCACACCCGGGTAAACCGGCGTCGCCTCGAAGCCGTAGTCTTCGATGAAGCACGCGGTGGCATACTGAGCCTTCGGCAGCATGAGCGTGTTCAGGCGGTTGTAGCCGTAGAACGTGTAGTTGCTCCAGTGCGTCCCCTCCTCGATGCCTCGGTAGACGCCGCGGGGGATGCGGCGGCCAAGCACGATTGCCGAACGGGCACCGGGGAAGATGTTGCGCGGGTCCATCTGAGCCGGCGCGCCCTCGAAGCGCTCCATGTTCGCGACGCCACACAGATCGGCGCCGGCAGCCTTCGCGAAATCCTTCACCTGCTGAGAGGTGAGCGTCATCGCGGATCACCCTCGCGGGCGGCGCGGGAGCCATCCGGGTCGGCACAGCCTGAGCCGGAGGCGGAGATGCCCGCCTTCACCTGCGTGGGCTCGCCGGCGATATCGAGCGCCCACGGTTCGCGCACGCGGAAGCGGTTGGCGAACTCGGTGGTGAGCTTGCCGCTGTCTTCAAGCGCCTGCATGCAGGTGCGCATGCAGACCGCGCCGAGGCGATCAGGTGCGCCGGAGGGGTGATAGCGATTGGGGCGCGCACCGTTCTGGCAGCGCCGGCACTTGCTGTAGTCGACCTTCGCGACGGTGTAGTCGCGCCCGGCGATGCTCATCGTCTCCTCGGCATCGGTGCTGATGGCCCCGAGCGGGCAGATCTCCACGCAGCGGAAGCACATACCGCAGAGATCGGCCTCAAGCAGCGGGTCGGCCTCAAGCGGCGCATCGGTGAGGATCATCTGCCAGCGCTGGCGATGGCCGAACTCGGGCGTGAGGGCGATGCGCACATAGCTCATCTCGGCGATGCCCGCCGCGACGGCCATTTTGTCCATGTCCGGGTAGACATTGGGCGCGGGCGCTCCCTCGCGGACGGCGATCCCCTGCGGGTATGCCTCGGGTGGGAAGGGGAAGATCGGCACGGCCTCCCAGCCGTTGTCCTCGAGCCATTCGGTGGTCTCGAAGGTGCTGGATGCGACGAACTGCATGTCGAGCCACGAATAGCCGAAGTTGTCGTAGAGGGCGAGGTTGGTGCCCTCTTCCATGCCGCGGAGTGTGCCGCGGGTGATCCTGCGCCCGATGACGATGGCGTTGGTCATTTCGGGAAAGATCGAGAGCGGGTTCTCGCGGGCCGGAAGGTCGCGGAACCGTTCGGCAGGTGCGACGCCGATGAGATCGGCGCCATGTTCGCGCGCGAACTGCTTCATCTGCTGGGTAAGCTCAGGCATGACAATATCGCCTCGGTGGTCCAGTCTGTTTACGGCGGGGGAGAAGGTTCATCATGGAGCGCCGGGGACCTTCCTGCGATGCCATTCCGTGGCGCGGACACTCCTGTCCGGGCGTGGTAGGCGTTGGAGAGGCCGCGTTTCGCGGTGATATTGCTTTACAGCGATGAAACTGATTCCGGGCCTCGCGCGTCGAAAGAACCAATGAGGTCGCGATGCCGCGCGGAGGTGGGCCCGATGATGAGGTGCTCTGTAGTCGCTCTCGCAGTGCTCGGTCTGGTCATGACCACCGTTTCATCCGAAGCACAGTCACCACGACGTCAGGGTGCGCCGGTGGACCTGCTCGATGCGATGGCCACCGGGCGGGTGGAGGCCGTCTTCTACGGCAATGGCGACGAGTCCGTCCGCGGACGCATCAGGCGTAGCGCATTCGGGCCGCAGGAAGTCACGGTGTCGCCGGGCACGCAGTTCTGGGCGCAGCAAGATGGTCTGCAGGGCATGACCACGCTCGGCTGGGTGCCGATCGATCTCACGCGGACGGCAATCGCCTACGTGGAGATCCCGACCGCTTGCACGAACTACGATCTCCCCGCTCCGACGCGATTCGATCGCATGGATCCAGTGTGCTGCCCGGATCGGCGGATGGCGGTGGTGTCGGAGTATGTCGGCAAGACCCAACCGCCGCGCCCGGTGGCGCAACTGGCGGTATGGGCTGTCGCCAACAACCCCGAGTGGAGCGAAGTGGTCGGCTGGGCCGAGTCGCGCGCACTGGCCGATGACGAGCAGGAGCGCGCGGAGCAGGTTGCCTCCTACAGGCAGGGTGCCGCGAACCTGCTGCTCACCGCCGGCTTCGATCCAGCCGGCTTCCGCATGTTCCGCGAATAGCGGGAGGCGTGGGGGCTACGCCTTCAGCACGGACACAGGCTGTAGGCGCGCGGCTATGTCGCCGAGTCGGTACTCCGCGCTCGAGAGGATCACGCGCCTGCCGCGGTAGGCGAACGTGAGATCGCGTGGCGTACCGAACATGATCCGAACGCCACCCTCCTCCGCCTCCACCTCATAGTACCGACGATCTCCAAGCTCATGCACCTGCAACAGTCGCGAGACCCCGGGGAGCATGTAGCCCGCCCCGTGGGGTATGACGTTCGCGTTCGCTAGCTGGTCGAGCACGCCATGTCGCTGCGCGCGCTCGGTCCAACCGAGCACGTCTATGACCTCCGCGCTGAGGTTCGGTAGCGCGTGGAAGAGGTAGCCGGGTGTGCTTTCGCGCAGCATGACGGGGACGATCCCGCCGCGGGAGGTGTCCTGGCAGCCGAGGATCACAGCGTTCAAGCCTACCAGGCCCTGGTGGTGAAGGTTCGCGACGACCGAGAAGTCATCGAAGAGCCGCTCGGCCCCCATCTGTCGGCGGCGCATGATGAAGTCATCGGCGCGCTGAAAAAACTCCCAGTAGTCGTGCGCATCGTCTCCGATGAGCGTGTGGCAGGGCCCCCATGGCGTCTCGAACACACGCATGCGCCGCTGGATCTCTTTGCTGTAGTCCCAGTACAGTCCCATCCCGAGCGGGTTGTCCCCACGAAGCTCATCGCCGGAGAAGTGCATCACGAAGCACCACGGCGGGAGCGACGTGCGAGGGTCAACCGGTTCCACCGCCATCAGGTCGATGAAGTGGTTCCCGGTGCCGATGTCCCAGTCTATCGGCACGCCGTCGAGCGTGGCATGGTCGTCGAGCATCGCATCCAGCCGGCGAGTCACCTCAGCGAGTGCCGGCAGTTGCTGCAGGGCGCCCACCATCATCCCGCAGCAGTTGGGCTTGACGTCAAGGAAGACCACTTCGCGATCGCCGGGCCCCCACGTCAGCTTGCCGCCATAGCCGATGCCGGCGGTCCATCGTGGCTCATTACGCGTGATCGTCAGATCGGGCGTGGCAATGAAGGTGGCATCATCGGAGTAGCCGAGGTCGCGCAGCACATAGTGGATCTTCGCGAGGCCGTAGCTCATGTTGCTCAGGCTCATGGCAGCCGCCACATCGCCGAGGCCCATTGAGAAGACGTGCTCTGTGGCTCGTTCAAGCGCGGCGGATCGCGCGGCAGCGTTCATCGCGGGCTTCCTTCCCTGGCGCGGACAGCGCCTCGTGCAACTACCACGAGTAGTTCATAGTATGATTTCCCCATCGCGGTCAAAGGACCTACCGGCGGCGGAAGAAGATCGGCGCCGGTTGTATCCGCCATCAGGCAGGAGAAAGGGACGCGACAGCGTATTACTTATTGACAAGCACCCAATCGCGTAGCCGGGGGTTCGTCGAGGATGCTCGAGAATCTGCCCATAATGCCTCTGAACTCGGTCCTCTTCCCGGGCGCGCCCACCACGCTGTATATCCATGAGGAGCGCTACAAGGAGATGCTCGAGGAGGTCTCCGATGGGGATGGCTACTTCGGCGTGGCCCTTCTGCGGGCGGGCAAGGAAGTGGGCGGCCCCGCCATTCCTCACGACTACGGAACGATGGCCCACATCTTCGAGGCGACCCGCCTTCCTGATGGCTCAACGGTGGTCCTCGCCGAAGGCGGCCCGCGTTTCAAGGTCCGCGCGATCGTGAGCGCCATGCCGATCGTCCGAGCAGAGGTAGAGCTGGTCGAGGACATCAACGGCGCCGATAGTGTTCAATCCTCTGACGCAGAACTGGCTTATACCGAACTAGAGGAACTGATTGGGCTGGTGCTGCGGACCATTGGGGCCGAGCAGGTACAGCCCAAGGTGCCGCGCGACCCTGCGGCGTTGTCGTGGGCGATTGCCGCGAACCTGCAGGTGCGGCTCTCTGTGCAGCAGCAGCTCCTCGAGATGCGCTCGGCGACATCACGACTGGCCGCCGAACTGCCGCTACTTCGGCGCGAGGTGCGTCACTATCGTCTGCTCGCGGCGGCCCGCGAGAAGCTGGATGCACTTGGCATCACCGACGGTGATGAGAACGCCCCGTTTTCGCGCAGTTGAGCGGCCCTCAGCGTGGCCCCACATCCTCATATTGATTGCCGCGCGAGCTTGACACGCCTTCGGGCCCGGCCTACAATCAAGACAAATGAAGACAACGATGCAGCCTTTCATCGCAGCAGTGATCGCCGTTGTCGTTATGGTTGCAGCAGGACCGGGGCACTGCCAGTTGGCCCTGGAGAGTTATTGTGTCTCCCCTGGTGACGTTCTGGATGTGACCGTCTACGGCGAACCCACCCTCAGCGGCCAGTTCCGCGTCGGCCCCGGCGGCACCATCTCCATGGCTGTCATTGGCAATGTCTCCGTAGGTGGCCAACCTCTCGGCGAGCTGGAGACCGTGATCGGAACCCGCCTGCGAGCGATGATCAGGCGACCGATGGTGACGGTTGCTCTCAACGAGGCGGCCTCGCAACGCAACGTCTACGTGAGCGGTGAGGTCCAGCAGACGGGAACCGTCACCCTACCATTCGGAGCGACGATCGCCGATGCTGTTGCGGCCGTGGGCCCGACCCCGGGCGCCGACCTCGCCTCGGTCCGCGTGACGAGTCCTGCCAGCGAGCCGGAGATAGTTGATCTGAGCGGGCTCAGGAGCGCGGCCCCGATCAGCGAGAGCCGGCTCGTGCGACATGGCGACGCGATCTACGTTCCCCGGATAACTCAGAGGATCGCTGTGCTTGGGCAGGTCAACACACCGGGGGAGATGCTGCTGCCGCTGGGCGAGCGCATCACTGTGCTGGAGGCGATTGGCCGGCTGGGCGGGGGGCTTACTGCCTCGGCTGATCGTAGCTCGGCCTTGATCATCCGGGCAGGCGAACCGAACATCAGTATCGATCTTGGCCGGCTGCTGCAGGACGGCGATCTGACGCAGAATGTGAGACTGGAGCCGGGTGATGTGCTGGTAGTGCGGGAGGCGGGCAAGATCTCTGTGCTGGGCGAGGTCCGCGCGCCTGCCACTTTCGATGTGGGTGAACCGATCACCGTGCTGGAGGCGCTTGCTCGCGCCGGCAGTGTCACTGCCGACGCGGCGCTTGACAGGGCACAGGTAATCACGCCCGAGGGAGCCATTCCGATCGACCTCGAGGGCCTGCTGATGCGCGGCGAGATGCAGTACAACCTCTCGGTACGTCCCGGCGACGTAGTGCTTGTTCCGCCTGCGGCGCCCGAGACGGTGCTGATTCTCGGTGCGGTGGCGAGGCCGGGAGTTATCAACATTCGGGAGGAGCAGCAGCGGGATCTGCTGCGCCTGCTGACGGTTGCGGGGCCCACTCCGATGGCGGACTTGCAGCACGTTCATGTCTACCGTGATGAGGGTGCGCTGACGGTGAACATGCGGGCCGTCATGGAGGGCGACCTGGGCGCGAATGTTGAGCTTGAGCCCGACGATGTGGTGGTCGTGCCCGAGGTGGACACGATCTACGTGATGGGTGCTGTGACGCAGCAGGGCCCGGTGCCGGTTACGCGTGATCTGACGCTGCTTGATGTTGTGGCGCGGTATGGGAATTTCCAGACTGCGAACATGGAAGAGGTCACGGTGATTCGGACGACGGAGACGGGGGAGACCGAGTTCATCACGCGCAACATGGGCGAAGCGGACGAGGGTGTGGCGCCGGAGGACATGCCGCTGCAGGAGGGCGACATTGTCTTCATCCCGTTCCGCGACCGCGGCTTTGACTGGAATGAGTTGCGTTCGATCCTGTGGGCGGTTGGAGCGGTCTGGGGACTGGTCGGTGGGTTGTTCTGAGGGCTTGGCGGAGTGGCGATTGTTGTCAGGGCTGTGTTTGATCACGCCAGTTCTCGGGGGGCTGGTCTTGTCTGAGTGAATGTGATCGCTGGTGTCGGGTGATCGCGATTGCCGGCTCAGGAGGCGGGGTGGTGGGGGTTTACAGAGGGGGGAAAGTCTGGTATAGTTGGGACGTGGTGCTCCCCGGTAGCTCAACGGTAGAGCGGATGGCTGTTAACCATTAGGTTGCCGGTTCGAATCCGGCCTGGGGAGCCAGTTCAATTCACCGGAGAACCATTTAGATTCCTCGCT
>JAAYJW010000322.1 GCA_012522765.1 candidate division WS1 bacterium | reverse complement strand
GCATAGGTGCGCTCCATGCCGTTGAAGATGTCGTTGGGGATGTTGAGCTTGAGGCCCTTGATGCCGGTCACTGGCTGGAGGTAGTAGCGCGCCGGGGCAGCGCAGTACTCCATCACCACCATCGTGCGATCATCGGGCAAAGCGGCGATTGCATACTGATGCTCCAGCGGCAGTTGAGGCTTCCAGCCCTCGCCGAAGACCGCTCCCGCGCGGTCATCCATCGCGCCCCACGTGATGAAGCCGCCCTCGAAGCTGGCCTGCTCGTGACGCATCACCTCCGGGCCTCCGGTCGCGCCCATCAGCCGCACCGAACCTGCCATGTTGTTGTCCCACTCGGCGAGGCCGCTGGCATTCGGCGGCAGGCAAAGCCCCATCGGCCGCTGCCGCGCGCGCCAACTCCAGGAGGCGATACGACGCGGCGAGCGATGCATGATCGCTCCATGCTCCGGCTCCTCCCATCCGCCAGCCACTGAGAACTCAAAGTGCTCAGACGGCGACGGCCGAGATAGCTGGAGCTTGCGCCGCCAATACGCGTTCATCGCCAGCACCACGGCCTTGTCGGACTCAAGGCGCGTGTAGTAGTAGGGGTTGCTTTCCCGGATCGTCTGCAGGCGCTTTGACAGGAAGCCGCGGTCGCCATTGACCCGCTGCTCGTGCCGGATCAGGTCCAGCGCCCCGGCCTCAAGGCCCGGCGCATACTCATCGTCGAACTTGCTCCCGGCGAAGAGCAGGCTCGGCAGCAGGTAGTCCTGGCAGTAGCAGTAACGCTGGCGCGAGTCGCCGCCGATGCGACAGAGGCGGCCGTCGGAGAAGATCATGCGGCGGATGACCTGCCACAGCTCCGCGCCGTGGTGGTAGAGCCCCACGGGCGGCTCCCAGCCGGCGGTCTCGCAGGCGAAGTGCATCATGCCCATGTTGGAGATGCAGATGACCATGTAGCCGACATTCAGATAACCGTGGTGGTCGAGCGCGAAGTGCTCAAAGAAGTTCGGACCGACATGCCACTCGCTCAGCGGTCGCCCGGAGTAGATCGTCTCATCCTCGGCGTCCTTCGGGAGCGAGATGCCGTTGAGCAGAAAGCGCGTCCCCTTCTCTACCCATGCCGCCACGTTCGGCTCATCAGGGTACATCAGGGCCACGCGGTTGAGCAGCGCGCCGTTCCAGATGTTCGACTCAGGGCGGTTCCCGCCATCGGCCGCCCACAGCGTCCCCGTGACCGGCAGATCGAGTAGCGCATCGGCCTCCGAGACAAGCATCCGCCGCAGGCCCGTGCGGTCGTCATCGGTCAGGTGCTCATCAATCGCTTCAACCGCGTGCATCATGCGCTCAACGCCGAGGCCGGAGATCCAGGTGTGGCCCCAGTTGGTGCCGTCGGAGCACTGGTGATCGCCGGAGATGTGGCTGGCGAGGGAGAAGCGCAGGGCGGTCAGCGTGCGTTCAAGCAGGTGGCTGCGGGAGAGGCCGACAGCGTCCTCGTCGAGCTCGGGATCGGTCGCAAGCACGGCGAGTGCGCCGATGTACTTCTGATTCGTCTGGACGCCCCACGAGTTGTAGCCGGTGCCGAAACAGCCGAGGTCAGGCCGGTCCGGGTCCTCCCACCAGTACTTCTCAGCGAACTTCGGCCATGGCTCGAGGGTGCGGATGAAGTCAGTATGCTTGGCGTGGCGAGACATGACAGGCGCCTCCCGCGGCGGACCATCGATCAAGTAACGCTTTGCCTATTCTTCGGCGGCAGGCGCAGTCCTCCGTACATGGACGCGGGCCCCGGAAGAAGGGGCCCGCATCGGGTAGATCGCTCTTGGTGGCGTTAGTCGGCCGAGTAGGCGTCCGGATCGCCGAATGCGTCAGCGGCGGATCGCCACTTCGCGTGACCGTCGGCGTAGCCGTAGTTGGCGCCCTCATTGTGTGGCGGAGAGCTGCTGCCGGAGTTAGTGCCGAGACGATCGCGATACTCCGTCAGTGTGCCGCAGTCGGCGATGGAGTAGGCGTGCTGGTTGTAGCTGTCGTGGATGAAGTAGGTCTCGGCTGGCCTGACGAATCGGGCGAGCTTGAGGCCATCCACGTCGCCGTTGAGGCCATAGTTGGCGGGGCGGATACCACTCAGAAGCGTCGGGTCGCTCGCGTTGTAGCTGAGCGTACCGTTTGACGACTTGCTCGGGCAACCGAAAACCTGTGCGTTCGTGATGTACGGATATATGGCCCCGTCCCAGAAGTAGGCGTAGTCGCGGAAGTCATACCGCGGCACCGTCTCATCATAGTCCTGGCAGTACTGCAGGATGGCGAGGTTGATCTGCTTGACGTTGCTGAGACAACTCGACTGGCGAGCCTTCTCGCGCGCCCGGGCGAAGACCGGGAAGAGGATCGCTGCGAGGATCGCGATGATGGCGATCACAACCAGCAATTCAATGAGCGTGAAGCCTTTGCGCATCTGCGAACACCTCCGTATGTCTCGTTCCAGTCCGTCAGGATCGGCACGTGGCCCCAGTATACACTCCGAGGCCTGCGGCGTGAAGCAATAATGCAACAAAGGCCGCAATGATTTTGCGGCGAAATACGCTCAGCGCTTGGGTCAACATGAGCGGGAGGTCAGTGAGATGACGCGCGATGAGGCGCTGGAGATACTGCACGAGTACGTGAAGAATGAGAACCTGCGCAAGCACGCTTACGCGGTGGAGGCTGCGATGCGGGCTTACGCGCGTAAGTTCGGCGAGGACGAGGAGTACTGGGGTGTGGTGGGGCTGCTGCATGACTTCGACTGGGAGATCCACCCGACGCTGGAGGAGCATCCGCAGAAGGGCGCGGAGCTTCTGCGCGAGCGGGGCGTGGATGAGGCGCTGGTCGAGGACATCATGGCCCATGCGCCGCATGCCGGGGTGCCGCGAGACAGCCTCGTGCGCAAGACGATCTTCGCGGTGGACGAACTGTCAGGCTTCATCGTCGCCTGCGCGCTTGTGCGCCCCACCGGTCTGAGCGACCTGAAGGCGAAGTCGGTAAAGAAGAAGATGAAGGACAGCTCATTCGCGGCCGCGGTGAATCGCGACGACATCCGCAACGGCGCGGAGGAGCTTGGCGTGGATCTCGGAGAACATATTGACTTCGTGGCGGAAGCCATGAGGGAAGTCAGCGACGAGCTGGGCGTGTAGCGGGAGGCGCGTGGTTTGTGGGGGGGAACGGCGGGCAGTGGGTCGTAAGGAGGGGCCGCCCTCGCGCAGCGAGGGTCAGGCTCCTGCGAGCGCAGCGAGACAGGAGCCTGAGGTTCCACCCCGGCCCACCGAACAACGCTTCCAACGGCGTGGGCGGGCAAGGAAGCCCGCCCCTCCTGACGGCACTGTCGTCTTAACATATCCAGGCAGGGGCGCCTTGAATCCGGATGAATGAAACGGAGACCCAACATGACCGATTGCGGCCGCATCACCATGTCCCCGCGCGATGATATCGTCGCCGGGAGTACCGTTACGCTCACGTTCACATACACGGTGGGGGAGAGCGGCATGAAGTCCGGCGGACAGCTTCGGATCGCCACCCCGAACGACGCCTGGGAGTGGCCCGAGGTGCCGCTGCACCGCTACTTTCAGAAGGGCCACGAGCGCGGCGGCTACGATGACGGCTACGTCGGCTACGGGCGCAAAAACGTGCGCGTGGAGCTTGAAAGCGATTCCGACGCGTGGGTGGATCTGGGCGCCGAGGAGCGCTGCCCTCAGGGGGTGCGCGAGCAGGATGGCGGTGGCTGGGCGCGTCAGATCGTCGCTACCGTCCGCGATGGCGACCTGCAACCAGGCGACGTGATCCGCATCATCTACGGCGACACGCTCTGGGGCGAGGATGGCATCCGCGCCCAACGGGTCTGCCCTACGCCGAAGGACCGCTTCCACGCTTACGTGGACATCGAGGGCGATCGTGACTTCATCGAACTGCCGGGGGATGAGCTTCAGGTGACGGTCGTCCCGACGCCCCCCGGGCAGATCAACTTGGTAGCGCCCGCTGTCGTGCGGCCCGGTGAGCCGTTCGCGGTGAAGATCGCGGTGATGGACGAGTTCCGCAACCGTCCGGACCGCAACTTCGTCGGCGAGATGCGCCTTGGCAGCGATCATCCGCGCGTGGCCATGCCGGGCAGAGCGCAGTTCGTTGATGGGGATGGCAACCTGCGCGTCATTGAGGGCGTGCGCAGCGAGGTGGAGGAGGTGCATCGCCTCTCCGCCGAGCGCGCCGATGGCGAGGGAGATCGCTACCTGTCGAACCCGATCCTCGTGACGCAGCGCGAGATGAACATCTACTTCGGCGACCTGCACTGCCAGAGCATGTATCACTCCGACTCGATCGGCACGCCCGCGGAGGGCTACGCCTACGGCCGCGATGTGGCGCTGCTGGACTTCATGGCGATCACCGATGCTGGCGGCCACCTGAAGGATGGCTGGGTGGAGACGCAGGAGGCGACGCGCGACTACTACGCGCCCGGCGAGTTCGTCACGCTCAAGGGCTTCGAGTACGGCGGCCACGAGGGCCGCGGGCATCACAACGTAGTCTACCGTGCGAACGAGATCGAGCCCGTACTGGACGCGATCCGTGGGGCGGATTACGAGGAGTTCTTCGCGTACCTGCGCGAGCGCGGGGAGTGCATCGCGATCCCGCATCACACGAAGTCATGGACCGAGTGGGACTGCTACGCGCAGGACCTGGAGCCGCTGGTGGAGGTCTATTCTTGCTGGGGTTCAGGCGTGGAGCACGCCGATCCGCTGTGGGAGAAGTCGGAGAAGCCGGGGTCGGGCGTCTTCAACGCGCTCGCGCGGGGCTATCGCTTCGGCTTCATCGGCTGCGGTGACAGCCATGCGGGGATGCCCGGGCGCTCCTTCCCGGAGGACCGGCAGTGGTGTGTCATGCGCAAGAGCGGCTTCACCGGCGTCTACGCGCCGGAACTGACGCGCGAGGCGATCTTCGACGCGCTGAAGGCCCGCCGCACGTATGCGACCACAGGCGTGCGCATGATCCTCGAGTTCAGCGTGAATGGGGTGGCGATGGGTGGCGAGGTTGATCTGGCGGAGACGGCGGCCGAGCGGGTAATCCGCGTCCACGCCATCGGCGAAGCGCCGATCGAGCAGATGAAGATCGTGAAGAATAACGAGACGCTGCACCTGCGCGAGTGCTCGCGCGAGGAGGAGTACTTCGAGTATGTGGACCCAACGCCGGCGCGTGATGGCGACTGGTATTACGTGCGCGTGGTGCAGGAGGACGAGGAGACGGGCTGGTCTAGTCCGGTGTGGGTGAACGTGTGACGGCAGCGTGCGTTGCCGCTGGAGGGGCCGGTCGCTGACCGGCCCGCCGTTTGTGCCGCACGGTCGGGCGGGATGGCGGGGGATGAGTCGTAAGGAGGGGCCGCCCTCGCGCAGCGAGGGTCAGGCTCCTGCGAGCGCAGCGAGGCGGGAGCCTGAGGTTCCACCCCGGCCCACAGAACGGGCACATCCCGCCCTGGGCCGGACCCGTGCGTCGTTTCGAACGGACGCCGACTGCGGGAACGACTTGACGCCCTGCGGGCG
>JAAYJW010000321.1 GCA_012522765.1 candidate division WS1 bacterium | reverse complement strand
TCTTTGCGGCCGGGAAGATAACCTCTTCGTCACCCGGGTCCTGCCCGGCCGGATCGGCCGGCACGGCATCCCAGCAGAGTGAGAATACCATGAAGGTCGGTAGCCAGTCTATGCGGCTGCCTATCCCCGCGCGAACCGTCCACCCCACCAGCACCGCCGCTGCCGCCCCCAGCAGGGCCACGTGCGTCGGGTCGAGCCACCCCCGCGGACGGTAGAGCCACGTCAGCCACATCCGGCGGATGATGGCCGCAGTTACAAGGATCATCGCCAGCAGCGCCGGCAGTCCCCCATCGAGCCATGCATCAAGCCATGCGTTGTGCGCCCGGTTGAGTCCGTGGCGCTGGTGGAAACGCAGTTGCGCCCCGCCGCGGCCGATCAGCGGACTTGTCTCTATCAGGCGCCCGGCGCTCTCCCAGACATCCATGCGGTGCTGCAGACTGTCATAGCCGCTGCCGCTTCGCATCAGCAGGTGCTGGAAGCGCGCGAGACTCGGCGGCCCCGCCACCTCCGCCCCGAGCATCAGCACGACCATCGCCCCCGCTCCGGCAGCAATCACCGCCGCACCCATGCGCCGCCGCAGGAGCAGGCAGATCAGCATTGCCGCCACCACCGAGGCCACGACTGCCGCTCGCGAGCCTGACAGCAGCATCCCGCCCGCCATCACCGCGGTGGCGCCTGTCCATGCGATCCGCCGCCATCGCGACCGCTCAGTAAGCGCCGGCGCCAGCGACAGCGGGAAGCCAACGATCAGCATCCCCGCGAAGATGCCGGCATTACCGTAGAGCGACATGTAGCGACCCTGACCTGTGACGCCGGAGCCTCCGGTGAGTGCTCGCACCAGGCCAAGTCCTGTGATCAGATCTACTGCGGTGAGGGTGGCGAAGAGTGTGATGAAGGCTGCGGCAGCGCGTGCGAAGAGCCTGCAGCGGGCGCGATCGGCGCAGACGGCTCGCGTAACCGGCGCGAACACCAGCCAGACGAAGCTCCAGCGAAGGAAGTCCTTCCCGGCGAGACCGAGGTCTTGCGCCTGCGGCAGCGCCGCCGCCAGTCCCGCGAGAAAGAGCAGGCCGGGGGCGAAGAGCGGGCTGGAGGTGTACCAGCGCCCGATGATGTCACGCTTGCCCGCCGCGGTCGCGTGCAGCAGCAGCGCGATGAGCGCGAGCGAAATCGGCACGTACGCCAGCGACTGGGCGTTGATGCCGAAGATCGCCTCGGTGAAGAGGGTGATGAGAAAGAGCGCCACGAGGTAGAGTGCGGTTGCGGTGGACATTGACGCCAACATCCCCCCGTAGGTATTGCGGGCGACGCGGCATTTCGACGCAGTTGGTGGGATGGCCTTCTTTCGGCGCGAGGGGGGTGTGTTGGGGGGTGAGGCCCGCCGTTGCCGTCAGCCGTTCCTCCCCCCTCGTCCCGCACCAGATCGCGCAGCGATCTGCAGGGAGAGGGGGGATCGAGGGGGGTGAGGCCCGCCGTTCGCCAACGACAAGACCGCGCCGCTTCGCGCCGCCCCCTGCGAGGGCGCAGGGGCCACAACGGCTTACGACACGCGCACTTGAGTGTGCGTGCCACGGAACGA
>JAAYJW010000320.1 GCA_012522765.1 candidate division WS1 bacterium | reverse complement strand
TGACCTGCTGATGCAGCGGGGTATACTCCTTCTGAGCCATGGCCAGTCTCCTCCTTGAGTGTTTACAGGCGCTTCAGGAGATTCTACCATGGCTCATCCCTTTCTGCAGAAGATATGGTACACAACCGGCAACGACTAACAGCGGCGGTGGCGTGAGGGGAATGTGTTCGACGTTACGTGTCCAGGCGAGGGCGCCTGGACTCCGGGGGGGGTGGCTGTGGTGTCGTTGTAGGGCGGGGGCTCGTACCCCGCCGCGCCGTTGCCTCTCCCGTGGCACGGACACTCCTGTCCGTGCGTTAAGCGCCCTCGCAGGGGGCGGCGCGAAGCGACGCGGTCGTTCCCGCTTCTGGCGGAGCAACGGATGGGAGTCGCCCCTCCCACAGACATAGCGCAGGTATTACTTGATCGCCGTCACCGTGATGTTGTCCCACCACAGGTGCGTGCGGAAAGTGCGCAGGCCGATCAGGCCCGACTGCCACGGCTGCGGGTCCCGCACGCCCAGCAGGTAGACGCCATCCACGCTGAAGCGGATGACGTCGTCGCGCTTCTCGATCTCCATGTGATACGTCTCCCCCTGCCGGCAGCGATAGTTGAACGTCTCGGCGAGCAGGATGAAGCCGGGGCAATGGCGGATACGCACCCGCGCGGGGGCGAACTCCCCCTCCGCCAGCCCCTCGTTCGCCTTCGGGTCATTGAGGAACGTGAGGATGTTCCCGTTCAGCGCGTGATACTTCGCGTAACCCGCATCCGACCGCTCCTCGCGCGTATGGTAAAGCGGAACGCCGCTCGGGTCCGCGAAGTAGAAGAAGAAGTTAATGTTGTTCACGGCGGTGCTGGACGACACGACGTGCGCATCGAACTCGATCCGCGTATTGCCCTCAATCGGGGTCCGGCACCAGACGGTGGCCACGTTCGGACCGCCCGAGCCCTCCGGCGGGTCGGCCTTAACATGCAGGCGGCCATCCTCCACCCACACCCGCTCGCCACCCTCGACCCACCAGTTGTCCATCCCGGCCTCAAAGTCTTCGCTGATCAGCACATCGCCGGGCATCGGCCCTGCCTCCTGCGCGAGAGACGGTACTGCCGCGATCAGCATCAGCGCGGCGCAGACGATCAGCGTGTTGCGCATGTCGGCACCCGGTCCAGCATCAGGCTCATTGCGCAAGATAGAAGCTCCCCACCCACGGCGCCGTCTCCGGCGGGCTCTGCCGGAGCATCTCCCGCCACGCCTCATCGGTGAGGCGGTCAGCCATCGGCTGCTTGAACTCGTAGTGCGAAAGCACCGGCCCCATGCCGAGCACGACCCGGCCGTCGGGGAGCTGATACGCCGCCACGAGCAGCTTCACGTAGCCCACGCCCTCCTCCAGCACCTGCGAGGTGTTGGTGTCGGTGAGCACGTCGGCCACAATCGTGGTCTTCTCCTCTTCCTCGTCAATGCCAAGCACCGCGCGCTTCAGCCGTCCGGCGATGTACTTGATGTAATCCGCGTCATCCTCGCTGATCGGCTCGCCGCGAAGCTCAGTGAGCGAGATGTCGAGCAGGCGCTGGATGATCTCCTCAAGGCTCTGCAGCCGCTCCAGCGACTGCTCATCGAGCACCTCCATCGCCGACAGCCCCTCTCGCGTCATCCGCGCCAGCGAGAGCATCCGGGCGTAGAACTCCGGCCGCGGCTCCACGAAGCCGGGCGGCGGGGTCTCGGGCGGCATCGGCATTGCAGTCGCAACGGGATAGGGCTGCTTGGCGTACAGGATCGTGTCATGCCGAAGCTCCGCCCATGACGCCAGCGCGGCCCAGAGCGTGCGGTCCTGCCACTGACTGGTGCGCATGAAGTTCGGGTAGCCCTCCCCCACCGGCTCAATCAGCGCCCGCAGCGCGTAGAGCCAACTCCAGTAGAGGTTGCGGTTCCAGTCTGCCTGCGAGACGCCATCGAACTCCTCGCGTAGTGCCGCAAGCTGCGCCTCGTAATTCGCGTAAACGGTATCGCCCTCAGCCTGCAGGATCTCATGCGCGCGCTCAGAGCCGAGCACCGCCATCACGTCGAGGCCGCGCGGGAACACTCGCTGCGGCCCACCCTGAGTGATCTCCATCGAGAACGGCTTCCCTTCGCCGGTAAAGTCGCCCGCGCGCGGGAAGCCAAGCTCCTGCATCATGTAGCCGTCGGGGATGAAGCGCTGGCCCATCAGCCGCATGCCCATCGTGTCGCTGAGCAGGTCATCAAGCTGCTCGGGCGAGAAGGGCGGATCGAGCGCGACCTCCCCGGTGCCGCCGTATATCTGCGGCGCGCGGTATGTCGCCAGTTCGCTGCGCAGGGCGAAGAGCGTCTCCTCGGAGGCAAGGTTCGCCCAGGTGGACGATGCGCCCGCGACCTCGGTGATAGCCTCCGCGTACTCCTGCGGCGTGAGATCATCGGCGAAGCCCACGTAGAAGGCGGTGACCGAGTAAACGCGCTGCCAGGTGTCCAGCAGTTCCGCATACTGCGGCTGATAGAGCGTGCCGGCGATCAGCGCCGCCTGCAGCGTCTGGATGCGCGCCTCCTCCTCGGAGATGATCGCGTCATCGCCGCCCTTGAGCAGCATCGAGATCCGCCCGTACCACATCAGCGCCTTGAAGTAACGCTCCAGCGTCTCCGAGCGCGTGTAGTGCCCGCGCGGGACATACTGCGAGTAGTCCTCGCGGTAGCCGAAGATGGGACTGGCGCTGAAGCCACCGTGCGCCTCGATCAGCCCAAGCTCCTCGGCCACCATGAAGGCAACGGGCGCCGGTGCATCTGCAGCCGGCTCAAGCAGCTTCAGGCCTACCGCGAAGTAGGCGACGTTTCGGCGCGCTGCCTCCTGCAGATCATCCGCGACCGCCCCGTGCTGTTCCAGCGCGATCTGCATCATCTCGCGCGAGAAGTCGGCCATCGCGGGGGCGAACTGCGTCTCCTCGATGACCTTCAGCGTCTGGTCGAACTGCAGGTGGTAGAGGTGCAGGAGGGTATCAACCGTAACGAAGGGTGGGATGCCATCGTCATCGGCGGAGGAGTAGATTTCGGTGATATCCTCCTCATTGCCCATGTCGGTGA
>JAAYJW010000039.1 GCA_012522765.1 candidate division WS1 bacterium | reverse complement strand
TCTGGCGACTGCTCCTTCGTGGTGAAGACAATCGCTTGCGCGCCGGTATCTCCGCCCGGCGCGAGCAGCATCGGGATGCCCATGCTGGTGAGGAAGTAGTCCTGCAGGTCCTGCGCGACGCCCACGAGGTAGTCGGACGCATCGGCCTCGTAGACGATCCGCCAGCTCTCCCCCACCACGGTCTCGCCCGGCTGCGGCTGCGCCTCCGGGTCGCGCCGGTCACTTCGGTGCACCTCGTTTAGTCGCTGCCTGAACTGGAAGTTGCGCTCTGGCATGGATGATCTCCCACCTGCGGTGATTGCATGAATTGACATCGTTGCGGGCTTCTCCGCCGACGGCGCGCATCCTTCATTTGATCGAGCGCTTTCAGCAGAGAAGGCAGGTGAGCGCGCATCCGGGCGGAAGTCTGGCGGGCGACATCATCCGTGGAGAGCGAACGGAGGAGCCGACATGAACGCCCAGATGCGCTCAGTCCTCTCACCGATCATCTCAACTGTGGTACTGTTGGCGCTGGTCTCTGCGGCCCACGCCGACTGGCGCGACCATTCGGAGCTTCCAGACTGGGCCCGGCGCGGCTACGTGCAGTGGGGCCACGGGGCCAACATTGACGGGCGTATCCGCTGGGGCGGTGGGGGCGGCTACGGCACCGATACGGACAACGTGCGCCTCATCCTCTCCACCGGCCGGAATATCCAGCAAACGATCGCCTACATGGACGAAGAAGCCGAGGCTGTCGCCCGAGAGGGCGGGCTGCGCCGGCAGCCCTACATCTGCAGCCAGACGGTCTGGTGGCGGCGCGAATATGAGCAGACGCCCGGACTGAGCGAAGCGGTCCGCCTCGGCCTCGATGGCAAGCCGATCATCATCTACAACAACCCCGAGCGCCACTGCGGCTGCTACAACCGCCCGTTCTGGCTGGAGTACATGAAGCAGCGCGTGAAGAACACCATCGAGGGCTCCGGCGGCCACGTTGACTCGATCTTCTTCGACAACCCGCTGCCCTACGACTGCTACTGTCCGGAGTGTCGCGGGGAATTCGCGCGCTTCAGCGCCGATCACTTCGGCGTGGAGCTTGATCTGGCTGAGTCCACCCAGCACCCTGACTACCGCATGGCAAAGACGCTCTTTCAGCTCAACTCCACGCTGGAGTTCTTCGAGCAGGTCAAGGCCTACATAGACACTTTCGACACGACCATCACCATCTCGCCGAACATCGGCGTTAGTTCGCCGAGCAGCGCCTGGCTGACGATGCGCGGAATGACGGAGATGGTCTTCTGCGAGCGCGGCCACGCCTTCCCGCCGTTCGTGGGCAGCGTGATTGACTACAAGCTGGGCCTTGCCTGCTCGCATGGCCTCGCGGCCGGGCAACTTCTTGGCCTGCCGCCCCTGCAGGCGCGGACGAGGGCACTGGCGTTGCTTGAGGGCCATGAGGGCGGCATCCTCGAATCGTTCATGTACCCCGAGGAGCACAAACTCGCGACCGCCGAGGCGCTGGCCTGCGACGGCGCCTACATCGCCTCATACGCCCTGCGCGAGCAGAAGATCTCGCTCGGCGATGCCCCGCACCACGTGGCGGTCCGGGAGGCGCTGGAGCAGCACGCGGAGTTTACGCAGCAGCATCTCAGCCTCTACGACCTCGCGCAGCCTGGCTCAAG